>NZ_JAAAPK010000007.1:0-300000 GCF_009909105.1 Corallococcus exiguus
AAGCCCTTCTGCTCGGCCGGGGCGGCGTCGATCATCTTGTCCATCGCCGTGCCGGTGGTGTTCTTCGCGGTGTTCACTGCCGTGTTGAAGACGTCGATCGTGGCCATGAGAGTGTCTCCGGGTCCTGCGAGATGGGTTCGTGCGGCACCAGCTACAAAAGGATTATCGGTGAGGGGGGGCGGGAGTTTCCTGGGAATTTCCCGGGATCATTTTTTCCCGGCTCCCCGCCTCGGTACCACGGGCTGGATCAGCCCTTCAGCTTGCCCAGGGCCGGGTTCTTCATCCAGGCCTTGAAGGAATCCAGCTGCTGCTGCGACTCGGCGCGGGGGTCCGCCGGCTTCGCGGTGCCGGGCAGCGAGTCCTCGCGGGTCAGCGCGATCTTGGGGCGGCTGGAGTTCTCGAAACCATCCGACGTCTTGTGCCCACCCGCGCCGCGAGCAGGAGCCGCGGGGGCCGCCGGCGCGGCGACCGGGGGCGTCACGGCGAACTTGGCGCCCAGCTCCGGGTTCATCTCCATCACGGCGCTCTGGATGGTCATGCCGTAGGTGCTGATGCGGTACTGTAGGTACTCCACCACGTGCCCGAGGATGGCCGGGGGCGGAAGGATGGGGTCCTTCATGAAGCGGTTCAGCGAATCCGTGACGTCCTTGTACATCCCCTCATCCAGCGGCGTGCCGGGGGCCGACGCGGCGACCAGCTTGCGCATGTTGCGCACCACCTGGAGGAAGGTGCCCTGGGCCGTCTTGCCCTGGACATCCAGCTCCGCCAGCAGCTTGTCGCGCTTCTCCTTCAGCTCCGGCGGCTCCGGGGGCAGCGGAAGCTGTGTCTTGGGGGGGGTGCTCATGAACCGCTCCATCGGTTGAGGTGAATGAATCCAGCCTACCAGAGATTACGGGGCTTCCAGCCAACGCGCCAGGAGACGGGTCCCACCCCGAGGATCAGCGCCGGGTAAGGGCGGTGACCATGGCGCCAGCCTTGCGTACCACCGGATCATCCGCCGGGGGCATGGCCGCCGCGCGGCGCAGGTCCTCCAGGGCCTGGGGCTTCTGTCCCATGGCCAACTTCACCTCCGCGCGGCCCACGTAGACGGACGGGTCCTGGGGGGCCAGCTTGGCGGCCACGTCGAAGGCGGCGAGCGCGCCCTGCCCGTTTCCGGCGGCCATCTCCACCACGCCGAGCGCCTTGGCGAAGTACACGTCCGTGGGGTTGATGGCGTAGAGGCCCTGGAAGAGCGTGCGCGCCTCCGCCAGCCGGCCCTGGTAGAAGAAGAAGTAGGCCGTCTTGGCGATGGCGTACAGCTCGTCGTTGGAATAGCCGCGCACCTCGCGGAGCGTGGCCTTGCCCTCCGCCCAACGCTGCAGGAGCGCGGTGAGCTTCGCCTCGTCCTGCGGATCTTCCGGGTCCAGCGCCGCCATGGGTCAGTAGCCCTCGTCCTTCTGCTCTTCCCACATGCGGCGGATGATCTCCTGCGACTCCGCGCTCACCTGATCCACCAGGCCCAGCATCGCGGACTCGCGCTGCAACAGGGCCTTGAGGCGCTCCAGGCGCTCCGGGGGCGCGTTCACCTTGGACAGGCCGCGCTCCAGCATCCGGCGCTGCCCGTCGTCCCCGCGGCCCGCGACGCTGGCCAGGTGCGGCCGGTCGCTGAAGCCCTCCAGGTCCGCGTCGTGACCGCCCGGGTGGGGCGGCAGGGGCAACCGGAGCTCTTCCGACGAGTGCGCCGGACCGATGAAGTCCAGGAGCGCCGCGGAGGGCATCGACGGGTTCTTGATGTTGCCCGCCTTGCGCAGCTTCTTCGCCCGGTCCAGCTGGGACGGGTCCACCAGCCGCTCGCGGACACTGCGGGGACCTCCCCAGGGCCAAAGCGCGGTGCTGGGGGGCTGATTGTTGATTCTGGCCATGGTGGCCCGACTTCAATACAGGTGGGGGCCCCGCGTCCAGCCCCCTTCAGCGCCCGCCTGCATGCTCCCGCTGGAGCGCGTAGACGAAGTTCAGCACTTCCGCGACCGCGTCGTAGAGCTCTTCCGGGACTTCCTGCCCCACGTCCACCCGGTACAGGGCGTGCGCCAGGGACACGTTGCGCATCACCGGGATGCCGTACTGCTTGGCGATCTCCCGGATCTTCTCCGCCTTGAGGCGCATCCCCTTCGCCACCACGCGCGGGGCACCGTCCGCCTTGGTGTCGTACTTGATGGCGATGGCGATGTCCGCCTCTTCGTCGCTGGCCATGGCCTCCTCCTCAGGCGCGCGCAGGCGGCGCCGCGTTCTGCTGTTGCTTGAGCCCGTAGACGAAGTTCAGCACCTCGGCGACCGCGTCGTAGAGCTCCTCCGGGACTTCCTCGCCCACCTCCACGCGCAGGAGCGCGTGCGCCAGGGGGACGTTGCGCAGCAGGGGGACGTCCGCCTCGCGCGCCAGCGCCTTGATGCGCTCCGCCTTGGCGTCCATGCCCTTCACCAGCACCCGCGGCGCCCCGTCCTTGTTCTGGTCGTACATCAGCGCCACCGCGACGTGGTCCGGGTTGGTGACGATGACGCTCGCGTCCTTCACGGCCTCCATCTGGGCCCCCTCCATGATCTCATGGTGGAGCTCCTTGCGCTTGGCCTTGTGGTGCGGGTCGCCTTCGCTCTGCTTGTACTCCTTCTTGACCTCCTCCTTCGTCATCATCATGTCCTTCATGAACGACTTGCGCTGCCACCACACGTCGAACACGCCGAAGATGACGAAGAGCATCACGATGCGCACGCAGACCCGGTAGAGGATCTCCCCCATGATGGCCATGATGCCGTGCGTGTCCTGGCGCACCGTTTCGATGACCAGGGGCATCGAGTCCCGCACCACGCCGGTGACGACGTAGGCGGCGACGGAAATCTTGATGAGGTTCTTGAGCAGTTCCACGAAGGACTTCTTCGAGAACATGTTCTTCAACCCCGCGATGGGGTTGAGCTTGTCGAACTTCGGGATGAGCGGGTCGATGGTGAAGAGCGACCCCACCTGAAGGAAGTCCATCAGCCCGCCCAGCACCGCCGCGCCCGCAACGATGGGCACCGTCAGGAGCAGCAGCGTACGCAGGCCCATGATGAGCAGCTGCGTCGTCGCCAGCCCCAGGTCCTGCGAGTGGGCGATGGCATCGAAGCTGAAGCGGAAGAGCGTGGAGATCTCCCTCTCCACGGTGTCCCAGGTGCCCTTGACGATGCCCAGGCCCGCGACGAGCACGGCCACGCCCGTCAGGTCCTTGCTCTTCCAGGTCTGACCCTTCTTGCGCGCGTCGTCGAGCTTCTTATGCGACGGTTCTTCTGTTTTGTCGCCACTCTCGTCCGACATGGAGGAATCCCGGGAGGCTTGAGCCGGCTCAGGCCAGCATCTGGATGGCGTGCTGGAACATGCGGAGCATGTTGACCAGCTCCTGCTGCATGCGGCCAATCACGACATGGATGGCGATGAACATGATCAACACGCCCACCAGCGGCTTGAGCGACATGGAGATGAAGAACACCTGGATCTGCGGCGCGACGCGGTTGATGGCGCCCAGGGACAGGTCGGTGACGAACGCGGCCACCATGCCGGGGCCGGCCAGCGCCAGGCTGATCTTCAACAGGTCCGCGAAGGAGCGGATCATCAGGTCGAAGAAGGGCCACACGCCGCGGCTGAAGCGCGGGAAGCCCTCCAGCGGCACGATGGCGAGGCTGTCTCCGAGCGCCCGGATGATGATGTGGTGCCCGTCCAGCGACAGGAACAGCACCACGCACAGCTGCACCTTGAGGCTGGAGAAGAGCGACACCTGCGTGCCCAGCTGCGGCACGTAGAGCTGGGCGTTGTTGCTGCCCGACATGGTGTCCATCAGCGTGCCGGCCACGCGGGCCGCGTCGAACACCATGTTGACGATGTACGACAGCGCCACGCCGATGAAGACCTCCTTGAGCAACAGCCCGATGTACGGGAGCGCGCTCAGGGGAATCCGGTCCATCCGGTCCGCGACGGACGGGAAGAGCACCGCGGACACCATCAGGCCCAGGCCCAGCTTCATCTCCGAGGGAACGACCTCGCCGCCCAGGAACGGGCTGAAGATGAGGATGGGCATCACGCGGCACATGATGAGTGCCATCGTGAAGATGGTGACCGACAGGTTGACCCGAGCACCCAGCTCGGCCATCACTTCGCCGATGTTCATCTGCCGATGAGCGCCGGAAACCGGTCGAAGACGTGGAAGGTGAAGCGCAGGAGCTGACCGCCAATCCACGGGCCCGTCATGGCCAGCACGCCGAAGACGAGGACGACCTTGGGCGCGAACGAGAGCGTCTGCTCTTGAATCTGCGTGGTGGCCTGGAACAGCGAGACGAGGAAGCCCACCAGGAGGCTCATGAGCACCGGCGGCGCGGAGACCACGAGCACCAGGAACAGCGCCTCCTGGGTGATGAACGTGAGCTGATTCATGGAAGTACGGGGCTCCTTACAGGTAGCCGATGACCAGGCCCTTGGCGATGAGGTACCAGCCGTCCACGAGCACGAACAACAAGAGCTTGAAGGGCATGGAGATGGTCGTGGGCGACAGCATGTGCATGCCCAGCGCCAGCAGGATGTTGGCCACCACCATGTCGATGACGATGAAGGGCACGAACAAGAGGAAGCCAATCTGGAAGGCCTCCTTCAGCTCGGACACGACGAAGGCCGGGACGATGACCATGAAGTCTTTCGGGCCAATGTCCTTGCGGTCCTCCTCCTTCCGCATCTTCTTCGCCAGGCTGTAGAAGAGCGTGCGGTCCTTGTTGGTGACCTTCTTCATCAGGAAGTCGCGCAGGGGCTCCTTGGACTTGTCCGCGGCCCCCAGCATCGTGCCCACCGTTTCAGAGGAGAAGACGGACGTCCCGCGGGACCAGATGTCGATGCCGCCCGCCCGGTACATCTCCTGGCCCACGGGAGCCATGATGTAGACGGTGAGGATGATGGCCAGGCCGGTGATGACCTGGGTGGGGGGAATCTGCTGGGTGCCCAGCGCCGAGCGGACGATGGAGAGCACCACCGAAATCTTCACGAAGCTGGTCACCATCATCAGCGCGAACGGGACCAGGGACATGGCCGCGAGCGCGAGGATGAGGATGAGCGGACGGGAGGTGAAGGAGTCGGAGCTCACCGCCTCCTTGACCATTTCATCCGGCATCGAGTCGCCGCCCTTCTTCGCCGCGGACGCGACGAAGGGGTGCAGCGACACGAGGGCCGCGAAGAGCCAGGGCGGAGCGCGGAACAGCAGCGGGCGAGCGGGAGACGAACGGTTCACGTGACGGCCTTCAGACGCCCGGCGGCGGCGTGGTGCCACCGGTCCGGCGGGAGAGGAGCTTCTGGAGGAAAGGACTCAGGGACACCGGCGACGACGGCGGACGCGCGGCGCGGATGCGCTCCACGGCGTCGCGGTCCAGCTTCGAAACCAGTTGCACGCCACCCTCGCCGCCACCCACCAGCAGGTACTCGTCCGCGGCCTTCAGGACGAAGAGCGTGCGCCGTTGATCCAACGGGATGCGCTCCATCACCGACACCACCGACGCCTTGCCCACGGGCACGCCCTGCAGGCCCATCAGCCGGCGCAGGCCCACGTTGAGCGTGAGGTAGATGGCCGCGAGCACCGCGCCCAGCAGCGCCACCGTGCGCACCACCACCCAGCCCAGGCTCTCCTGCGCTTCTCCGCCTTCGGCCTCGGAGACGCCCAGCTCGCGGTCCAATTCGTCCGCGTGGCGCTTCGCGCGGGCCGCGCTGTCGCCCGAGGCAGCCGGGGCCTCCACTGGGGCCTGAGCTGGAGCCTGTACGGCGGCCGCGTCCTTCGCGGGCGCCAGAGCGGCGGGGGCCTGGGGGGCCGGTGCCGCCACGGAGGCGTCAGGCGTGGAGACCGCGGGCGCCTGCGCCAGGACGGCGGGCGACGCGAAGAGCAGCGCGGCGCCGAGCAACAGGCGCGAGGAAGAGAGACCGAGGACCGCCATGGATGGGCGCGAGCCTAGTGCACCCGAGTCAGGACCGCCACGGGCCCGGGCACGACCACGCCCCCCTGCCCGCCTGCCTTGTGACGCATGGGCGCAAACGCTTCAGCTCAGGTGGATGATGCGCACCCCGAGCTGGCCCTCCAGCTCCACGAGCTCGCCCCGGGCCACCACCTTGCCGTTCACCGACAGGTCCACGGGCTCACCCGCCCCACGGCGCAGGTCGATGACCTGGCCTGTGCGCAGGCCCACCACCTGTTCGGCCGTGATGGGCACGCGCGCCAGCTCCACCGCCACCTGCAGGGGCAGGTCGCTGAGCAGATCGCTTCCGTCCTTGTCGTCCAATGCCGCCCCTTCGAGTTCCGGAGGAACGCCCAGCTCCGGGTTGGTGAAGTCCTCGTTGTCTTCCGACCCGCCCCCGGACTCCCCACCCTGCGGGTTGCCCGGCTCCCCGGGGATGATGTCCGTGATGCGCGCCCGGTAGCGGCCGTGCTCCACGGACACGTCCGCCAGGAAGTGGCCGGTGCGCCCCAGGCCCAGCCGCAGCTGCGCCGTGCCGGGCTCGCCCCGGTCCGGCCGCGCCGACAGCATGTCCAGGAGCAGCACGTCCTTGACGCGCAGGGACGCCAGGTCCTGGGCGGACAGCTCCGCCACGCCAATCTCCGCGCGCAGCCAGTCGCGCAGCGCGGACAGGCGCCGGCCGTTCGCCTTCATGTCCTGACGGCGGTGGTCGCGCCGCTGGGCGCTCTCCACCGCGGGTTCCGCCGCTTCCAGCACCGCCGACGGCACCACCAGCCGCACGATGCCGCGGTGCGAGCCCAGCACCGCGTTCAGGTGCACCGCCAGCATCGGGCCGTCCTCGCCCAGGCGGGCGGAGACTTCATCCACGCCGCGCGCCACGCCGTCCAGCCGGGGCCGGGGAACGCCCGGCTGCAGCCCGGGCACCAGCTCCTTCAGGGCCTCCAGGACGACGTAGCCCATCACGCCCTCCTCGATGTCCGTCAGGGGGCGCAGGCCCACCGTCTCACCGGCGCCGCCCAAGAGCAGGTCCACCGCCGAGTGCGCCAGCGACAGCTCGATTTCGAGGATGACCCGGCCCTTGAGCGCGCCGGGGGCCAGCACCGCCAGGAAGGACGGGTCCCCCAGGAAGCGGCGCAGCTCCGTCATGGGGCGCGCCTGGGCGGACTCCACCGACAGGCGCACGTCCACGTCGAAGAGGGCCTTGAGGCGCGCGCAGACCGTCTCCAGCGTGCCCGCGTTGGGCGTCAGCCAACGCATCCGCTCCGCCAGCTGGCCCTGCGTGCGCGACACCTTCTCCAGGTTCGTGAACGCGAACTTCCGCCACGGTGACACCGGGGCCGGCGCGGGGGCCGGGGCTTGCGCGGACTTCGGGGGCGGGGGTCCCAGCTTCCGGGTGTCGACCAACATGGTGCGCTCAAAGACTCCGGGCTCGTCGTCCGGCTCCAGGCTCATGTCTTCGCCTCGAACCTCAGATTTTCAAGCGCCAGCCCCCGGCCACCCAGGGCGCTGCGCAGGCCGTCGCTCTGCTCTTCCAGCATCTTCAAGGTGTCGCGGTCGTTGCCGCTGAAGACGGCGGAAATCTTTCCGTTCTTCGCGCTGACCTTGATGGACAGGCCGTTGAGCACGTCACCGCGCAGGTCGATCTGGAACTCCGCGTTGCCCGCGGCGTTGGTGCCCACGCGCACGCGCTCGACGATCTTCTGGGCGATCTCGTTCGCCATGGCGCGCAGCCGCTCGGAGCCCGCGGTGTCCTTGGGCTTGGCCACCGGCACCGGCGCCATCAGCGCGGGGTTGAAGCGGAAGCCCGCGCCGGCCATCTGCGCGCCCTTGTCGTCCTTCTCCTTGCTGCCCCCGCCGCCCGCGCCCTTACCACCGCCGGCGTTGACGTCGATCTTCAGCTCGCCCTTCTCCTGGCTCAGCCGGCCGGCCTGACCTTCGGCCTTGTTCATGTCGCCTTCGCGGACGTCCGTGGAGCGCTTCTCCTCCACGACCTCCGACTTGCGGGCCTCGCCGCCCTTGGACAGGCCCTGCGACTCGCTGTTGCGCTGGGACTGCTGGGCGCCCTGGGTGGACTCCCCGGGCCTGGCGAAGGCGGTCTCCTTCTGGGCCAGCTTCTCGTCGAAGGTCTTGCCCTGTCCCTGCGCCAGGCGCGCCAGCACCTGCTTGCCCAGGGGCTGCTTCAGCTCCTGCGCCTGCTTGGGCTGGGCCTGTTCGGCCTGTCCCTGCTGGACCAGCTTGGAGAAGACGGACTCGCCCTGCACGCGCTTCTGGGTCTTCGCCTCCGCGAGCTTGCGCTCCTGGATCATCCGCTCCGCCAAGCGCGCGGCATCACGATCGTCATCAACTCGGCTCATGGCGTTTCTCCAGATACAGCGGAAGGCGGCGGGAGGTTACTTGCGCTGGCGGGCCAGGAACAAGGCGCTGCCGATCTCCTCCTGGCCCAACTCCTCCCGATCCTCGCGTTCCTTCTTCACCTGCTTGACGAACTTCTCCTTGTTCTTCTCGATGGCCTTGAGCTCCTTGGCGGCCTCGGCCATCAGCATGCGGCGCTGCTCCACCAGGCGGCCCGCCGTCCGGACGACCTCCTTCTGGTGCTCGATCTGGAGGGCGACCTGGGCTTCGTCGTCCTTCAGACGCTGCTCGAAGCGGCCCATCATGTTCATGCCGTTGATGCCGGCGCCCTTGGCCATGATCTGCTGGAAGTACTCCTGGACCTTGGCCTTGCGCTCCTTGCGGCGGCGCTCCAGCTCCGCCTCCAGGCGCTTCTGTTCCTGCTCTTCCTTCGCCAGCGCCTTGACGGCGTCCGAGAAGGCCTGTTCGGCCTCCTCCTTCGCCTTCTCACGCATGTCCAGCAACACCTGCAACCGGTACGGGGGCATGGTCGGGCCATCCTACCCGGAAACGGCCCGTCCACGCGCCTCCCCCGGAGGCATCAGTCCTCGAAGAGGGCGATGAGCTGCTCCACGGTCTCCTCGTACGGGGAGTTGGAGTGGGTGTCCTGCTTGAGGAAGTCGATGATGGCGTCGTACTTCTCGATGGCGTAGTCCGTCCTGGGGTCCGCGCCGGCCTGGTAGGCACCCAGCAGGATGAGGTCGCGCTGCTTCTCGTAGGTGGAGAGCGTCTCGCGCAGCTTGCCGGCGGCCTTCTTGTGTTCCTTGCTGACGATGCCGCTCATCACACGGCTGAGGCTCTGGAGCACGTCCATGGCCGGCCACTGGTTTCGCGCGCCCAGTTCACGGTTGAGGATGAAGTGGCCGTCGAGAATACCGCGGACCTCGTCGGCGATCGGATCTTCCATGTCACCGCCGGCCACGAGGCAGGTGTAGATGGCGGTACACTTGCCCTTCGCCGAGTTGCCCGTGCGCTCGAGGATGCGCGGCAGCATGGAGAAGACGCTGGGTGGGTAGCCCTGACGCGCCGGGGGCTCGCCGATGGCGAGGCCGATGTCGCGCTGGGAGCGCGCCAGACGCGTCACCGTGTCGAGCATGAACAGCACATTGCCGCCGCGCTCACGGAAGTACTCCGCGATGGCCGTGGCGACGTAGGCGGCGCGCAGACGCACGAGGGCGGGCTGGTCGGACGTGGCGCACACCAGCACGGCGCGCTTCATGCCCTCCTCGCCCATGGCGTCCTCGATGAACTCGCGAACCTCGCGACCACGCTCGCCGATGAGCGCCACGACGCTGAGGTCTGCTTGCGTGTTGCGGGCAATCTGACCCATCAGCGTGGACTTGCCGACGCCGGAGCCGGCGAAGAGACCCACGCGCTGGCCCTCGCCCACGGTGAGAAGCCCGTCGATGCAGCGCACGCCCAGGGGCAGCGGCCGCTCGATGCGCTGACGGGTGAAGGGATCCGGGCAGTCGCGGTCCACGGGCCAGTCGATCAGGTTCTCCCCCTCCAGGGGCATGCCGTCCATGGGCTCGCCGATGCCGTTGAGCACGCGGCCCAGGAGCCCGTCGCCACACTTGATGGTGAGCGGACGGCCGGTGGGGATGCACTCGCTGTCCGGACCGATGCCGTACAGCTCGCCCAGGGGCATGAGCATCACCTCGTCGCCCACGAAGCCCACGACCTCCGACTTCATCAGGCCGCGCTGGCGGTTCTTGACGAGCACCAGCTCGCCGATGCGCACGTTGGGCACGCTCGCCTTGATGACGAGGCCCGTCAGCTCCGTGACGCGGCCGCGCACCCGGACGAGGGACGCTTCCTTGATGAGGTCGTAGTAGCGCGAAAGGTCGATGGCCATGACGGATTCCTGGAGGCTCTAGGGCGCGGCTGGGGCCAGCAGGCTCAGGGAGGGCCGCTCTTGCGCGCGGTGTCCGGCTGCAGGAGGTTCTGGAGCATCTCCAGCTGCGTGGGCAGCTGCGCGTCCACGGTGCCGAACTCCGTCTGGACGATGCAGCCCACGGGAGCGACCTCCGGGTCCTCCTTGATGGCCAGGTCCACCGTGCGGCCGATGAGCTCCATCAGCTGGGGGCGCTTGGCGCGCAGCACCGTGGCCGTCTTCGGGTGCACGCGCAGGATCATGGCGCGCGCGTTGCGGAGGTTGTCGATGGCCGCGGCGCACATGTCCACCAGCAGCTCCGGCTCGCGCTCCAGGTCGCGGCCGAGGATCTTCTCCGCCATCTTCAGCGCCAGCGAGATGATGTCCTGCTCCTGGGAGTTGAGCATCTCCCCGGCCTGTATCTTCGCGCGCAGGAGCAGCTCCGTGGCCTGGGCGATGCCTTCCTGACGGCCCAGGTCCTTCGCCTTGGCGAAGAGCTCCTCCTTCTCACGCTGGGCCTCGGCGAGGATGCGCTCACGCTCGCGCTGGGCGTCCTCGATGATGCCCTGGGCGCCCTGGCGCGCCTCGAAGACCTCGGCGTTCATCACGCCCGCGCGCGGCGGACGCAGCGCCGGCCGCTCGGACGTGGCGACGACCACCGACTCCGCCAACCCGTCCCCCTTGATTACCTTGCCGATCGCCATGCGCCGCTCCTTGGAGACCAGATGCTAGCGCGTTCCGCCGCGCGGTCCACGCCCTCCCGGGCCGCCCGCGTCATCCGGGCCCGGCCGGTCGGTGGGAGGCGGGCGCCGGCGGCCCACCTGCGTTCCCTCCGAGGACCGGGGCGAGGATGCCTGGCTGGAGAGCACGCGCGGGGGACGCTCCGGCTCGCCCCCCGGTTCGGGACGCGCCGCGGGACGGCTGCCCGTGCGCGAGCGCAGCACGCGGGCCCCATCAGCGGCTTCCCCGGAGGGTTCCGGGCGCCGGGGGGCGCGCTCCTCCGCGTCGGCGGGAGGCCGCGCGGGGCGCTCGGCCCGAACGGAGCGGCCTTCCGGCGCATCCGGCTCCGGCGGGCGTGTCGCACCGCGTGCCCCCAGCCGCGAGGGCGGGGGTCCAATGCGAGCGCCGTCTGGCTCCGGCCGGACGGGACGCGCGGGCCGGGCGCCCTCTGGATCACGGCGGCCGGGAATGGCCCCGGTGGACGCGCGGGGCGCGGGCCCCACCGACGAGCCCCGGTCCACCGGCATGCGGCGCATCTGGGAGCCGTTCGCATCCCCTTCCGGGGCCGCCATGGACGCGCGGGGCGGGGGTCCACGCTCGCGCTCCACCGGCATCCGGCGGATCTGCGAACCACCCGCCTCACCTTCCGGCGCCCCCATGGAGGCACGGGGCGCGGGCCCGCGCTCGCGCTCCACTGGCATCCGGCGCATCTTCGAACCGTTCGCGTCCCCTTCTGGCGAAGCCATGGACGCGCGGGGCGCGGGCCCCACCGACGAGCCCCGCTCCTCCCCTGGCGCCGGGCGCGGACGTCCGGCGGGGGGAGCCGCGCCCGGGCCCGCGTCACGGCTGGACGCAGCACCCGCGCGACGGGCCGCGCGCTCGGCCATGAAGTCGCGCTTGGCGCCCGCATCTGCGGACTCTCCGGCGGGAGGGGCTCCCCGCAGGGCCTTGGGGGCTCGGAGCGCGGGCGGGCGTGACGGATCCGGCGCGGTGGTGCGCAGGCCCTCGCGCGGCGCGGGTGCCGCCCCCGGACGGGCTCCCGGAGCCGCGGGGCGGGCTGCCGGAGCTTCGGGACGGGCTCCCGGGGCCGCGGGCGCGGGCTTCCGGGCCCCCGGCGGTGGAGGGAGCACGGCGGCGGGGCGCGGCGGCGTGATCAGCCGCACGGGCCGCTCGATGAGGCCGCGCACGGCCAGCCGCTCCAGGTCCATGACGATGTCGGTGCGTCCGCCATCGCCCCGGGCCGTCGGCCGCGAGCGCTCCTCGCGCACCCACTTCGCCACCAGGTGGCCGAACTCGCCGCGGTGCTTCTCCAGCATGCGCGCGGCGAACTCCGGGGACTGCGCCACGCACGCGCGCGCCAGCCGCTGCACGCCCGCGCTGCGGATGGCGCCGGCCAGCCGGTTGAAGCCCTCGTGCAGGTTGATCTGCGCGCGCGCGTCCTCTTCCGGGAGCTTGCGCGGCGCATTGGCCGCCACGGACTTGCTCATGAGCTGGAACAGGTCAGGAGGCAGCGACTCCATGAGGCCGTTCAGCTCTTCCTCGGGCAGGCCCGCCAGCGCCGGCCCAAGCACGCGCGCCCCCAGGCGGTCACTCACCGTGAGCAACTCACGCGTCTGGAGGTTGAGCACGTCCGCGAACTTGAAACCCGCGGACTGGCCTGCGGCCTCGCGCGACAGCGCCTCCTCCAGCTTCCAGCGGATGATGTCCAGGACCTGCGGCCGCACCTCGCGGGTGAGCTTCACGCGAGAGGGAGGCAGATGGCCGCGCACGGCCTCCGCCATGTTGCCGGGCAGCGCTCGCAGGGCGACTTCCACCAGGGCGCCGCGCTCGCGCTGGAGCAGCGCCGCCAGCCGCTCCGGATCCCCGGTCCACAGCTGGCCGCGCCGGTCCTTCATCAGGCGCTTGAGCTCCTGAACCACCGCGGGCAGGCGCTTCTCGCGCGGAATCTGGAGGATCTCCTGCGCGCGGTGGCGCAAGAGCGCGCCCTCCTCGTCCGGCAGGTGCTCCAGCGCCGCCATGCTCTCCTGGCCCCCGAAGGTGACCGCGGTGAGCAACATCATGGTCTGGCGCTTGCTGAGCGAGGTGAAGAAGGAATCCAACGGTCACCTCGCGGGCCCCCAGGTGGCCCGCTGAAGATGGAAGTCGTGTCCCCGGCCTGGAGGACACGTCCCGCGGTCCACCCCAGGAGGACCGCGGGAAGCGACGTGCAGCTCTAGCCCTCGCGACCGCCGCGCGCACGCGCGGGCCGCGCCGCCGCGGCGGGGGCAGCGCCACCCGAGCCACCGCGCATGAAGGTCCAACCGGTGAGGCCCATCATCGCCAGGATGAGCGCGAACGCACCGCCCAGGATCATCTTGAAGGTGCTCGCGCTGGCGGCCGTCATGCGCACGCCGAGCACGTCCTGCAGGCGGTTGGTCTCCGTGGTCTCCGCCGAGGGGGCCAGGGCCTCCGTCATCAGCACGGTGACGGCCTCCGGCTTGAGCTCCGCCACGGAGCTGGCGACGAACTGCTTCACCGCGTCCATCGTCACGGGGGGCTTGCCGCCCTCCACCGTGCGGTACTTGATGAACACGGAGGCCGACGGCATCGGCTTGTTCTCCGGCTGCGACAGGTCGTTGTTCTCCGGCACCATCACGATGGCGCGCGCCTCCAGCACGCCGTCGATCTGGTTGAGCGCGTTGGAGACCTCACCCGCCATGGCCTTGAGGAGCATGGCGCGCTCCTCCGTGGCGGTGGGCACCATGCTGCCCTTGGCGAAGTGGGACAGGCCCTTCTCCACCGGACGCGGCAGCGAGTTGCGCTTCAACAGCTCCGCGGCCTGCGCGGCGTCGCCCTTGGGGACGACGATGGTGAAGCGCACTTCGTTACCGCCCTCCGCCTTCTCTTTCTTGGAGTTGATGCCGTTCTTGCTGAGCAGGACGTAGATTTCATTCGCGTCCGCCTCCGTCAGCTCGTGCTGCAGCTCGATGGAGCAGCCGGTGAGGAACAGCAGGGCGAGGAGCGGGGCGGCGAAGACGGGCGTTCGGCGAGTCATGGGCGCGCTTAGCTTAACAGGGCCCTTGCAAAACGCGGAAGGGCGCCCCCTCCCGACTTTGGGAGGGACCGCCCTTCGCATGCCGCCATGGCCCGGCGGGGTGGGGACTTCAGACCTGCGTCTTGACGACGTCCTTCAGGCCGCTGGTGGCCTTCTCGACGACCTTCGACGTGAGATCCAACTCCTGCGAGTACTTGTACATGGACGCCTGGAGACCGAGCAGCTCGGCGTTGGACATGTTCTTGCCGGAGGAGGCCTCCTTGATCAGCTTGTCCATGCTGACCTGGCCCTTCTCCAGACCGGAGACGAGGTCGGACACCATGCCGCCCGACTTGGTCGTCTTGGAGGCTTCGGCCTTCGCGTCCACGGGCTCGGCGCCCTTGGCCGTGGCGGGCTGCTGGGCCGCGCCGCTCACCTTGTTCAGGTTGGCCTTCTCCGCCTTGTTGACGGTCTCCACCTGGCGGACGTTGTCCACCTTCTGGGTGGCCTGCGCGGCCTGGGCCTTGTTGACGTTCTGGGCGGCGTCCACCTGGCCGGCGCCCTGCGCCTTGTCAGCGAGAACTCCGTCGAACTTCGACGCGCCCGTCTTCTGAGTCTGCTGCGCGCCCTGGTCCTGCAGCTTTTGCTGCGCTACCTGTCCCGCGGAGATGCCGCTCATCGGAGCCGCCATGTGACACCCTCCTTGCATCCGTCGAGGGGGGAGGGAGTTCCTCCTCCTCGTTCAAGAGTTCCTTGAGCCGATCAATGGCCCGCGCATGTAGCCGCGACGCCCAGCTCTTCGACTGCCCGATTTCCGCTCCTGCCTCTTCCAGCGTGCGTCCCTGGAAGTAATAGCCCTGCAGGAGCTTGCGCTCTTTCTCCGGAAGCTTCTCGATGGCCGAGCGCACCCGGTTCTTCAACTGCTCCATCTCCAGGCGCTGATCCGCCGGGAGGGATTCATCCACGTAGCCCGCCGCCTCCGCCCCTTCCGCCCCCGCCGCGAAAACCGCCGCGAGGCCCGCCACGGCATCCGAGATGTCTCCAATATCATCGTCGAATGACGACCCGCGGTTGCTTGATCCCTGCTCGCGGTCCGCCAGATTTCCCAGATACGCCGTCGCGCGCTCGCCCTGATAGGCGGTGCGGGCGTCCGCGCCCCGCAAGACCCCCATCTTCCTCAGACCGTCGAAGATGGCGCCCTTGATGCGGTAGTGGGCAAAGGTGAGGAAGTTGGCGCCAACCTTGGGGTCGAAGCGCTCAGCGGCTTCCAGCAGACCGATTTGCCCATAGGCCAGCAGTTCATCCAGCTCCAGCTGGGCATTGAACTGCTTGCGCACGGTGGCCGCGAGCGACCGCACGTACGGGCCGTACTTCTCCAGGATGACCTTCCTGTCTTCACCCAGAGGCAAGCGGCGCGCTCACTCGGCCTTGGACCACAGCCGCTCGAGAACCTGGTTCAGCCGGGGATCATCCTGCAGGGCCCCGGCGATGCGGCCCGTGAGGGCAGCGGACTTCATGTTCAACTTCTCCTGCAACACTTCGGAGACGAGCGCCTTCGTCGCCTCTTCCTTGCTCTTGAAGCCCCCGTTCTTCAGCCGCTTGGCGATGGCGAGGGCCTGCGCCGCGATCGGATCCGTTGCCTGGGGGCCCTGGATGTTGCTGGAGCCTACCAGACCCGAAGGCCCGACGAGCGATTCCGTGCGATCCACCTTGCCGCCAAAGGACGCGCCGGCGGCACCCGACGGACCGGACGCCCCCTTCGCGCCGCCCGCGCGGCCCTTCCCACCCCCACGTCCAACTCCACCGACAGCCATCGACGTACCTCCTTCGCCTTCCGCGACTACTTCTTCGGCGGAGGCAGGGCCCCCGCTTCCTTCGCCTGGATGAGCGCCTGGGCCAGCTTCGCGCCGTCGCTTTCGGGCTCCAGGTCGATGGCGGCCTTCAGTTCCTTGAGGGCCTCCGGCACCTTGCCCATGAACAACAGCGCTTCACCCGCGTGTGCCCGGGGAAGTGACGACAGGGGCGCGAGCCGCTGGGCGACCCGGTAGGCCGCCAGGGCCTTGTCGTGCTTGCCCTGCGCGAACTCCACGGCGCCCAGACCAATCTGGGGCACCTCGCTCTTGGGCATCAGCGCGGCGGCACCGACGAAGACCTCCTTGGCCTTGTCGAAGTGCCCCATATCCAGCCACAGGTAGCCAGACTCCAGCAGGACCATGGCCGGCTGGCGCGCCAGGGGCACGAGGCTGTTGGCAATCTCCGAAGGGGTCTCCGCCATGGACGTCGCGCTGCCTTTCCTGTCGCCGGAAGCACGGAAGGCGGCCGTCGAGGGCCGCCTTCCTTGCACCGGTCAGATTCCGCTGTCCGTGAAGACTAGCGGATGTTGCCGATGGAGTTCTTGGTCGTATCGTGCCGCGACTTCATCACGTTGGAAACAGCCGTGAAGAGCTGCGACTCGTGCTGCATGGCGGACTGCATGTTCAGCAGCTTGACGTTGTCGTCCATCATGGACTTGAGCGAGCCGTTGGTGTTGAGCTGGTCGCCCACGCTGCCGCCCGAGCTGGTGCCAACGCTGGTGCCCAGCGAGGTGGAGCCGCCCGTGGAGGGCAGGCCCGAGCCGCCGACGCCCGGCAGGTTGGTGGAGGGCACCGCGCCGGAGCCGGTGTTCATCACGCCCACGTACGGGCCGCCCTGCATGCCGGAGCCGGAGGCGCCGGAGAAGGTCTGCGCGGAGGAGACGGCCGCGGAGACGATGCCCGCGCCGGGAACGAAGCCCGCCACCGCGCCCACGCCCGCGCCCACGGCGCCGACGGTGCTGTTCAGACCGTTCTGAACGCGCGCACCGAAGCTCGTGTTCGGCGTCTGCCGAGCCGTGGTCATCTGGGTGTTCATGCGCAGGTTCGGACCCATCATGCCGCTGTCGATCTTGCTCATTTCAGCCTCCGCGCTGGTGCCAGCGTTGATTCAAAAGGGGAGCCGGGGATCATCCCGTGGCTCTTTCAAAGGATTATCGGGAGAGTCAGCCGCCGGTTGCCTGCTGGTGACAAGAAATCGTCCGGGCTCCCGAAAAGCCCGTTATTTCCGGCCCTTGGACTGCTTCGACTCGGCGACGAGCTTCTCGCGGACGTCCACGAGCATGCCGAGCAGCTCCTCGGACCGCGCGATCGCAGCCTGGGCCTTCTTGCCGATCTCCGCGCGCGGGCCCTTGAGGTCGGCGAGCCCCTGCTTGACGGGCGCGAAGAGCGCCTGGACGTCGCTGGCTGAGGCCTTCTCGATGAAGGTCTCGACGGCGGGGTAGGACGGGACAGGCAGTTCCTGGGGCTGGGGCTGCGGCGCGGAGGGCCTGGCGGGCGGGGGCATCGAGGTCACGGTCTCCTGGCAGGGGCAGCCGTGCGGCCAGCCTCCGCTCTTTCCCCAGCACGCTAGGTGAATCCGGAATCGGCTTCAAGCACCCCACCCGGCGGCTGGAGCGCCGGTTGTCGGTTCCGGGCCACGCCCCACGGGCCGGAGAGCGAACGGGCACGCACGCGGTCTTCCCCCTCCGGCCTGTCTCCCGCGCCCACCACCCCTAGCTTTTTCCCAGCGGGGGGCCCCGTGGGTGCCGCCCCGTCCCACTCACACATCATCCGGGAGAGATTCCATGAAGAAGCTCATTGGGGTTTTCGCGTCCGTGGCGCTGCTGGGTTCGGGTGTGGCCTTTGCCCAGGACAGCACGACGCAGCAGGGTTCGCAGCAGCCGTCGACGTCGTCCGGCAGCATGCAGGGCTCCTCCGGGAGCTCGGGCGCCATGGGCGGCTCGGGCTCGTCGAGCATGACAGGCTCGAACGAGCTGACGGGCAAGGTCGTCAAGAGCGAGAGCAAGAAGGTCTACGTCAGCAGCACCAGCGGCGCGGTGGTGCCCCTGGATATCGACAGCAAGACGCAGTTCACCGACCCGAGCATGAAGAACGCCAAGAGCCTGAAGGAGGGCCAGGAGATCCGCGCCAGCTTCCAGGTGAAGGACGAGAAGAACATGGCGACCAGCATCTCGCCGAGCTCGGGCACGGGCGGCTCGGGCTCCGACCCGATGGCGCCGGACTCGTCCATCAACGAGGGCTCGGGCGGCTCGGGCATGGATGACAAGAACCAGGGCACCGGCAACGACTCCACGATGAACCCGGACACGGGCTCCAACACGGGTTCCAGCAGCTCGCCGAAGACCTACTAGCAGCGCCACTCCCCTCCCCTGTTCCTCTCCCTCCTGGGAGGGGAACCCCGGCTCGCGGCCCCCGTCCGTCGGTGGGCCGCGGTCGTCTTTCCATGATGGGCGCTTCCGCGCCGCAGAAGCAGGAGCGGCATGGATCACAAGGCGGATGTCGTCATCCTGGGGGCCGGTGCCGCGGGGCTCGCCGCGGCTGAACGATTGATGAGCCAGGGCCTGCGGGTCATCGTGCTGGAAGCCCGAGACCGCGTGGGCGGCCGCGTGGCGACGCTCCGGGACACGGTGGCGGACGTGCCCCTGGAGCTGGGCGCCGAGTTCGTCCATGGCAGGCCCGCTGGATTGCTGAGGCGTATCCACCGGGCGGGGCTGACGGTAAGCCCTTGCAACGACACGCATGCGCTCCTGTGGCGTGGGAAGCTGGGTGACGGGGACGACGCCTTCGCGTTCCAGGAGCCCCTGATGTCCGCGCAGGGACCGGACCGTCCCATGGCGGCGTGGGTGGCGGAGCAGGCGCGCATCCACCGGTGGCCACCCGTCGTGTGCGCGATGGCGCGCTCGTACGTCCGGGGCTTCTACGCGGCGGATCCGGGCGTCGCGAGCACGCTCGCCATCTCGCGGATGGAGCGGACCGCTGACGCAGCCGGGGGCACGACGCCGTCGCGCGTGCTGGAGGGGTATGACCGCGTGCCGCACGCGATGGCCGAGGAGCTGTTCGCGAAGCCGGACACGCTGTTCCTCAACGCCGTGGCCGAGGAGGTGCGCTGGAGACCGGGCTCGGTCCTCGTGCAGGCCCGGACGCGGCAGGGCACTCCGCTCGGGACGTTCCAGGGGAAGCACGCGGTGGTGACGCTTCCCGTGGGTGTGTTGCAGGCGAAGCCGCCCGCTCCGGGGGCCGTGCGCTTCGTGCCTCGCGTGCGTGAGCAGGAGCGCGCCTGGAACCGGTTGGCGATGGGCTCCCTGGTGAAGGTCCTGCTGCGCTTCCGCACGGCGTTCTGGCGGGAGCAGGAGGACACCTCGCGCTTTGGCTTCTTCCACGCGCCCGCCTCCGCGTTCTCCACGTGGTGGACGCTGTCGCCCCATCGACGCACGCGGCACCTGGTGGGCTGGAGTGGAGGCCCTACCGCCGCCTTGCTGTCCCGCTCGAGCGAGAAGGTGGTGCTGGGACGCGCACTCCAGGGGCTGTCCCTGCTCTTCCATCTCCCCGTGCGGGAGCTGCACGCGCGGCTGGAAGCGTGGCGCGTACAGGACTGGCAGGCGGAGCCGTACACGCGCGGGGGCTACGCGGTCATTCCCTCGGGCGCGATGGACGCCGTCGAGACACTCGCGAGGCCCGTGGGGCGGACGCTCTTCTTCGCTGGCGAGGCCACGCACGTGGGCGGAGATGAAGGCACCGTGCATGGCGCGCTCGAGACGGGACGGCGTGCGGCGGACGAGCTGTTGGCCCGGCGCTCGAAGGCTTGAGCCCTTTCCGCCCTCCTGGCGGAGGAGCGGGCGGAGGGGCGCTGGCGGTGATGTGGATGCGTTCGCGCGTGGACACCTTCAAGGCATGCGCCTCTGGATCGCCATCGTCGCGGGATTGAGCATGGGTCAGGCGTACGACCCGGAGCCGTTGCCTCCAGAGGATCCGTCCGTGAGGGACCCCGCCGCCGCGGCCCTACAGGATGCCTATGAGCAGGCCAATGAGGACCGGAACGGTGCGCGGCCTCCGCAGGGCTATGTCATCCAGGCCCCGTCGGATCCGACCGAAGGCAGCTATTACTCGCTGACGCCCCTGATGTCCGATGGCAACCCGCCGGTCACTTCGGGCGATGTCGCGGTCCAGCAGTCCCAGACGTATGTGCCGCCGCCCGTCCCCACGGTCTTCGAGCAGGAGCCCGCGTCGAATGAGGCGACGGAGGCGGCGCAGCCCCAGACGGGCACGGGAGGCGCTGGAGCCGCGGGGAGCACGACGGAACAGCCCACCACGGGTTCAGGGGCGGCGGGGACGACTCCGACCACGGATGGGAACACCTCGGGGCAGCCCGCCACGGGCTCGGGTGCCGCGGGGACTGCGCCAACGTCCGGTCCCACTGAGGGGAATGCCCCTGGCTTCGGCGGCGCCTACGACACGGGTGCGACCTCCTCGGCCCCTCAGAGCAACGTCGCTCCGGAAGGCACGAGCGAGGCACCGCTGGATACGTCAAGCGTGACGGTGCAGGAGCCGGGGACCGCGACGGGCGGCGCGGGTGCTGCCGGCACGACGGGGACCGGATCCGCCACGCCGCCCGCGACGGGTGGGGCGGGCACGGCGGGAACTGGCGCCGCCGCTCCGTCTGACACGACCGCACCGGCCCAGACGCCCTCGGATCAGACGACGCAGGCTCCCCAGGGGGTACAGGGGCAAACCCAGACGCCGGTTCAAACAACGCCAGCGCCTCAGGGCGCGCAGGGGCAGGCCCAGACGCAGCAGGCCGCCGCTGCCAATGAGGAAGTGACGCGTCTGCGCCAGCGCATCGCGGACCTGGAGCAGGAGATGGAAGCTCGCGACACGCGCGCCACCGAGCGCACCCAGTCCGTGCAGACCCAGGTGGACACGCATGAGCAGCGCGCCTACGAGGCCGAGCGTGCCCGGCAGCAACGGCTGGCGCGGATCCAATCCGGCGGCCAGTGGATGCTCGCGGCGGATCAGGCGCTGGAGCAGGGCGAGATGAACGTGGACAACGCCCTGAACATCGCCGACGAGGATTTCTCCGTCGTTCGTCAGAGCGCCGCGGCCTTCGGGCAGGGTGGCGTCGTGGTCCAGGCCGAACGCATCCGCGCGCAGATCGCCTACGCCCGGGATGCAGCCAACCGCCGGGACAGCTACGCCGCGCGCATCGCACTGCAGAGCGCGGGCGATGACCTGCGGCTGGCGCGCGCCGCGAGCCTGGAGCGCTCGGGCACGTCCAACTCGCTGCTCAATCCGTGATGCGCGGGGTGGTGCTCGCCGGCGCGCCCGCGGGCTTCGCGATGAGATAGCCCTGCACGAAGTCCACCCCGTGCCGGCGCACCCAGGACAGCTCCTCGGGCGTCTCGATGCCCTCGGCCACCGTCTGGATGCCGAGCTGCCGGGCGATCTCCAGCAGCTTCTGCACGATGGACGCCTTGTAGGGGTCCGCGTGGACGCCCCGCACCAGCTCCATGTCCAGCTTCATGAACTCCGGCCGGAGCTGGTGGATGAGGTTCAGCGACGAGTAGCCCGCGCCCAGATCGTCCAGCGCCACCTTGAAGCCCGCCGCCCGATAGAAATCCACGATGGCGCGCAGGTGCGCCGCGTTCGCGGCCCGGTCGGATTCGATGATCTCGAAGACGACGTGCGACTCTGGGATGCCCGACTCGCGGATGGCCGCCACCGTGGAGCGCAGGCAGTAGGCCGGATCGTAGATGGCCGTGGGCGTGAAGTTGATGAACAGGTGCGTGCTCAGCTGGTGCCGCACCGCCTCGCGGATGGCCGTAGTCCGCGCGGCCAGGTCCAGCTGGAACAACAGGTCCGCCTCGCGCGCCGTGTCGAACAGCCGGTTCGGGGGCACCAGCGCCCCGTCGCGGTCGCGGCCTCGCAACAGCGCCTCGTGCGCGAAGACGCGCGAGGTGTCCTGCGCGTGCACGATGGGCTGGAAGAACGTGGTGAGCCGAGACTCCGCCAGCATGTCCACCAGCCACCCGGACTGATGCAGCGTGGTGAGCCGCTGCAGTGAGTCCACGCGCGGGAAGTCCGCCATGCCGGGCTCGCCGTCGCCCTCGACGAAGAGGGCGCGCGTGCCCCGCACCTCCTCCGCCGTCAGCACGTTGGGGAGGCTCGCGGAGAGCTTCCGCAGGCCGCCCTGCCCCATCCCCACCACGACACACTGAACGTCGGTGCGCAGCTGGAAGGTGTCCCCCGAATCACGCAGGTGCGCCACCAGCTTGCCCAGGCTGTGGCCCAGCGGCGGCCACAGGAAGAGACGCCCCGGTACGTCCGGCGTCTCGGGCAGGGTCTGGCAGCGTCCACATCCGTTCAACGGGGTCATGACACAGCCTTGGCGTCACGGGGTGTGGCGGAAGATGAGCAGCCCGCGCGTCGTGTCCCACCCATACACCAGCCCGTCCGCGACATGAACGCCCTGCAGGCCGTCGAAGTAGCTCTTGCCACGGCCCGCGTCGGTCTCGTTCCAGGTGTTGAAGTACCCGGCGGCCTTCGGCGTCCCCAGCGTGGACACGTCGTACACCCGCAGGCCGTCCTGGTAGTTGGCCACGTAGAGCGTGGTGCCCGACAGGGTCATGCCGCCCAGCGTCGCCTCGAGCCGCAGCGGCAACTCACCGCGCTGCACGATGGCCTCCGGGTTCGTGGCGTCCAGCGCCAGGATGGAGGAGCCCCACGCGTCCGAGCCCTGGTAGACGACCGCGGTGTCCCCCAGCTTGCCCACCGCCAGGGCGCTGGTGGAGGGCCCGCCGAAGCGGCCCAGGATCTTGGGCAACTTCGCCGTCGTCGCCAGGGGCGCGAGGTCCGTCACCGTGATGCCGTAGCTCCAGTTGCTCACGTACAGGCGGTTGTCCTGCACCGCCAGGGCGTAGGGGTACTCGCTCAGGTCGGGCGAGGAGCCCTCCACCGTGTAGCGCACCACGAGGGTCGGCGCGGACGGCTGGGTCACGTCCAGGATGATGATGTCCGACTTGGGCAGGGGCGACGCCACGTAGAGCAGGTTGCCGTCCTTCGCCAGGCCGTCCACGCGCACCGTCAGGTCCCCCAGCACCGTCTTGTCGCAGGTGGGGACCTCCGGGTTGGCGAGGCTGCAGATGCGGATGCCCTTCGCGTAGGTGCCCAGGTAGAGCGTCGTGCCGTTGATGAGCGCGTTGGTGAACGTCTCCGAGGGAATCTTCTGCTCGGACACCAGCGTCGGGTTCGCGGGATCCTTCACGTTGTAGACGAACAGGCCCTCGCTGCCCGCGATGACGTAGGCGTAGCCGTCCGCGACCGCCACGCCGTTGGCGGCGCCGCGGGGCAGCACGCCCTGGCCCAACAACGCCACGCGGTCGGACTCGGCCTCGCCCTCGCGACGCACGACGCGCCTGGCGGTGAAGGTGCCCTGGCTCACCGTCGCGCCGTTGCCGCACACGCGCACCACCCCCAGCACCTCGCCCGGCCCGGAGGCCTTGCAGCCGGCGAACGCGTAGCGCACCGTCGAGCCGGCCGTGCTGCCCGCCACGTCGCTGGCCAGGAAGAAGGTGTCCGGAGTGACTTGCTTCGTCGTCATCGCCAGGCCGACGAGGAGCGGCTCCCCGGGCGAGAACCGGATGGACGAAGGGCCCGAGTAGCCGTCATTCAGGTCGACGTTGACGTTCCACACGCCTTCCGCCTGAACGGCACCCAACGTCGACCTGTCACAACCGGTCAGGTCGATGGCTTCAAGCTGACACTCAGCCTTGTTATCGGAACTGTCCTTGCCACAACCGAAGGCGAGGAGCGCGGTAGCGGCGACGAGAGAGAGACGATTCATTCCCTCCTCCATACCGGGCCATCCCGACCGCCGCCAAGTCCCACGGCGTGCATAGAGGGAGAAGCGCCGGGACGTCCACCGCAACGCAAAGAAACAAAAGGACCGCTTGTGCGTTTCCGGTGGGAGAGGGAGCCTTCCGCCAGGCCCCTGATAGCCTGTCTCCTCGCCGTACCGAGGTGCTTTTTGAACCCCCGTCCGCACGTCATCGCCGTGCTGCTGGCCCTGCTCCTGCCGGAGCTCGCGCTGGCCCAGGTCTTCGTCGTTCCCCGCCGCGCGGGGAAGACGCCCGTGAACAGCTTCGAGTTCGAGTGGCGGCATATCGACATCCTCGTGGGCCCCGCCGCCACCGGCCTGGCGAAGCCCGCGGACCACACCGCGCATGAGAATCCTCCCGGCACGCAGGGCGGCGCCAATCCGCAGGCGCCCACCACGTCGCCCCAGACGGGCGACCCGCAGTCTCCGCCGGGCGGCCCGGAGGTCACCCCTTCCGGCAACGTGACCATGGCACCGCCGGGTGATCGGATGCCCCCGACCGATGGCATCGCTCTCGACATGGGCGCGTCCGACGCCGGCATCCCTCCGACCGTCACGGGCCTTCCCGACGGCGGCATCCCGCCCCCGGGCGTGGTGGCGCTGGTGGACGGCGGCACGGTGGGCGACGCGGGCACGCTCGCGGGCGTCACCAGCGAGGACGGCGGCGCGGTGTTCTCCGGCGCGCCGCTGATGCTGGGAGGCGGCACGGACGGCGGCTTCAAGTACACCTACGCGAAGGACCTGGGCGCGAAGACGGGCGGCGTGCGCTTCTACTTCTACGAGCGCGAGCGCGAAGTGGCCGAGCGGGCCGCGCCCATCGTCGAGGAGGCGTACCGGTACCTGGTGGATCAGTTCAAGTACGTCCCCACGGAGACGTTCCCGTACATCCTCTACAGCAGCTACGCGGAGTTCCTGCAGACGAACGTGTTCGCGGTCTCCGAGGGCACGCTGGGCGTCACCTCCACGGAGGACCTGAAGCTGTCCCTGCCGTACCTGGGCGACCACCATCTCTTCGAGGAGGTCAGCACGCACGAACTGGCGCACCAGTTCACCATCCAGAAGGTGCGCACCGTGGCCGAGCAGGCCAAGACGTTCGGCGACCCGCTGGGCGGCTACCCGCTGTGGTTCATCGAAGGTCTGGCGGAGTTCTACGCCAAGCGCGGCCTGGACCCCGAAGCCGAGATGATGGTGCGGGACCTGCTGGTGAACCCGGACCTGATGAAGGGCTATGCCTTCCTCGACTTCTTCTCCCCCGGGCCGTACGGCTACCTGTGGATCTACAAGGTCGGTCAGGCGCGCGTGGCGTTCCTGGAGGACGAGTACGGCGCGGGCATCACCCAGCGGCTCCTGGAGGAGGCACCCCGGCTGGTGGGCGGCTCGCGCGATTCCCCGTCGCTCAAGTTCGAGGAGTTGCTGGAGCGGCTGACGGGGGATGATCCCAAGCGCATCTCCGCGCGGTTCGAGAACTGGCTCAAGCGCCGGGCGTTCAAGACGTACCTGGACTCGTCGCAGACGGCGCCCGCGCTGGACTCGATTGGAGAGACGCCGGGAATCGTGACGGCGATGGCCAGCGGTCCGGACGGCAACGTGCTGGCGCTGCGCACCATCATTCCGGAGACGGGCGAGAGCCGGCTGTACCTCACGGATCCGCGCACGCCGGGCAAGACGGTGAAGGTGGCGGGCGACGGCGTGCCGGGCGTGGAGTCCCTGCACCCGGTGTCCGGCCGCAACTTCGCGCTGACCAAGGACAAGCTCGCGTTCGTGGCGGAGCGCACCGGACGCGACGTGCTGTACGTGCAGGACTACGTGCACACCTCCGAGAAGCGGGCCACGGACGTGCTGGTGCGCCGGTCGGCGGTGCGCACGGGCATTGGCACGGAGGTGGGCCTCAACGTGACGCTGGAGACGGGCGACCGGCGCGCGTACCGCGTCGACAAGCAGGGCGTGCTGGCCATCTACTCGCCGGCCTTCTCTCCGGACGGCCGCTACGTCGCGTTCATCGGCATCAACGACACGGGCCTGCGCGACGTGTACCTGGTGGACCTCACGCAGGGCGAGGACGCGAAGATCCGCAAGCTCACCGACGACGTCTTCGCCGAGCGCCAGGTCACCTGGGGCCCGTCCGGCATCATCTACACGTCCGACGCGACGTCGCACCGCAAGTACAACCTCTTCCGCATCAAGCCGGACGCGCCGGTGGGACAGTCCGAGCGCCTCACCAGCGAGGACCGCGACGAGGCGGATCCGCTGGCGCTGCCGGACGGCCGCGTGTTCTTCGTGGCCTTCAACAAGAGCAGCTCCGACCTGCACGAGCGGCTGGCGGATGGCCGCATCGTGCGCCGCACCGACCTGACGACGGGTGTCTTCGAGCCGGGCCCCGGCCCCGACGGTGGCCTGTGGATGCTCTTCCACATGAGCGGTGAGCGGAAGCCGTCCCTGCTGCGTCCGCCGCGCATGCTGTCGCTGGAGAGCCCGAAGGAGCCGGTGGCGGATCCGCCCTCCCCCATGGCGCTCAAGCCGCTCACCGACGCGCAGGCCTACAGGCCCTTCACCCGGGAGAACATCGAGCTGGGGCCCATCTTCGGCTTCGCGGGCGCGGGCGGCGGCGGCTTCGTGGGCCAGGTGTTCGCGTCCGCGTCCGACCGGCTTCGCGACCACCAGATGGTCCTGACGCTGGCGGTGTACGGCTCCTTCGAGTTGACGGACGGCCTGCTGCTCTACGTCAACGACGAGAAGCGCACGACGTGGGGCGCCGGTCTGTTCCAGTCACTGCGCTTCCGCGTGGACAAGACGTTCGACAACCTGCCGCCGGAGCAGCGGCCGTTCTTCGTGTCGTCGGAGCGTTACTTCGGCGCGTTGGGCAGCCTGCGCTACCCGCTCAGCACCTTCTTCTACGTCCAGGGCGACCTGAGCATCGGCGGCACGAAGTACTTCCTGGATGACTACAACGAGTTCTACCTGGCGTTCCCAGAGCGCAACGTGTCGAACATGGAGCTCTTGTCCGCGTGGCGCGCGGACAACCAGCACATCCGTTTCCAGACGGAGCTCAGCGGGCGCGTCGGCTACGACAGCATCAAGTACCACTACGCGACGGGGCCGCTCGCGGGCAGCTCCGTGCTGCTGGAGGCCACCGCCGGCGTGCAGCCCTTCGACGGGCAGGCGTACGGCAACCTGCGCCTGGACGCGGAGCGGTACTTCCCCATCTACGGCCGCACCAACTTCTTCGCGCGCCTGGGCGCGGGCACCACGGCGGGCGGCCGCTACGCGCGCTCCTACTACCTGTCCAGCTTCGACACCCTGCGCGGCGTGAACTTCGGCGACGAGCGGTGGCTCCTGGGCCAGCACTTCGTCTACTCCACGCTGGAGGCGCAGCTGCCCCTCAACGACATCATCCGGGTGGCCTTCCTGAGCGACCTGGAGGCCATCGCCGCGGTGGACATGGGCGGCGTGGGCGACGGCGCGAGGGACCTCTGGGACCACCGCGTGCTCAACGCCGTCGTCGGCTTCAACCTGTCGCTGGGGCCCCTGCTGCTGCGCCTGCACTTCGCGAAGCCCTTCGACATCAACGCCGCCGCGGGCATGCCCGACGAGGGCTGGGTGACGAACTTCTCCATCGGCGTCGCCGGCCTCAACGGCTTCTTCGACACCAGGGGCGACCGCAAGCCCGGCTCCTCCACGCCGGGCCCTGCGCTGATGCCGGCACTGGGCGGCGGCTACACCACGCCCATGGTGCACTGAGGTCAGGGGCGCGCTTCCCACTTCGCGGGGAAGCGCGCTCCCGTGTCAGGACTGCGCGGCGACGAGGGCGGCGTTGGCGCGAGCCAGTGGCCCCCCGTCGTTGGGGATGCGCTCGAAGTCCCCGCGCAGGGCCTTGATGGCGAACTTCTCCAAATCAATCTCCCGGCGGGTGCGGACGCCCAGCCCCCGCACCAGCACGGAGAGGGGCCCGAAGCCGGTGAGGCCATGCTGGAGGAGCAAGGCCAGGGTGAGTCCGCCGAGCACTCGCCAGCCCCGGCCGGACCTGCGGCCCAGCAGCAGGCCGCCGAGCGCCAGCACGGGAACGCCCACGACCAGGGTGCGGTGCACGTCCCATTCGTGCTCCAGCTTTTCGAGGTACCGGCTCATCTCCGAGCGGTCCCCCTGCTCCGCCATGTAGCGGACACACGACTCCACATGGGCGTCGATGCGCCGGTTCATCGTGGAAGGCGCGTGGGCGCGCACGGCATCGGTCGAGGTCTGGTTCCAGGACTCCATCATCGCTCCCTTGACGGACTTGGGCCGTCCTCCAGCCTGCTCTCAGGAAAGCTAGTTCCGGCGGTCGTGTCCGTGCACAGCGTGGCGTTCCGTGGCCTTTGCCCGGCTGCTCGCCCCAGGGGGCGATGACGCCTGCCTCCCCTGTTCTGGAGGGCAGGCGGGCAGCCTCACGCGGTCCGGCAGAGGCGCCTGGAGAGGGCAGGCGAGCATTCGGGGAGGGAAAGAGTTTTCCATTCGCTGGGTCATCCAGGGCCATGCGTCGCCCCTGTGGACTTCCTTGCAGGCGACGGGCGGCTCCTTCCGCCTTCCTGGCAGGGAGGCATGGGGCTTGCTCAGCGGTAGGACGATGATGCGCCTACGACTCCTGATCAGTCTCTCGATGCTGCTGGCCGCATGCGGTGCCGGAACGTCGAATCCCGATGACCCACAGCCCTCCGTGACCGACCCCGGCATCACGGACCCCAACACACCGGACTCCGGCTCGCCCGACTCGGGCACCCCGGATGCCGGGGCTTCCGACGGCGGCTCCGTGGATGCGGGCACCGACCCCGTGGATGGCGGGAGCACGGATGCCGGCACGGATCCGCAACCTGTTCCGGAGGTGGAGCGGCCCTACACGCTGCCGAAGCTCCAGACGGCGCTGCCGGAGTACGTGCTGCTCATCCCTCCGGAGGCGATGGAGAAGTTCAACACGGACCCGTGGACGGAGGAGCAGGACGCGACGTTCCAGGCGAACGGCAAGACGCTCCCGGTGAAGGTGCGGCTGCGCGGCGCCTCCGCGCGCTTCTTCAACAAGAAGAGTTGGAACGTCAGCTTCGCGGACAAGGACAAGTTCGAGGGACGCACGTCGCTCAACCTCATCGCCGAGTACGCCGACGCGTCGATGATCGCGGAGAAGATCTCCTACGACCTGCTGGCTGCGATGCGGGTGCCGGCGTCGAAGGCGACGTTCGTGCGGCTCTCCGTGAACGGCCACTACGAGGGCGTGTTCCTGGAGGTGGAGCAGGTCAACAAGGCCTTCCTCAAGGCGAGGCAGTTCCCGGATGACGACGCGTCCATCTACCGCGCGGGATGGAAGGACACGGAGTTCAAGACGTGGAAGGTCCCCTACCAGGGCGACTGGGTGAAGAAGACGAACGAGAGCGAGCCCGACGACGCGCTGTGGGAGGTGCTGGACGTCATCAACCACACGCCGGAGCCGCAGCTGGTGGCCGCGCTGGAGAAGAACCTGGAGATCGAGTCCTACGTGCGCTCCATGGTGTTGGACGCGCTGATGTCCAACAACTACGTGGAGGACTCCGAGAGCTACTTCATGCACGACGACATCACCGGGCGCTGGCGCTACGTGCCCTGGGACTTGAACAACGTGGATGCGCGCTGGTGGCACGAGAACACCGTGGCGGACCAGTCCGCCTCCACGAAGAACATGAAGCACCCGCTGTTCAGCTTCACGCTGCTGGATGGCTGGGTGGAGAAGATGTACCAGCAGCGCAAGTTCGAGCAGGGCAGCTACCCGGGCTATCTGCCGGCGTTCTCCAACATGGGCACGCGCGTGGTGCTGAACCCCGTGCTGCGCTCCCGCCTGGAGGCGCGGCTGGACAAGGCGCTGGACGAGGTCTTCACCTCGGCGGTGATGAACCCGTACATCGACCAGCTCCATGCGTTGATCAACGCGTCCATGCAGCAGGACCCGTACATGGACTACGCGAAGTTCAGCGCGGGCAAGGCGTACATGAAGCGCTTCGTGCAGGTGCGCCGCGAGTTCGTGATGGCGGAGGTGAAGCGGCTGAAGGCGGCGCAATCCACGCTGGTGTTGGAGGCGTTCGACCCGCGCGCGGGCTGGGTGGAGGTGGCCAACCACGGCACGCAGGCCGTGTCGCTCCAGGGCATGACGCTGACCACGAACCTCCGGGTGAACCTGGCGGGCGGTGACTACGCGCCCACCATCGTGAAGGCCCCCATGGGCGCGGTGCTGGGCAACACGACGGTGGCGCCGGGACAGACGGTGCGGCTCACGGCCGCCTCGCTGGGCATCACCTTCCCCGCCAAGGGCGAGGTGGGCCTGTTCGACGGCACATCGGTGGTGGGCGTGAAGGACGCGCTGTTCTACGGCGAGCTGCCCGCGGGCAAGCACTACGCCCGCGGCTCGGAGGGCTGGGAGGTGCGCTAAGCCCTACTGCCGCTCGCGCACCACCAAGGTGCGGCGAGCGGTGAGGCCGCGGTCGTCGGTGACGAGGATGTCGTGCGTACCCACGCTCGGCTTCCACCACAGGCGCTCCGCGGCCTTCGCCGTTCCCAGGACGGCGCCGTCCACGAACCACGTCAGCTCCCGGTCGTGCGCGGCCTCCGCCTCCAGGGGGATCTTCTGCTCCTCCGTGTTCATGCCCGGGATGAGCAGCGCCACCGTCCCTTCCGGCGGCGAGAGGATGGTCGGCGTGTCTCGCTCGCCTCCCGCGACGCAGCCGGGTGCCAGGGGCGGCGGCTCAGGCAACTGACGCTGCTGCTCCGCGAGCCACCGCCGCAGGCTGGACGGCCAGGTCAGGTACACGCGCGACTCCGTCTTGCGCCCGTCCCGGCACCCAGGCCCCACCGCCAGCCCCGTCGTCACGTCCACCTCCACGCGGTGGTGGTACGGACACGGTGTCGTCGGCACCGCCGTGCGCACCGCGTCCACCCGCTTGCGCTGCGTGCACGCGTCCGTGGGCAGGTGCCCCGAATACGCGCAGACCTCCACGCTCACCAGGTCCTTCGGCGGCGCGGCGTCCTCCTCCTGCACCGCCGTGCCTCGCGGGCCAATGCCCTCCAGGATGTCGAACAGCAGCGGGGCCGCGTTCTCCGCTCCCACCAGGTGCACGCTCGACGCGTGGTCGAAGTTGCCCAGCCACACCACCGCCGTGTGCTTCGGACCGGAGCCCGCCGCCCACGCATCCCGGTTGCCGAAGCTCGTGCCCGTCTTCCAGTGCACCCGCGCCGGCAGTCCCGTGAGCCGCCGCCGCTCCGGAAAGTCCGGCCGATCCCTCAACGCCAACGCCTGTCGCGTCAGCCACGACGCTCCCGGCGACACCAACGCCTGGGCCTTCTTCGGCGCCGTGTCCTGCGCCAGCACCCGCAGCGGACGCACCTGCCCGTCCCCCGCCAGCGCCAGGTACACGCCCGTCAACTCCAGCGGCGTCAGCTCCAATCCGCCCACCGCCGCGGACAGGCCGTAGTGCCCCGGCCGTGGATCCAGGCTGGTGACTCCCGCCTGCCGCAGTGAACCCAGGAAGCCCTCGACTCCTATCCGTTCCAGAAGCCTCACGAACGGCAGGTTGAGCGACTGGGACAGCGCGGACTCCATCCGCACCAGCCCCAGGAACCGACCGTCGAAGTTGCGCGGCTGGTAGCCGCCGTAAGCCATGGGGATGTCCGGCACCAGCGTCTCCGGTCCCACCAGGCCCTGATCAATCCCGAGCGCATAGAGCAGCGGCTTGAGCGCGGACCCCGGCGAGCGCGGCGTGGCGAAGCCGATGATCTGTCCGCCGTGCTGGGCATCGAAGAAGTTGAAGTTCCCCACCAGCGCGCGCACCTCGCCCGTCTCCCGGTCCGCCACCACCGCCGCGCCGTTGTGGATACCCTGTCGGTCCAACCGCCGGGCCGCTTCGCCCAGCGTGCGCTCCACGAAGCGCTGCGTGCCCGCGTCCAGCGTCGTCGCCAGCCACGTCTCCCCGGGCCGCTTCGCCTTGAGCCACACCGCCGCGTGCGGCGCTTCCCTCGGAAACGGCGTGAGCACGTCCGGCACCGTCGTCGCCCGCACCTCCGCCAGCACCGTGTCGGACGCGACGCCCTCCACGGCCAGCCCTCCGGACTCCAGGAGCCTCCGGGCGATGTCGTCCCGGGCCGAGCGCAGCCGGTCCTGGTTCTCCGGCGACGGGAAGCGCCGGTTCGGGTTCTGCGGCACCGCCAGCAGCGTGGCGATCTCCGCCGGGCTCAGGTGTTGGGCGGTGTGCCCGAAGTACGCGAGCGCCGCCGCCTCCACGCCCTCCACGTTGCGCCCGTAGGGCACGAACTGGAGATACGCCTCCAGCACCTCCTGCTTGGACAACCGCGCCTCCAACTGGGCGGCGCGGAACGACTCAATCACCTTCGAAGTGAACGTGCGGGGACGGGGCTCCAGCACGCGCACCAACTGCATCGTCAACGTGGAGGCTCCCGACACCCGCCGCCCCCGGCTCAGGTTGAGACCGAGGGCGCGCAGGGCCGCGAGCGGATCCACGCCCGGGTGCTGGAAGAACCGCTTGTCCTCCAGCGCCAGGAGGGCGCGGACATAGGCCCGGTCGATGCGGTCCTTCGGCGCGGGGATGCGCCACCGCTCGTCCGGGGCGAGGAAGACGTACGCGGGCGACCCGTCCCGGTATGCCATCACCACCGAGGGGGGCGCCGCCAACCGGTCCGGCAGCGGCACCCACCAGGCCGCCACGAGGCCCGTGCCCAACAGCACGAGCCCCGCCAGCGCCACCCCTACCCACTTCCTCACGTTGAAACGCACGCGACGCATGGGGCCTAGAGCAGGTCGTCCTTCCAGGGACCCAACACCTGCACCGTGCCCGCGGCATCCCGGGCCCAGAGCGAGGAGTCGTACATCGCCTCCGCCTCCGCGGACGGCAGGGTGAAGCTGCCCGCGGTCACCGCGCGCACCGCGTAGACGAGCTTCTTCGTCTCATGGGCCTGCAGCGCGCCGAACGCCTCCATGCGGTCATCGCGCACGTTCACGTAGTCGGCGGCCCAGAGCGAATCCGCGTCCACCCAGTCCACGCTGCCGCCGCGCCCCAGGCGGGCGTTTTCGATCTCCCAGCCCGCCGGCAGCCGGTCCACCAGCGCGATGTTCTGCACGCGCTCGCCCCGGGTGTTGGTCACCTCCAGCTCCACGTAGATGAGGTCCGCCAGCTTCACCGGCTGCGCCTTCATGTCCAGCGCGGTGCCGTCCAGCGAGCGCCAGGTGCGCTTGAGCGCCAGCCCCTCGCCCCCCACCTTCACCTCGGGCGTGGTGCGCACGCCCTCGCTGTTGAGGATGAGGTACACGCTGCCGCTGCCCTTCTCCTTCAGGTCCAGCGACACGCTGGCGCGCTCACTGGCGCGGGCCAGGGACCACGTGCGATCCGACACGCGCGAGTCCTTCTCCGCGACAGGCGTCACCGTCTTGCCCGCCACCGTGAGCGTGGGCGGCGAGAAGCTGGTCGCGATGCCCTGCAGCCGCTTGCCCAGGCCGGTGATGCCCCAGACCAGCTCCTGCGTGGAGTAGTACGCGGACGTGCGGGACGACAGCGCCGTCGCCACCATGCGCGCCAGGGGCTCCCCTTCCGGCGCGTCGCCGAAGAGGTCCTGGAAGGTGCTGAGCATCATCCCGCGACGGCGCCGGTCCGAGTAGAACGACCAGTTGTTGCGACGGTCATCGGTGACGGTGGACACGTCCGGGTTGCGCAGCTCCTTCTCGTAGCGGCGGTCGCCGGACAGCCACAGCGCGGCCTTGAGCAGGTACAGGTCCTCCTGCTCTTCGCCGCCGAGCGCGGCCTTCTTCGCCGCCGTCTCCAGCGCGCTCACCATCGCCTGCGCCCGCGCCTTGCGCCCCTTGCCCGCCACCGCGAGCACGTAGTGCATGTACGCCTCCGAGTGCTGGCCGTAGTGGTCGTCCTGCCCCACGCGGCCCTCCTTCCGGGTCAGCTCGTCACCCATCCACGCGAGCGCGCTGTCCACGCGGTCGTCCGGCACCGGGTACTTCAGCTTGCGCGCGTCCAGCAGCATGTGCGTCGCGTAGGCCGTGCCCCAGGCCATCGGCTCCGTCTGGCCCGGCCAGTACGCGAAGCCACCCGAGGCCGTCTGCATGGACAGCACCCGGTTGATGCCCGACTGGACCATGTCCTCCACCTTCGCCGTGGAGACCAGCGTCGGATCCACACGCTCCACCAGCTGGCTCACGAACAGCAGCGGGCGGGTGGAGGACGTCGTCTGCTCGATGCAGCCGTACGGGTAGCGCACCAGGTACGAGAGGTGCTGGAGCGACTTCGCGTAGGGATTGTTCGTCACCCAGACGTTGGTGCGCTCCGTGGTGGGCACCCAGCCAGCGAGCAGCGCCTTCAGGTCCGTGGTGCCCTCCGCGAGTTCCACCTGCTGAATCTTGCGCTCACGGGGACCGGCGGGAGACAGCGGCACGTCCAGCTGCTCGCGTGACGTGTAGCCACCACCCTCCACCGTCACCACCAGCCGCGCCGCGCCCACGGACTGCACCGCGCGGCCCTGGAACACGAAGGTGCGGGACTTGCCGTCCTCCAGCTTCGCGCGGCCCTCGCTCTTGCCCTTGAGCTCCAGCGGCGAGCCCACGCCCTCCGGCATCGCGAGCCCCGGCACCGCCAGCGCCTCCGCGGACAGCGACACCTTCACGTCCTGCGCCTTGCCGGACAGGTTGGTGACGAAGACGGGGATTTGGATCTCGTCGTTCTGGGTGAGGAAGCGCGGCAGCGTCGTCTGGAGCACCAGCGGGTCGCGCACCAGCACCTGCGCGCTGGCCCGGCCGATTCGCTTGGCCCCCGCCGTCACCACCATCACGCGCACCGCGCCACGGTACTGCGGCAGCTTGAAGGGCACCTTCAGCTTGCCGTTGGCGGGAACCTCCACGACGCCGCTCCACAGCGCCACGGGCTTCACCGGCTGTACGCGGCCTTCAGCGCCACCCTCGTCACCACCGGTGGAGCTGGAGTTGCCGCCCGGCGGAACCAGGAGCGCCCAGCCCACCGTCTCGTAGGTCTGGATGCCCAGCGCGCGCCGCGTGAAGATCTCCTTCAGCGGATCCGGGCTCTGGAAACGCGTGAGGGACAGGATGCCCTCGTCCACCACCGCCACGGTGGCGAAGGTGGGGCCCTCCACGCCTTCCACCGAGACGTCCACGGTGAGCGTGTCGTTGCTGCGGACCTCCTTGGGCACCGTCAGCGCGACGGCCTGGGTGAAGTCCACCGGCTCCAGCGCGATGCTGCCCACGCCGAAGGCGCGGTCGGGCATGAACGCCTGGGCGGATTCCAGGTGCGGGTCCTTCACCAGGAACGCGCTCACGTACACGTTGGGCGCGTACTCGGACGGCGTGAACGACCAGGACACCTCGCCGGGCTCCACCTGCTTCCACGCGGTGGTGAGCACGCGGTCGGTCTCCACCGTGAAGAGCACGCGGCCCCGGTAGGGCGCCTTCATCTTCACGGTGAGGGACTCGCCCACCTTGCCCTTGGCGGGCAGCGAGATATCCAGCGCCGTGGGCTTCAGGGGCCGCGGCGTCTGGTCCACGCGCGAGCCCTCGCCCCACCAGTAGTAGCGGCCCTCACCCTCGATGGCGAGGTCCGTCTGGGTGTTGCCCGCGCGAGCGCGCACGAGGTAGCCCGCGCCGTCGCGGCCCGGCAGCACCGTGGCGGTGAAGCGGCCGTTCTCCACCTTCACCGTCGTCTCGCCCTCGCGCTGCGGGCGCAGGTAGCGCTGGTAGCGCTCGTAGCCGGATTCCTCGTCGTAGTAGTAGCCGTAGTTCTCCTCGAGCAGCTGGTACTCCAGCTGCACCGTCTTCGGCGCCTTGCCGTCGGTGAAGGGCTGGCCGTTCCAGTCCACCACCACGCCGGTCAGCGTGAAGGGCGTGGCCGCCTTCACCTTCTGCGTGTTGGCCTGGAGGCCCAGGTAGTACGCCTCCGGATGCACGGGCACGGTGGCCTCACCGATGGTGGAGCGGCCGCTGCCGGACTCGAAGACGCTGGCCACCGCGGACAGCCGCGCCGCGCCCTTCATGGGGCCGGAGGCCGCCTGCGCCGGGCAGTTGAGAAGCGCATGCCCCTTGGCGTCGAGCGTGCCCTTCACCTGCACCAGCGTGACGGGCCGGGGCAGGTTGCCGTCCTGGCGCCAGACGCCGTAGGTGTACTGGGCGTTCTGCTTGGGCTTGAAGGCCACGGACTCCAGCCGGCACGTCATCTCCACCGGGCTGCCCTCCGCGGAGCCTCCGAAGAGATACGCGGCCTCCACGCCCACCGGAATCTCCGTGCCCTGCACGTAGCCCGGCGCCGTGGTGCTGGCCGTCACCTTCATGCGCTCCGGGACGAACTCCTCCACGTTCACCGCGTAGGAGGCCAGGTCGCGGTCCGCCACCTTGAGGCGCACCCAGTAGTGGCCCGTGTCCTGGAACGCCGCGAAGGCCTGGTCGAAGGCCACGAGCCCCGCCGCGTTCGTCTTCAGCGTCACCTTGCGGATTTCACGCTCGCGCGGGTCGATGACGCGCACCTCCACCGGCATGCCCACGGGCGGCGCCAGGTTGTCCTGGCCGCGCAGCACCGCGGCCACGTGCGCGGTGTCACCGGGGCGGTACACGCCGCGGTCGGACCAGATGGAGGCGCGGTACGGCTGCTCGGCGCGATACGGCTCGCCCTGCACGTCCGAGTTGGCGATCTCCGTCTTCAGCTCGTCGTACTTGAGGTACGTCAGCTCGTCGCCCTTGCGCGCCACCAGCGCGAACGGGGCGCTCTCATCCACACCGGGCGCGGGGACCTTCAGCTGGCAGCCCGCCTCGCCCTGCGTGGTGCAGCGGGCCACGGTCTGCCCGCTCTTCTTCACCAGCGACACCTCCACGCCGGCCAGGGGCTCCGTGCTCTCCAGGCCCAGGGCCCAGACCCACACCTCGCCGGAGTCCTTGGAGCCCACGGCGGGACCGCCGCGCTTGGCCACGAGGCTCAGGTCGGTGAGCAGGATGCGGGCGGCGGCCTTGTAGTCACCGCGCTCGGCGACGATCTCCACCAGGCCGCGCGTGTTCGCGGGCACCAGCGACGCCACGTCGATGTACGTGGTCAGCAGCGCGTCCGGCGTGGACTTGAGCGGCACCGCCTTGCGCACCAGCACGTTGCTCGTCCGCTCGTCGGCGCTCTCCGAGTAGTCGCTGCCCATCCAGAAGACGAGGTTCTCCGGCGGGATGTTGCGCACCGTGAGCGTCACCTCTTCCAGGTTGAGGTGCTGCAGGGGCAGGTTGCGCCACGCGCTGCGCGGCAGGTAGCGGCCGTTGGCGTTGAAGCGCACCTGGGACTGGCGCGCGGGCACGGAGAAGCCGCGCGACCAGGCGCCCATGAGCGTGCCGCCGCCCACGGAGAGCGTTCCCTCCGCGATGGAGAGCGTGTGCGGGCCGCGCTTGAAGTCACCGAAGATGCGGAAGCCGCGCCGCGACGGAGCCACGGTGAACTTCACCTTCGGCTTGAAGCGGATGGCTTCCTGGGCCACCGCGTCGCTCAGCGAGCAGCCCTTGTTGTCGTCGTTGTAGTAGTACGAGTCCCACTGCTCGTCGGTGGGGCTCGCCGGGGCGTCCGCCGCCACGTCGCGGCAGCTCACCTCGTAGAAGTGGCCGTTGGAGCCCTCCTGGAGGCTCACGTAGGTGATGTCCAGGCGCTTGCCGCCGTTCAGCAGGAGGGTGCCCGTGGCCGCGGGCGCCTGCACGGTGGAGACGCCCCCCGCCGCCGTCAGCCCCTCGCGCAGCGCGAACTGCACCGTCGCACCGGGCTTGAGCTTCGGGTGGGTGAGCGCCACGGACAGCGAGTTGCGCGTGTCCGCGCGGGTGCTCCACTTCACGTCGCTGATGACGGCGTCACCCACGCGGAAGCTGGTGCGGGAGCGCACGGCGGCCAGGTCCACCGGGCCGGAGAAGTCCACGTTCGCCTCCACGCGGTTCTTCAGCAGGTCCATGCGCGTGGGGTAGATCTGGGCGAACTTGAAGGCGTAGGTCGTGAAGTTGTAGCGCCACTCGCGCGCGGACGAAGGCTTGATGATGCCCGCGTCGGTGCTCACCGCGTCCACGGACACCGTGTACGTCGTGCCGGCGGCGAAGCCCGTGGACGGAGTGAAGAGCAGCGACGAGGGGCCCGTCCACCGCAGGCTGCCCCCGACCTCCGGAGACACCGTGACGATGCTGCCGTCGACGCTCTCGTAGCGCGGGCGCACCGGCAGCGCGAACTCGATGACCACGCCCGTGGGCACGGCGTTCTCGCTGGCCAGCTCGTGGATGACGGGCGTGAGCTTCGCGGCCTGCACCGGAGCGGGGGTGGACGGGGACGTCGCGCTGGCGGCGGGCGCCTCGGTGGACGCGGGGGTGACGGGCGGCGTCTTCGCGGGCTCTTGCTTGCAGCCAGCGGCGAGCGCACCCACGAGCAACGCCGGCAAGAGCCAGCGGGCACGGGGAGCGCGCGCGGCCTTCGGCGGGACAGCGGACTGCGGGGACATGTTTCCTCCAGGAGGTGGCGGCGGAACCGATTTCATGCCGCGTGCCGCGCGTGGGGCTCTCGGAGGCACACGGGAAGTGCGGCCCGGCGACCACGTGCCGGCGCTCCCCCATGCGCGTCCGCGGGCCCACAGGGTGTCCAGGCAGCCACACTCGCGGGTGGCCTCCGGACGCGCGGGACGCGGGATTTCGCGGTGCAGACTGGCGGTGAGACACCTCGGCGGTCAACTGGGGTCCCTGCCCGCCGGGACAAGCCCGGCGCTCAATGGGGCCTCTGCCCGCCGGGACAAGCCCGGCGCTCAATGGGGCCTCTGCCCGCCGGGACAAGCCCGGCGGTCAACTGGGGTCCCTGCATGGCGCATGGGGCGGTAGGGTGCGCGGCCATGGTGCTGCCCGTCCGATTCGTCCTCATGCGCCCGCGCAACGCGGAGAACCTGGGTGCCGCCGCTCGCGCCCTGAAGAACTGCGGCCTGTCCGACTGGGCCTGGGTGACGCCGGAGGTGGAGGACCTGGGACCCGCCCACCGGCTCGCGGTGCATGCGGAGGACGTGCTGGGTGGGGTGAAGCGGCCGGACACGCTGGACGCGGCGGTGTCCGACTGCGTCTGGGTGGTGGGCACCAGCTCCCGCAAGGTGGAGGGCAAGCGCCGCCTGTCGCCCCGGGCCGTGGGTGAGGAGTTGGTGGCGAGGGCGAAGCAGGGGCCGGTGGCGCTCGTCTTCGGGGATGAGAGAAGCGGCCTCACCAACGCGGAGGTGGAGCGCTGCCACGACCTGTCCGCGGTGCCCACCGCGCCGGAGCAGCCCTCCATCAACCTGGCGCAGGCGGTGCTGCTCTACGCCTACGAGGTCCGCATGGCGCACCTGGCGGACACCGCGCCGCCGCCGGGTCCCCTGCCCCTGGCCGCCACGGACGCGGAGCTGGCCCGGGTAGAGGCGACGCTGGAGGCGCTCCTGGGCGCGGGCGGCTTCCTCGTGGACGAAAAGCCCGGGCGCACGGCGGTGCGGGACCTGGTCGCGCCCCTGCGCCGCTCCCGCCTCACGCGCAACGAGGCCCGGCTCTGGCTGGCCGCGCTGCATACCGTGCGCAAGCATTTCCCGGGCAGGGACGACCCCTGAGCAGGCAGGGGGACACCCCACCCCTCGCGGCGGGATGCCCGCGCATCGCTACCTTTCCTGGAACGACCGAAGCCCTCACGGAAAGGAGCACCGCGTGAACCACATGCCCTACGAGTCGATGATCGTGGGAGGCACCGAGCCCGGCCCTGGCCGTCAGGCGCCAGCCCACGAAGAGGTCTTCGAGGAACCTGGCCGCACGCCCGGGACGGCGGAGGACGGCGGGCTGGAGGAGGAGTCCCACCGCATGGCAGACGGCGACGAGCCGGGCCCCACGCCGGGCTCCGCCGAGGGCGATGACCCCGACGAACCGGTCCGCCACTAACTGAAGGACACGCCGCCGCCTCAAGCGCGGCTACAGTGCCGCGCCCATGCCTCGCAAGCCCGAACGGCCCCCCAAGTCCCCGCCCCGCCCCAACCGCTGGGAGGGCAAGGAGAAGCCGGACTGGCTCTCCCGCGCACTCGCCCGCGCGGGCGCCATGCCCCAGGACGAGGCCGACGCCGCCATCAAGGCGGGCCGTGTCACCGTCAACGGCCGCGTGGCGACCACGCCGCTGACGCCCGTGCCTCCTGACGCCGTCATCAAGGTGGACGGGCACCCGGTGCGCAAGGGAGCGCCCACGCACGTGCTGGCCTTCCACAAGCCCGCGGGGGTGCTGACCTCCACCGCGCGTCAGCACCGCACGGGCACGGTGTTCGAGCTCCTCCTGCCCCAGCTGCCCCTGGAGCTGAACCGCTTCACCTGGCACGCCGTGGGCCGGCTGGACGTGGACACCACGGGCCTGCTGCTCTTCACCAACGACGACAAGCTGGTGGCCCACGCCACGTCCCCGGAGACGAACCTGCCCAAGCGCTACGTGGCCACGGTGTTCAGCACCGCGGACGACGCGAAGGTGGAGCCGCTGCGCCAGGGGATGATGCTGGATGACGGCCCCGCTCGCCCCGCAGTGGTGCGCGTGCGCGACGAGCACACGGTGGAGGTGATCCTCACCGAAGGCCGCCACCACCAGGTGAAGCGCATGCTGGGCGCCGTGGGGCTGCCCGCCCGCGCGCTTCACCGGGAGGCCGTGGGCGACATCACCCTGGATGACATCCCCGAGGGCGGCTTCCGCCTCCTCACTGACGAGGAGGTCCGCGAGAAGCTGAATTACTCGGGCCGGGACTGACTTCCCGGTGCCCTGGCCCCCCGGGGTGGGGTTAGGGTGCGGCCCATGGCGGACTTCGACCTGGTGGTCATCGGATCAGGCCCCGCGGGTGAATGGGGCGCGGTGCAGGCCTCTCTCGCGGGGAAGCGGGTGGCGGTGGTGGAGCGGGAGGCGGTGCTCGGCGGCACCGCGGCCAACACGGGCACCCTCCCCTCCAAGACGCTGCGCGAGACGGCACTGCACCTGTCCGGCTTCAAGGCGCGCGGCCTCTACAGCGTGGACGCGACGCTGCGCCACGAGGCCACCGTCTCCGACTTCCTCTTCCGCGAGCGCCGCGTGAAGCAGATGGAGCGCGAGCGCATCCACAAGAACCTCCAGCGCCACGGCGTGACGCTGTTCCAGGGCGCCGGCTCCTTCGCGGACGCGCACACCGTCGCGGTGAAGCGCGACGGCGCGGAGGTCGCCCGGCTCACCGCCGGCACCGTCCTCATCGCCACCGGCTCCAGCCCGTACCGCCCGCCGCTGTACCCTTTCGGCGACCCGCGCGTGCACGACTCGGATGAAATCCTCGACATCACCACCCTGCCCCGCACGCTGGTGGTGGTGGGCGGCGGCGTCATCGGCTGCGAGTACGCGTGCATGTTCGCCGCGCTGGGAATCCCGGTGACGCTGGTGGAGGTGAAGAACGAGCTCCTGTCCTTCCTGGACGCCGAAGTGGGGCAGGTGCTGCGCGACTGCATGGAGACGCTGGGCGTGCGGCTGCGCCTGGGCCAGACGGTGGAGTCCGCGCACGTCCCGGAGTCCCACGAGGAGCCCATCCGCCTGAAGCTGTCCACCAGCGAGGTGCTGGAGGCGGATCAGGTGCTGGTCGCCTCCGGCCGCACCTCGAACACCGCGGGCCTGGGCATCGAGGCGCTGGGCGTGAAGCAGGGCAAGCGCGGCCAGATTGAAGTGGGGCTCGCGTACCAGACGGCCGTGCCGCACATCTACGCGGTGGGGGACGTCATCGGCTTCCCCGCACTGGCCTCCACGTCCATGGAGCAGGCGCGCATCGCGGTGGAGCACGCGTTCGGCCCGGGCAAGCGCACGCTCACGCCCATCCTGCCCTACGGCATCTACACCATCCCGGAGGTGTCCATGGCCGGCGACACGGAGGAGTCCCTGCGCGCGCGCAGCGTCCCCTACGTGGTCGGCCGCGCCACCTTCGAAACCAACCCGCGCGGGCAGATCATCGGGGAGCGGCAGGGCCTCTTGAAGCTGCTCTTCCACCGCGACGACCTGAAGCTCCTGGGCGTGCACGTGCTGGGCGAGCAGGCCTCGGAGCTGGTGCACGTGGGGCTCACCGCGCTGCTCACCGGCTCCACCGCTCAGCTCTTCGTGGAGACCTGCTTCAACTACCCGACGCTGTCGGAGGCCTACAAGGCCGCCACCTACGACGCGTTGGACCAGGTGCGGGTGAGCAGCACCTGATCCGCCTCGGCGGCCCGCGCCTAGCGCGAGTCCTTGAGGCTTCCCACCGTGAAGCCCGCCTCGCGCTGGGCTACCCGGTTCACGCCGTCCGCGGACACCCGGGCCAGCGGGGGCGCGGCGGCGGGCGATGGGGCCTTCGAGGCAGAAGCCTTGGGGGCGGGCCCCTTGGACGCGCCGCTCTGCCCCTGGGCGCCCTGGAGCAGCTCCCGGATGCGCTCCCAGCGCACCTTCTCCTCCGCCACCAGCCGCACCAGCTCCTCGCGGGCGGAGGCGTCCGGCAGGTCCGAGGCGGCCGCCGCCACCTTGTCCATGAAGGGCAGCAGGTATCCGAAGTCCCGTTCGAAATTGGGGGTCGCCATGGGGGGCACCTTAGCCGTGGTAGACGCGCGACGCGACGATGCGCCCGCCCTTCACTTCCAGCACCTCCGCCACCGGCAGGGGGGCCTCGTTGGGCGCGTGGCGCAGGTACTCCATGAACACCCGGTCCCCGTCCGCCGTGAGGGCCGTCTCCTCGTAGCGCAGGCCCGGCAGCCGGGCGATGGCGTCCCTCCACCACTGCTCCAGGGCCGGCCGGCCCACCAGGCGCCCGCCCGTCTCCGGATGCAGGACGCGAATCTTGGGCGAGGTGTGTGTTGCATCCTCCGCGTACAGCGCCACCAGGGCGGTGACGTCGTGGGCGTTGAAGGCCTGGAGCCAGGCCCGTGCCAGGGAGAAGTTTTCGCTCGCGCTCATTGTTATGAGACCTCAGTCGGAACAGGGACGGCGGAAAGTAGGCGGATGTACGCCCCGCGTCATGCGGATTTGTCTGGTAACTGGGTCCTGTGGGAAGTAAGGGCCCCGCCTGCTCTGTTCCCTCAGGCAATTTTTTCAATAGAAGAAGGACCGGATCGTGGCCTCCAACGTACCCATCGAGAAGATTCGTAACATCGGTATCTCTGCCCACATCGACTCGGGCAAGACGACGCTCTCCGAGCGCATCCTGTTCTACACGGGCAAGATCCACGAGATCCACGAGGTCCGCGGCAAGGACGGCGTGGGCGCGATCATGGACTCGATGGACCTGGAGCGTGAGAAGGGCATCACCATCCAGTCCGCCGCCACGTACGCGATGTGGGGCGACTACAACATCAACCTGATCGACACCCCGGGACACGTGGACTTCACCATCGAGGTGGAGCGCGCGCTCCGCGTCCTCGACGGTGCCATCCTGGTGCTCTGCTCCGTGTCGGGCGTGCAGTCGCAGTCCATCACGGTGGACCGCCAGATGAAGCGCTACAAGGTTCCGCGCATCGCGTTCATCAACAAGATGGACCGCTCGGGCGCGAACTACGACCGCGTCGCCGCGCAGCTGAAGGAGAAGCTGGGCCACCACGCGGTGAAGCTCCAGTACCCCATCGGCGCGGAGGACCGCTTCCAGGGCCTCATCGACCTGCTCTCCATGAAGGCGTTCTACTTCGATGGTGAGAACGGCGAGAACGTGCGCGAGGAGGCCATCCCCGCGGACATGCTCGACGAGGCGAAGCTGCGCCGCGACGAGATGATCGAGGGCATCGCCAACGTCGACGACGAGCTGGGCGAGGCGTTCCTCATGGACCCGGGCGCCATCAACGAGGAGCAGCTCCGCGCCGCCGTGCGCCGGGCCACCATCGCGCTGAAGATGACGCCGGTGATGTGCGGCTCCGCGTACAAGAACAAGGGCGTGCAGCTGCTCCTGAACGCGGTGTGCAGCTACCTGCCCAACCCCAAGGAAGCGACCAACGAGGCCCTCGACCAGAAGAACAACGAGGCCAAGGTCATCCTGGAGTCGGACGCGAACAAGCCCTTCGTCGGCCTGGCGTTCAAGCTGGAAGATGGCCGCTACGGCCAGCTCACCTACATGCGCATCTACCAGGGCAAGGTGAGCAAGGGTGACTTCATCTTCAACCAGGTGAACCAGAAGAAGGTCAAGGTTCCCCGCATCGTCCGCATGCACGCGTCGGAAATGCACGACGTGAGCGAGGCCACGGCCGGCGACATCGTCGCGCTGTTCGGCATCGAGTGCGCCTCCGGCGACACGTTCACCGACGGCACCGTGAACTACACGATGACGTCCATGTTCGTGCCGGACGCGGTGATCTCCCTGGCGGTGACGCCGAAGAACCGCGACAAGCTGACCAACTTCTCCAAGGCGCTCAACCGCTTCCACAAGGAAGACCCCACCTTCCGCGTGCACCGTGACGAAGAGTCCGCGCAGACCATCATCAGCGGCATGGGCGAGCTGCACCTGGAGATCTACATCGAGCGCATGAAGCGCGAGTACGACTGCGAAGTGGTCGCCGGCAAGCCCCAGGTGGCGTACCGCGAGACCATCTCCCAGAAGGGCGAGTTCGCGTACACGCACAAGAAGCAGACCGGTGGTTCCGGTCAGTTCGCGCGCGTGTGCGGCTACGTGGAGCCCCTGCCCTCGGACGCCGTGCAGCAGTACGAGTTCGTGGACGACATCGTCGGTGGCTCCATCCCGCGCGAGTTCATCCCCGCGTGCGACAAGGGCTTCACGGAGGCCGTGAAGAAGGGCAGCCTCATCGGCTTCCCCGTGGTGGGCCTGCGCGTGGTCATCAACGACGGCGCGTTCCACGCGGTGGACTCGTCCGAAATGGCGTTCAAGACGGCCGCCATCATGGGCTTCCGCGAGGGCTACGCCGCCGCAAAGCCGATCATCCTCGAGCCGATCATGAAGGTCGAAGTCACGGCTCCGGAAGACTTCCAGGGTTCCGTCGTCGGCCAGCTGAACCAGCGCCGCGGCACCATCCTGGAGACGGGCACCGCCGAGGGCTACGTCACGGCCGTGGCGGAAGTGCCGCTGAACACGATGTTCGGCTACTCCACCGACCTGCGCTCCGCGACCCAGGGCAAGGGCGAGTTCACGATGGAGTTCGCCCGGTACTCGCCGGTCCCCCGCAACGAGGCGGAGGCCCTGATGGCGCAGTACAAGGAGAAGCAGGCCGCGGAGCAGGCTGCCCGCAAGTAGTCCGGGTGCCCACGCCGCACTGGCTGTAGGAAGGGCGCTCCCCGCTTCAAGTGGGGGGCGCCCTTTCGCTTTCTACCGTCCCCCTTTTCGAAAGGTTCCTTTCCGTGACGCTGCTTCGCGCCGCCAACGTCCAGCTCGCCTTCGGCAGCCGCACCGTCTTCGAGGGCCTCACCTTCACCATCGAGGAGGGCGAGCGCGTGGGCCTCGTGGGCGTCAACGGCTCCGGCAAGTCGTCCCTGATGAAGATATTGGCCGGCGCGGCGAAGCCGGACCTGGGCGAGCTGCAGCTGCGCCGGGGCGCACGCGTCACCTACCTGCCCCAGGAGCCGGAGTTCCCCGAAGGCGCCACCGTGCAGAGCGAGCTGGCCGTGTCCCAGGCGCCGCTGAAGGAGGCGCTGGACGCGCACGCGGAGCTGTCCCGGAAGCTGGAGGCGGACCCCGCGCACGCCACCCAGAAGATGCTGGAGCAGCTGTCCGCGCTGAGCGACCGGATTGAACAGGCGGGCGGCTGGGACACGGAGCACCACGCGAAGACGCTGCTGGACCGCCTGGGCGTGAAGGACTGGGACCGGCCCGTGGCGCAGCTGTCCGGAGGCCTGAAGAAGCGCGTGGCCATCGCGCGCGCGCTGCTCACGCGCCCGGACCTGCTGCTCTTGGACGAGCCCACCAACCACCTGGACGCGGACACCGTGGACTGGCTGGAGGACGAGCTGGACAAGCTGCCCGGGGCGCTGCTGCTCGTCACGCACGACCGCTACTTCCTGGACGACCTGGTGGACCGCATCGTCGAAATCCAGCCCGGCGGCGGCCTCATCTCCTACCCCGGCAACTACGCGGCCTACGTGGAGCAGAAGCTCGTGGCCCAGGAGAACGCGGAGACGGCGGAGCACAAGCGCGGACGCTGGATTGCCCAGGAGGTGGCGTGGCTGCGCAAGGGCCCGGAGGCGCGGCGCACCAAGAGCAAGGCCCGCATCGAACGGGCGCAGAAGCTGCTGGCGGAGAAGGGCTTCCAGCGCCCCAAAGTGGCGGACTTGAAGGTGGTGGCGGCGCCCCGGCTGGGCCACACCGTCATCGAGGCGGAAGGGCTGAAGAAGTCCTTCGGCGAGCGCAAGGTGCTGGACGGCGTGGACTTCCGCCTCCAGCGCGGCGAGCGCGTGGGCTTCCTGGGGCCCAACGGCGTGGGCAAGACGACCTTCCTGCGCGTGATGCTGGGGGAGATTCCCGCGGACAGCGGCAAGCTCGTCATCGGGAAGAACACCAAGGTCGCCTACTACGATCAGCAGCGCGCCCAGTTGGATCCGGAGCAGACGGTGTACGACGCGGCCTCCAACGGCGAGGACCACGTGGAGCTGGCGGACCGGAGGGTGGCCCTGCGCGACTACCTGGAGGACCTGCTCTTCCCGGTGCCCATGCAGCGCATGAAGGTGGGCGCGCTGTCCGGCGGCGAGCGCAACCGCCTGCTGCTGGCGCGGCTGTTCCTGGAAGGCGCCAACGTGCTGGTGCTGGACGAGCCCACCAACGACCTGGACATCGTCACCCTCAACATCCTGGAGCGCCTGCTCCTGGACTTCGCCGGCAGCACCCTGCTGGTGACGCACGACCGGTACTTCCTCGACAAGGTGGCCACCGCCATCCTCTCCTTCGACGGCGAGGGCAAGGTCACCCGCTACGAGGGCAACTACGACATGTACAAGCGGCTGCGCGAGCAGTCGCGGGCCGCCGCGCTCAAGGCCGCCGCGCTGAAGAAGGACGAGCCGAAGAAGGACGAGGCCCGCGAGGAGCCCGCCCAGAAGCCCGCCCAGAAGAAGCTCGGGAAGCTCTCCTACAAGGATCAGCGGGAGCTGGACGGCATGGAGGCCACCATCGAGGCCGCGGAGAAGCGCAAGGCGGAGCTGGAGGCGAAGCTGGCCGACCCCGCCGTCTACAGCCAGGGCTCCAAGGTCGCGGAAGTGAATCAGGCCCTGGAAGCCACCACCGCCGAGGTGGATCGGCTCTATACGCGTTGGCAGGAATTGCAGGACCTGGCGGCTGGAACTGCCTGACGCGGCGATATTTGAGCGGGGCAAACATCAATTGATGGCACCCGTGCATGATTTTCGGGCGAGGGGACTCTGGCTAGAGTCCGCGTCCCTCCGCCTCGGGAGTCGTCACGTGTTCCGTCCGGCCTCGGTCCTCGCCGCTGCCCTTCTGTCCGTCCCCTTTTCCGCCCACGCCCTGGAAAGCGGTCCCAAGAGTCCGCTGCCCATTTTTGACCTGCAACGGTTGCGCCTGGACCCGGCGGCCCTGGGCTCGCTGGTGGTGGGGACGGGACGGACGCTGGAGGCAGGGCAATTGCGTGTGGCTTTGAACTACCACTACGAGCAGCTGCCCCTGCACTTCCAGACGCGCTGGGAGCCCGGCGAGGGCACGGGCCTGGTGGAGAACAAGATGACCGCCCACCTGACGGTGGGCTTCGGCGTGCTGTCGTGGCTGGAGGTGGGCGGTGAGCTGCCCCTCGTCCTGACGCAGGGGGGAAAGCCCACGTTGGAGTACTACGGGCCGAACTCCGGGGGCATCGCCACGCCGTGGCTGACGGCCCGGGCCGCGGTGCTCCGCCAGACGAAGGGCGCCCCCATCAACCTCTCGGTGGGGTTCACCGCGGGACTGCCGGTGGGCAGCCGCGCGGCGCAGGCGCACGAAGACTACGCGTGGCAGCCGCGTCTGCAGTTGGGCTACGTGGGCGAGGGCTTCCAGGTGGGCGGCGAGGCCGGCATCTTCCTGCGCAAGCGCCAGGACCTGGGTCCCGTGTCCTACGACCCGAAAGACATCGCTGGCAATGAGCTGCGATTGGGCGCCACGGTGACGTCGCTCCACGGCGAGCTGACGCGCGGCGAGGTGAGCGTGCTCACGGGCATCCCGCTGAACGGAGGCCGGGTGGGGGCGGAGCTGCTCATCGCCATCCGCCGCCATGCCCTGTCCAGCCTGGACCTGTATGTGATGGGCGGCCCGGGCGTGGGCGCGGGGTTCGACACGCCCACCTTCCGCTTCGTCGCGGGCGTGTCCTGGGCCACCAGCAAGGTGGACTGAGCAGGCCCCCTACTTCGGCATGAAGCCGAAGGCCTTCACCATCGCGATGGCGATGCCCAAAAGGCTTTCGCCCGCGATGAAGCCGGAGCTGACGGGCAGCACCGCGTCCTCCGCGAGCTTCGGCTTCGTGCGCCGGAGGAACGCCGCCAGCGCCGCGCCCACGAAGAGGCTGATGGAGCTGGAGCCGGGGATGACGATGGCCAGCCCCAGGCCGGACGCGCTGGGGAGGAAGGCCTTCACCTTCGGGTGGGCCCAGCGCTCCAGCAGCACCAGCGTGATGCCCAGCAGCGCGCCGCACAGGGCGCCCACGCGCGCGGTGGGGTGCAGCGCGGACACGCCCGAGGCGAGCATCTTCGACACGCCGGCCCACACCATGGACGCGGGCGCGGGGAACTGCTCCGTGCCCAGCACGTCCGCGGTGGGCACCAGCAGCTTGAAGATGGGCACCACCACCATGGCGCCCGCGGCCACGCCGAACAGCTGCGCGAAGAACTGCTGACGCGGCGAAGCCCCCAACAGCCACCCGGACTTCAGGTCCGTGAGCAGGTCCGCCGAGTGCAGCCCCACGCCGCCCGTGGCGTTGGCGCTCATCACGTTGGCGGGGATGTTGCCCGGCGCCAGGCCGCCGAAGATGAGCTGGGTGACGGGGCCCAGGGCCTTGGTGGGCGTGGTGTCCGTCTCGCCCGTCACGCGCGACGCGATGACGCCCATCACCACCGCCAGGGGGAGCGCGAGCACACCGGCCCACCAGGGAATCTGGAACAGGTAGGCCATGAGGAAGACGGCCACCGGGCCCAGGAGCCCGAAGCCCAGGGGGAACCACGCCGGGGGGCACTCGATGTCCGCCAGCGGATCCTCGCGAGCGCCCTCCTTGGGCTTCATCCCCACCAGCCCGCCCAGCGCGGAGAACGAGCGCACCACGCTCTTCCACTGGAACGCGAACGAGAGCAGGCCGGACGACACCAGCACCGCGGAGCCCGTCCACAGCGACCAGCTGTTGATGGCCTTGTACGTCACCTCCGGGATGACGCCCTGGGCGACCATGGCCGGCGCGAGGAAGCCGTAGTTGAGGATGGCGCCCAGCAACATGGACCAGCCGGTGCGGAAGTTCACCAGCGCGCCCGCGCCGATGAGCAGCAGGCTGAAGTCGAACGACAGGGACCACTTGCCCGCCTCGCGTCCGAGGATGCTGAACGGCAGGCTCACCTTCTCCGGCAGGTTCTTCAGCCAGGTGAAGCGCGCGTCGCGCACCAGCACCAGCAGCGCGCCCACCAGCCCCGCCAGGCCCAGCAGGCGCGACTTGCGGCGGGCCACCTCGCCGTGGCCGTGCAGCGCGCGGATGGTCTCCGCGGTGGCCGTGCCCGTGGGGAACGGGAGCGCTTCGATGTTGATGAGCTGGCGCTTGATGGGGATGGCGGCGAAGACGCCCAGCGCGGAGATGACGGCGAACCACACCATCAGCCAGCCGGACGACGGCAGCGTGCCGGTGAGCATCAGCAGCGCGGGCACCGCCGCCATGTTGCCGCCGCCCGTCATGTAGCCCGCGGCGGACGCCACGGAGCCCATGGCGTTGTTCTCCAGGTCGGTGAACTCGTTGCGCAGCAGCTTCAGCGAGCGCAGCGTGCCGAACACCGCGAAGGCCAGGATGCACGCGGTGATGGTGACGCCCAGGCTCCAGCCCGTCTTGAGGATGACGTAGAGGTTGGACAGACACATCACCGCGCCAATGAGCATCCCGGCGATGACGGCGCGCACGGTGAGCTGCCGCGCGCCGCCCTGGTAGACGTGCTCCCGCCAGTACAGCTCCGGATCCATGGCCGCGGAGGCGCCGGGCCGTTCGGGGACGGCGCCGGGGTCGGGCGCGGGGACGCGGAGCTGGCTGGGGTTCGGGACGGGAGGAACCATGGGGGGCGCAAGATAGTGCACGCCCCCCGAGGTCACGAAACGCTCCGTGCCCTCCGGTTGGAAAAGCCGCTACCCGTGCGCGCCGCCCGGCCCGTGGACGTGGCCGTGCGCCAGCTCTTCCTGCGTCGCGTCACGCACTTCGCGCACGGTGACGTCGAAGTGGAGCGTCTTGCCGGCGAGCGGGTGGTTCAAGTCCACCACGACGTGGTCCGGGTTCACGGCGATGATGCGCAGGGGGACGTCGCCGTCCTCCGTCTGGGCCATCAGCGTGCCGCCCACCTGGGGCAGGTAGGTGCTGGGCAGCATGGTGCGAGCGACGTTGCGCACGCCCTCCGGCTTGTGGATGCCGTAGCCCTGCTCCGGGGTCACCACCACCTGCTTGCTGTCCCCCACTCCCAGGCCTTCCAGCGCGCCCTCCAGTCCGGGGACGATCTGCTTGTGCCCGTGCAGATAGGCGAGCGGCTGGTTCGGGGCGCTCTGGTCGATGATCTGCCCGTCTCCCATGTGGAGGCGGTAATCGAGGGCGACGACGCGACCGTTGGCGACTTTCATGCGGCTGAAGCTCCTTGGATTCGAAAGACGGCGGAGGGGACTTCGGTCAAAGGTGGAAACGGGGTGACGCCACGTCAGGCGGTGGGGGACTGCGCCGCCTCCTCGCCGACCGGGCGGTCGGAGGGCTCGCCGCGCGACACGTACACTGCGGCCGCCAGGTCTCCGGTGACGTTGAGCACGGTGCGGCACATGTCCAGGAAGCGGTCCACGCCGAGGATGAGGCCCAGGCCCTCCACGGGGATGTGGAACATGCCCAGAATCATGGCGATGACGGGGATGGAGCCCGCCGGCACGCCCGCGGTGCCAATGCCCGCCAGCACGCAGATGAACATGATGGTCGCCTGCTGCGTGAGGTCCAGCGGAACGCCATACACCTGCGCGAGGAAGAGGACGGTGACGCCCTCGAAGAGCGCGGTGCCGTTCTGGTTCATCGCGGAGCCGGCGGTCAGCACGAAGCGCGACACGTTGCGCGGCAGCTTCAGGTTCTCCTCCGCCACCTTGAGGGCGGTGGGCAGCGTGGCGCTGGAGGAGGACGTGGAGAACGCGGTGACAATGGCCAGCCGGCAGGAGCGGAAGAACTCCACCGGGTTGCGGCCGCCCAGGAAGCGCACGGACAGCGAGTACACGACGAACATGTGGATGCTCAACGCCAGCAGCACCACGCCCACGTACGACGCCAGCTGTCCCAGGATGTGGAAGCCCAGGCGCGCCGTCATGGAGAACAGGAGCGCGCCCACGCCCACGGGCGCCAGCTGGAGCACTCCGTCGATGAGCTTCATCATCACGTCATAGAGGCCCTGGATGACGTCCTTGAGCCGCTGCGCGGGCTCGCCCGGGGTGAGCGCCAGGCCCAGGCCGAAGATGAGCGAGAAGACGATGAGGCCAATCATGTCCCCGTCCGCCGCGGCCTTCAGCGGGTTGGTGGGCACCATGGACATGAAGAGCGCGCCCATGGAGGTGTCCCCGGGGGGCGGCGCGGCTTTGATGGTCGTGCCCGTGCGGGCCAGGGCGCGGGCCTCGTCGCTCAAGCCGTCTCCGGGCCTCAGCGTGTTGACGAGCAACAGGCCGATGAGCACGGAGATGACGGAGAAGACGACGGTGTAGCCCAGCGTGCGGGCGCCCAGGCGGCCCACCTGCTTCAAGTCCAGCTCCGCCACGCCCACGACGAGCGCGGAGAACAGGAGCGGCACGACGAGCATCAGGAGCAGGCGGATGAAGATCTGCCCCAGCGGGTTGGTGACGTGCTCGACGAGCCAGATGAGCCAGTCCGCGCTCCCGAACACGGCGTTGCAGACGAGCCCGGCCACCGCGCCGGCGGAAATGCCGAGGAGCATCTTCTGATGGGGCTTCATGAGGGGGCGAAGCCTACCGGCGAAAGGGAGTGGCGCCCACCTCGCGTTCAGGGGAAAGCTTCCGCCCCATCGTGGAATCCCTCGTCCAGCTCACCGAGCCCGCCCTGCCCCCGACCCTCTTCCAACGGCTGTCACGCCGCGTGGGGGACCTGAAGGCAGAGCGCCTGCGTCACACGTACCAGACGACGTTCTGGTACGCCTTCGGCCCCCCGGAGAACGTGGTGGAGGAGGTCATCCACACGCTGCGGCCCCGGGTGACGAAGGGCTGGAAGATCGCGGGCGTGGAGTGGTGGCTGTCCCGGATGCGGGCCACGGACGTGCGGGTGGACTTCCATCAGGATCGGGACGAGCGGCTGGCGTTGGCCACGGGGAAGCTGGTGCACCCGGTGCGCTCGTCGGTGTTGTTCCTCAACCGGGTGCGGGGCGGCGCGCTCGCGGTGACGCGGGAGCTGCCGTGTGAAGACAACCCATCGCTCGCGCCGGACCGGCTGGAGGATTTGACGCTGGTGGCGCCGAGGCCCAACCGGCTGGTGGTGTTCGACGGGACGCTGACGCACGGGGTGCTGGACGCGGACAACCAGGTGCCGGACGGCAAGCTGCCGGGCCCTTCGCGCGAGCGGCGCACGCTGGTGATGAACTGGTGGGGCCACCGTCCCACGGACGTGCCCCTGTGGAGCGAGACGCGCTTCTACCGGGCGCTGGCCAGCTGACGGGCGGTTTCGCGCAGGCGGTGGGTGACGCGCTCGGCCCACTCGGGCTCGACCTCCATGCAGGCGGGGCGGCGGCCCAGGCGCAGGGCCGCGGAGGGCATGGAGCCGCTGCCCGCGAACGGATCCAACACGGTGTCGCCGGGGCGGCTCCAGGTGCGGACCAGGGGCTCCAGCACGGAGAAGGGCTTGTGGTGCGGGTGGCCGCCCCACTGCGCGGCCTCGGCGTCATCGTCGTAGCCGCCGACGACGGCCCAGACGGTGGGAGCGTCCCCAAGGGCGAGCGGCGGCTCGGGCGTGCGGGCGATGACGAGGGCGACCTCGTAGACGCGCAGCATCTGCTCGTTGGCGTTCTTGTCGGTGGTGCGCTTGCCCCAGACGTATTCGCCGCGCAGGTGGGTGTAGCCCAGGCCGTGCGCGGCGGTGAGGATGGGCTCCTTGCCCAGCAGGTTGGTCCAGATGATGAGGGGCGCGTCGGGGGTGAGGTGCGCGGTGGCGCGCGTGAGCCAGGCCTCGGAGAAGACGCGGTAGTCGCGCACGGACTCGAAGCGGACGATGGGGTTGCGGTCGATCTTCTTGTTCGCGCGGGGGTCGCGCAGGTCCCCGCCCTTGCGGCGCCGGGTGAGCAGGCAATACGGCGGGTCCGTGTGGAGCAGCGAGGCGCGGGTGTCGCCGAGGGCGGCCCGGTAGCCCTCGGGCTCGCGCGCGTCGGCGCGGACGCAGCGCAGGGATTCGGGCGTGAGGTCGGAGGTCATCGTGTGGAGCCGCACCCTACCCGGCATGGGGACGGGGGTGCCGGGATTCTGGCACGCTCGGTGGCCATCTTGACTTGGCCTGGAGTAGCACCGTGACCCGCTCTCATCCCCGCATCCGGATTCGCGCAGGGCACGGAGGCATGTTGCTCCGGGATGGCGTCAGCATTGCCTTCTACTTGAGGCATTCGCACCAGGACATCACCCAGCGTATTGGAGGTCGACGAATGGCTCCAACGCGAACGCCTTCGCCATCCTGGAATGGATGTTCCCGATGAGTCCGCGTCCCTACACCTGGGCGACCACGTCCGAGGCGTCCATTGGATGAACGTCCTGGGGCCTCCGGTGCTCACGGAACTGGGCGATGTGGAGGCCCTTCGTGGTGACTCCCGCCCTTCCGTGGATGCCGAAGCCCAGCGTCGATGGGAGCGCCGGTTCCTGGACTGAGCCAGGCTTGGGACTCAGGGGAAGTTGATGCCACTCCACTGCACCGTCCGGGCACCATCCACATCTGTGACCCTCAGTTGGTAGCCCTCCAGCTCCGCGTTGTTGACATCGAACTCCAGGACCAAGGTCTCCTGGGACTCGGCCGTGATGGGTCCGGACTGAAAGGGCGGGAAGGATTGCCACTCCTTACCCTGCCGATTCACCAGCACGGCCTTCCCGATGGTCCATGGCTTCTTGTCGGACGTCCTCAGCAGTAACTGCACGGCCCTCCGCGGGCCTGACGTGAACACCGCACCTCGCTCCACATGGAATGAGCACGGGCGCCTGCAGTTGCTGATCACCAAGTCACCATCGACCCCGATGCCAGGAAGCGACGTCGAGGCCATCAGGAGCCCCCGAAGTCCCATCGGCTCACGCACGCTTCCTCCCGAGGAAACGCGTTCCTGCCGCAAGCGCTCGATCTCCGCGCGAAGTTGCTGCACTTCCTGGCGGTACGACTCCGCGGAACGCACTCGTCGGTAGACTTCCACCTGCCGATCCACGGCACGTGAATCCACCACCAAGGTCAAAGACAACCTTGCGGGGAGCGCCGAGCCCGCATCCTTGAAGGGAATGGACAGCTTCAAGCTGTCCCCCCCCTGCAAATCATTGGACGGCACGAGCACGAGAACCGAACTGCCCGTGCTCACCCGTGCGAACTGTGCTCGTGACTCCAGGCTCAGTTGGTCCTGCTGGATGTCGGTATCGAAGAGGAGCGTCGTGCTGACCCCAGGCCCGATGTGGATGGGGCGCTGCCCCACGCCGTCCGCTCCCACTTCCATCCGGAGCGTCCCCTCCACCACATCGTTTCCGACGGGAGAAGCCGCCAATACATGGGTCGACCAGAGAAGAACCGGAAGCGCGACGAACAGACAAGAGGGCACGGTGGGGAGGGCTCCTCGACCCGGGGCAGCAGGAGTTCCCTTCTATCACGGGGCGTTACGCGTACCCGCCGTTCGCGGATGACTCGCCTCCACGAGTAGGCATCGATGCGGCGAAGTGCCTACGGAATCTGCTCTTGGTACACGTTGAGCCGTTTGACCGCCCTCACACCGAACAGCTGGTTCGGGACCCACCGGGTCGTGGCGGTGTCCGGGGAGTAGCCCTCCGTGTCCTTTTTGTGGCCGACTTGAATGCCCCTCTTGTCGAAGTACTCCATGCAAATGGGGAAGACCCTCCCGTCAGGTAGGGTGGCTTCCGTGAAGAGCAAACGGGTGACTTCTGGGTAGAACACCGAGCGGCCCTTCACTTTTGTCCCTATCGGCAAGGCACCGCGCATCGCCGCCTCTTGATGGACGGTGCCCAGGAGGGGGCCTTCACGGATCTCCGTCTCGTATCTCTGCGAGTCCGTCAGCCAGAGGCCGTTCCACACGACATGGCCGGTCCTCAATTCCGCCATGGCCTCCTTGGCTCCCGCCGGGCACGGTTCGCTCTGATCAGCGCGGGTGTTGGCACTGCCGCCCGCGCACGACGCGCCCACGCAGGCCGCAACGGCCGCGCCAGCGATCTTCCGCATGACACCGCCGTCCGCTCGCAGGGACTTCACGGAGGTTGTCGCAACCTCGGAAGGCTCGGGCGGAGTCGGCTCCACCGCAGCGGAGACGCCCGCATCCGGGGAAGACGCCACCGCGAGCACGGCGGCATCGGGAAGACTCGGGGTTGGTGTCACGAACGGACTTCCTTTCTCAGACACAGGCGCGACAACAGGTGGAGGACGGTCCGGCGTCAGTCGCGCCAGCCCGAAGATCAAGAAGCCGAGCAGCAGTACTCCCAGGCCAAGCACCGCGCCGGATCGACGGCGCCGCTTCGGCTCGACGGCCTTCGCGGGTGAGGATGGGTCCGAAGGCGCTGGCTCCCGGACATGCGCTGCCAGCTCCGTGGAACTCCCAGGGAACTGCGACAGCGACACGACGCCCCGGTCCAGCCCGGACGCATCCGGATCCGCCGGGACGTCCAGCGAGACCTTCCAGTCCGCGTGGCGCTTGTCCTTCGCGGCGTCCCAGAGCGCCTGCAGCAGCGTCTCCGTCCCCGAGTAGCGATCCTCGGGGCGCTTGGAGAGCAGCCGCATCGCGATGTCCGACAGGCTGGAAGGGACCTTGGGGTTGATGTCCTTCGGTGCTCGCGGCACCACCGTTTCGATGGCGGGCAGCAACCGTTCGTAGGGCAGGCGCGGGTCGAAGGCGTAGCCGTCCGTCAGGGACTCGTAGAGCAGCGCGCCCAGCGCGTAGAGGTCACCCGGGATGCCCGCGTCGAAGTTCGCGCCGGCCTTCCAGGAGCCTTCGCGCAGGAAGGTCACGCACTCCGGCGGCAGCAGGTGCGGCGACGCGGGCGCCACGCCCACGGTCAACGTGGAGGCCCCCGGGATGCGCGCCGTGCCCAGGTCGATGAGGATGGGGCGCTCGTCCAGGCGGCGGATGAGCAGGTTGTCCGACTTGAGGTCGCGGTGATGCACGCCCCTGCGGTGGAGATCCGCCACCACCCGCACGACCTCCGTGTAGACGGTCAGCAGGTGCGCGGCGGAGGGCTTCACCCGCCAGCGCCACTCGTGGAACGTCTCGCCGTCCACGAAGTCGGTGACGTGGAAGAGGTAGCCGTCCGGTGGCTCCGGCCAGCGATCCACGGCGTGCACGCGCGGCAGGTTGGGATGCGGCGCGCACGCGAGCAGCGCCGCCACCTCCCGCGAGAGCCGTCCGTTGACGTCCTCTTCATCGCTGGCGTGCTGGTTCGCCGGCCGCAACGCGAGCTTCAGTGCGTAGACGTTCCCGCCCCGCTCCACCTTGAAGACCCGGCCGAAGCCTCCCGCGCCAAGCGTCCCGACGATTCGCCAGGGGCCAACATGGTGGCCGACTTCAAGCTGGTCCGGGTGGAGCGGCGTGGTCATGTCGCTGACTCAAGCCGTGACACAACCTGGGAGGTGGGGACGACCACCCGGGGTTTCAAGACCGGCGAGGGTGCCTTCCCTGCCACATCCCACCGCGGAGGTCGGATTCCCCGCAATCCGCGAGCGTGCCCGGCCGATGACGGCGCGGACCCACTTGGCGGAACCACCCAGGGAGCGGTGTTCAATGCGGACAACCTCCGGGGTTGACCCTATCTGGCCCTGCGGGGCTGTCACGTTTTTTCGTGACGCAGCAGGGGGGTCGAACCTGAACGGGCGTCCAACCCGCCAGGCAGCCTGGAGTTCGTGAAACAGGTTTCAGCCCGTCCGGATGTGACGGCGGGCCCTGTCTGGGATTGCGCGGGGGCGCGGCTCCGGCCGGCTATTCGCCTTCGTCGGACGCGTCGTCTGCTTCCGCCAGCGCTCGGGCGGCCTGTTCCCACTGGCCTCCCATGCGGGCTTCGGAAGCCAGGGCTTCGTCCCAGGAAGGACCATCCGGAAGGAGCCGCGACGCGTGCTTCAAGGCCAGGCGCTCCAGCGCGCGGGCTTCGCACAGGCGGCGCAGCTCCAGCGCATCCAGCCCGTTCGCGGCGAGGAAGGCCTCACGGCGCGAGGCACGAACCTTCCGCTCGTTCCACCACGCGGCCTCTTCCGCTGCGAGCTCCTCCTCCGTCGCGTCGAGCCCCAGCGAACGCGCCCAGCCCGCGAGCAATGTCCGCCGCAGGCCCGCCTCCGCCCAGGCCTCCGCATCGGGCGCGCCGCGCAGCAGCTCCATCACGCGCCCGGAGTCCACGGCACGCGAGCCCACGCGCGTCACGTCCTCCATCAGGCGCCGGCGCCGCACCAACGACGAAGGATTGCGCCGGACTCCAGGTTGCATCGGAGGCGCCCGGCTCACGAACTCCGCCCCCGCGCGCACGCACTCGATGGCATCCAGCCGCTTGAGGTCTTCCACTCCGCCAGAGAACCAGGCGTCCCAGGCTTCGCGCACGGGCCGCGTCCACGCGGGCTCCACGGCCTCGCGGATCCGGGGCCAGGTGCGCTCCTGGTAGAAGATGCCCGCCGCCGCGTCCACCAGGGCTTTTGCACCCGCGCGCCCCAGCACTCGCGACTTGCTTGCCAGCTCCGCCGCGTGCCGCACGTTCACCAGGGGCACCGTGAGGGGACGCCAACCGTGTTCGGCGTCCGCATGCAGCAGCGCCACCTCCGAGTCGTCCACCGCCACGCCGTCGCGATACCAGCCGAAGATGCGGCCCACGCCGACCACGCCGTGCTCGGACAGCTCCGAGGCGCGCAGCGCGCCCATGCTGCCTCCGCCGAAGACGGCCACGCCGGCCTCCAGCGCCGCGAGCAGCTCGTGATGCCAGACGGATGGCTGCGCCTCGAAGACTCCGTCCACCAGCACCAGCGCGCGGGGCTTGAGTGACAGCGCTCGCCACACGTCCCCCTGCCGCGCGGGAGGCAACACCGTGCACGGCGCGATCCTCCGAGCCTCGGCCGCGGGCAACGAGGGCCCCAGGAACACCACCAGGTCGTCCGGCCGGCGCTTCACGCGAGCCCCCTCACGCGCAGGCCCCGCGTCGTGCCCTGCGGCCAGGACACCTGCATTTGCGGACCCGGTACCCCTGCGCTTCACGCGAGCCCCTTCATGCGCGGGCCCGCTCGCGGCATCCGGGATGCCCACGGCCCCTGCACTCTTCACACCTGACCGCCGCTTCACAGGAGCTCCGACACGCGCATGCCCGGCACCACGACCTTCCACACGTGCAGCCCGGGCACCGGGGCGTCCAGCGCCACGCCCGCCACCCTTGTGAACCCCGCGCCGCCCAGCAGCGACAACACCGTGCGCACCTTCGCCGCCTCGGTCTTCGCGCGCCGGTCCACCGCGTCCGGCATCGCGTCCACTCCACGACGGGGCCGAACCTCCGACAGGGCCTGCGCGAACCCCAGCGCCGCATCGCGGTCCGCCGCCGCCACGTCCTCACGGGCTCCGTGGATGTCCGTCAGCCGCGATTGCGCGGCCTCCAGCAAGGCCTTCAGCAACGCCTCATCCCGGTCCATCGCGCAGGCGTAGCCGGCCGTGAGCGGCACCGGGCCCTCGTCCGCGTCCACCAGCACCGCCGCGGCCACGGGCAGCCCCACCCTTCCCTTCGTCCGGGCCGCGGGCGTCACATCGAAGAGGTAGGCCCGGAACCCCTGGGCCCTCAGCGCGTCTCGCAGCGCGGCCGTTCGCGGAGCCCCGTCCTCCAATGCCTCCGGCCGCAGCATCCGCCCCACCACGCCCTCCTCCGACCAGCCCTCCGGCAACGCCCGCGACAGCTGGTCCCGCTCCGTGGCCTCCAGCAGCGCGTGCAGCAGCGCCGGCTCCGACTCCGGATGCGCCCCGGAGCCATTCGTCGTCCACGCCACCGACACCGGCCCCAGCTCCACCGTCCCCGAGGGCGGGCAGTACACCCCCTGCGCCGGCACCCAGACCCGCTCGGCCCCGGCCAGCGTCCGTGCCTCGCACCACGCCAGCCGCACCGCCGGCCCCGCGAGCCTCGGCGCCACCACCGCGCCCGCCGACCCGAGCTCCTCCACGCCCCAGACCGTGTCGCCTCCCCGCTCCAGCTCCATCCGGGAGCCCCAGCGCAACCGCTCCGGCCGCACCGTCTCCGCCGCCCACAGCTCCGCGGTCTCGAAGAGCGCGCCCCGGGCCGCGGCGTCGAAGGTCAGCCCCTTGCCATTACACACCTGGAGCACGTGCCCACCCGGACGCACCGCGCAGGCGACCTCCACGCCGGTGCGGTCCAGGCCGGTGACTCGGGCGACCCGGGTCACTCCCAGGCCACGGGCCAGGGCATCGAGGAAGGCGGGGGAGACGGAATCCATCGAGGCAGTCGACACGGGGGGCACCTTAGCGGACCCCCGGCGCGGCGCGGCGTGGGATGACGGGGAAAACGTGGTAGGGGAAGGGCAATCCCCGCCGTATCGGGCTGGAGCGCGCATCGAATGATTGCCGTCGGAGAACTCGCACCGGACTTCGCCGCGACCGACTGCCATGGGCAGACCGTTCGATTGTCGGAGCTGCGAGGCCGGCGCGTCGTGCTCTTCTTCTTCCCCCGCGCCTTCACCGTGGGCTGCACCATCGAGAACCGGGCCTTCAGGGACAACCACGAGCGGATCCGCGAGCTGGGCGCGGAGCTCGTCGGCGTCTCCGTGGACACGCTCACCACCCAGTGCGACTTCGCCGAACAGGAGGGCATCCACTTCGCCCTCCTGGGAGACGACGAGCGGCGGATCAGCCGCGCCTGGGGCGTGCTGTGGCCGGTCCTCAACATCGACCGGCGCGTCACCTTCATCGTCGGCGCGGACGGCGTCGTCGAACACGTCATCCACCATGAGGTGCGCGTCTACCGCCACCTGGACGACGTGCTGAAGTACCTCCAGGCCCACCCCACCCCGGGCAGCAACACCGCCTCCGCCTGAGGCCTTGCGCCCGCCCGCCTGCCCGGTACCGGACGTCTTTCGCACGTCCCGGGAGGCGAAAAGCGGGCCGGAAAATAACCTTCCGTCCCCTGGAGGGTTCAAGCCCCTGTGAGCGGACGGGTCCTAGGACTGGTGCGGCCCGGTGGGGCCGTGAGCGCTCTCTCGGATGAAGCCCTGTGTGGGGCCTTCCTCGCGGGGGACGCGACGGCGTTCGGCCAGCTCTTCGAACGGCACCGGGGCCTCGTCTTCTCGCTGATGCGCCGCTACACCGTGAGCGCGGAGGACGCGGCGGACCTGACGCAGCAGGCGTTCCTCCGGGCCCTGGAGGCGTCCCGGCGGGTGTTCGCGCGCTTCACGCCCACCACGCCCACGCCGTTCCGCTCGTGGCTGGTGCGGGTGGCGCTCAACCTGGCCAAGAACCACGCGCGCCAGGGGCTGCGGTGGCGGCCGGTGCTGGTGGAGTCGGTGACGGATGACCTGGCGGAGGACCTGAGCGAGGGCGCGGACGCGTCGCTGGAGCGCACCCAGCAGGGCCAACGGGTGCGCCAGGCGGTGCTCGCCCTGCCCCGCCGTCAGCGCGAGGTGCTGACGCTGCGGGTGGACGGTGGTCTGCCGTTCAAGGACATCGCCGAGACGCTGGGCATCACGGAGAACAACGCGAAGGTGCAGTTCCACCACGCGGTGAAACGCTTGAAGGCCGACGTGGCCGGGGAGACGCAGTGATGGGTGCGTGCGTGGAATACGAGGAGCAGGCGAGCCTCCACGCCGCGGAGGCGCTGGAGGGCGAGGAGGCCACGCGCTTCCAGGCCCACCTGGAGTCCTGCGCGGCCTGTCAGGCGGAGGTGGCGTCCGCTCGCGAAGTCCTGGGCCTGGTGGCGCTGCCGCCCCAGACGCCCGTGGAGGTGCGCGCGCAAGACGGCCTGGGCTCCAGGACCCTGGCGGCGTGGCGCCGGGAGCAGACGCGCCGGGGCATGGGCCGCCGGGCGCTGGGTTCGCTCGCGGCCGTGGCGGCGGTGGTGGCGCTGATGCTGGGGCCGTCCGCGCTGGAGCGGCTCAAGGCACCCCACCCGGTGACGACGCCGGCCTCCGTGCAGTCCGCGAGCGCCCGCGACGACGTGGACGCGGAGACGCTGGCCGCCTTCGAGGCGTGGGCCGGGTTGGATCCGCTGGAGGATGACGGCTCGGGGTACGGCCTGGACGAGGACCTGTCGTGGGACGACTCCGACCTGGACGGGGACTTCGACCTGGGAGAGACACTGTGAAGACGATGAAGCGGATGACCTGGGTGCTCGTGTTCGCGCTGCCGATGATGGCGCTGGCGCAGCCCGGGCCTAAGGAGCCAGGGGCGCGTGACGCCGACCGCATGGCCCGGGCCGAGCAGCGGCAGCGGCTGCGGCAGGTGCTGGAACTGGCGGACACGCTGGAGCTGGACAGCGCACAGGCCCTGAAGATGGATGAGACGCTGCGCCGCTTCGAGGACCGGCGCCGCCCGCTGCGCGAGCAGGTGCGGGACTCGGCGCGCATCCTCCACCTGGCGTCGCGGGGCGACAGCGCGGCACTGGGTCAGGTGGACGAGGCGGCACAGAAGGTCTTCGACGCCCGCGCGCGGATCGCCGCGCTGGACCGGGAGCTGTACCAGGCGCTCGCCAAGGACCTGACCCCGGAGAAGCGCGCGCGGCTGGCCGTGGTCATGGCCCGCTCCGAGGGCATGAAGGGGATGAAGGCCAAGGGACCGAAGGAATCGCGCGGCGACTGAGGACGCCCCTCCCTCAGGTCCGAGGCGAACGGGCGGACACGGACGGACCTCCCCGGGGGCCATACCCAACGTCATGGCATTGACCGTGTCCCTCCCCAAGGGACGCGCTTCTCCTCATGGAGTCCGCCATGCGTCTGCTGTCCCGTGTTCTTCCCGTGCTCGTGGGCCTGGGGCTCGCGTCCTGCGCGGGCGTCGATGTCAACACCAACTACGACCCCGCCGCCGTCCAGCGCATCAACCAGTTCCACACCTATGCGTGGCTGACGCATCCCCAGCAGACCAAGGACACGCGCATCAACAACGACATCACCAACAGCCAGGTGACCGGGGCGGTGGACCAGGACCTCCAGGCCCGCGGCTACCAGAAGGTGGACGCGAGCGCGAACCCGGACTTCCTCATCGGCTGGCAGGGCGCCATCGACAAGCGGCTGTCCGCGGATACGGTGGACAACTACTGGGGCTACCCGTGGGATCCGTTCTGGGGTTCGTACTACGGGCCCTCGCAGACGTACGTGCGCGAGTACGACGTGGGCACGCTCATCCTCGACGTGGTGGACGCGAAGGAGAAGAAGCTCGTCTGGCGCGGCACGGCCCAGTCGGACATCGGCGAAAGCCCGAGCGCCCAGACCAAAAGCGGCAAGATTGAGAAAGGCGTGAACAAGATGCTGAAGGACTTCCCGCCCGAGCCGAAGGAGAAGAAGTAGGCGCCTTCAGCGAGCGCGCCGCCACGCCCGCGTGAGCAGCAGGCCTCCCAGGAGGCCACCCACGCCCAGCAGCACGGCCAGCAGCGTGAGCCAGAGGAACACGCGGTCCACCAGCGGGCCCAGCCGGTCGAACGCGTGGTCCACCCAGCCGCGCGCCAGCCCATCCAGTTGCTGGAGCGTGGCCACGCGCTCGGCGTGCAGCGCGTCCACCACCGCCTGCCGCTCCCGTCCCACGTCCGCGAACACCGCCTGCCGCTCGCCGTTGACGAACTCCTGGAGGCCCAGGCGTTCGGCGTTCACCGCGGCCAGCACCGCGCGGCGCTCGCGTTCGATGAGCGCGGGCGAGTTCGCGGCCACCGCGCCCACGCGGTCCAGCAGGTCCACCGTGCGCCCCAACTCCGCCAGCGCGGCCTGGACGGTGGGAGCCTGCAGGGCATCCGTCGCGACCAACTCCGCCTGCCAGCGCGCCTGCCGGGGCAGGCTGGCCGCGTAGAGGTCCACGCGCGCGGTGAGGTCGCGCGTTTCCTCGACGAGGCCGGCGGCCGTGGACCGCAGGCCTCCGCCCGTCACATCCGTGAGGGAGGCCAGCAGGGCCGTGGTGGATTCGCGCGTGACGAGCGGCCCGGTCAGCGGGTGAGCCGCGGCCCAGGCGTGCACCTTGTCGCGCGCCCCGGTCACGTCCTCGCGGCCCGTCACTTCGCGCCACTCGGCCTCCACCTGGGACTCCAGGTCCACGAGCGTGTCATGGGCCTGCGCCAGCAACTCCGGCGATGCGTCTACCGCCGTGTGAGGCAGCGAGTCCTCGAGCTGGGCCAGCAGCGTCCAGGTGTCGAGGAGGGCGGCCACCGGATCCGGCTGGAAGAGCGCGCTCTGCACGGCAGGCACCGCGTTGGCCTTGAAGCGCAGCATGGCCGAGGCCACGTGCGGCGAACCGGAGCGCGCGGCCAGGTCGTCCGCCAGGGCTTCGATGAGTCCAGAGAAGCGCCGGGCCAGGTCCCGCACCCGCGTTCGCATCACCGCCACGGACAGGTCGGACCGCCCCACGCGCGTGGCCAGCTCCGAGCGCTGCGGCTCCAGCGACGCGCATCCCCCGCACAGCGCCGCGAACAGCACCACGGTCACGACGCGTACGGGGAAGAGAGCCGGAGCCATGGGCCGGGACCCAAGCTGCGCACGCCCTGCTCCGCCGCCGAGCAGTCCCCCGGGGCGGAGCCAACGTCGGACGTCAGACGCCCGTCACTTCTCCGCGAGCGCCTTGTCGATGGCGGCCTTCAGCTCCGGGCTGTCCGGCGTGACGCTGCTGGGGAACGCGGCCTTCACCTGGCCGTCCTTGCCCACCACGTACTTGTGGAAGTTCCACTTGGGCTCGCCGTGGTCCTTGGCGAGGAACGCGTAGATGGGGGACTGACCCTCACCCTTCGTCTTCACCTTCTCGAACATGGGGAAGGAGACCTTGAAGCGCAGCTCGCAGAACTTGGCGATCTGCTCGGAGGTGCCCGGCTCCTGGCCGCCGAAGTCGTTGGACGGGAAGCCCAGGACGACCACGCCCTTGTCCTTGTAGCTGTCGAAGAGCGCCTGGAGGCCCTTGTACTGCGGCGTGTAGCCGCACTCGGACGCGGTGTTCACGACGAGGGCGACCTTGCCCTGGAAGTCCGACAGCTTCTCGGGCTTGCCGTCGAGCCGGTTGGCGGAGAGCTGGTGGAAGGACATGGTTTTCTTCTCGGTCTTGTCCGCGGCGGAGGCCACCGTGGAGAGGGAGAGCACCGTCGCGACGGTGAACAGCAGGGAAGTTCTCATGGCGGGCGCAGGATGCCGGAAGGAGCGCATGGATTCACCGTCCCCGTGAGGCGACGCGCGCCTTGGGTTCTTCAGTGGAAAAAACCGACTTGAGCACACGCCCCGTGGGCGTCTTGAGCTTCGCCACCTCGCGAGGCGTGCCTTCGCCCACGATGCGACCACCACCCTCGCCGCCCTCCGGCCCCAGCTCCACCACGTGGTCCCCCGCGGCGATGACCGACGGGTGGTGCTCAATCACGACCAGCGTGTCGCCCCGGTCCACCAGCCGGCCCATGAAGGTGATCAGCTTCTCCACGTCACCCAGGTGCAGGCCGGTGGTGGGCTCATCCAGCACGTACAGCGTGGGTTCGTGGCGGGAGGTGGCCGTCAGCTCCGCGGCCAGCTTGAGCCGCTGGGCCTCACCGCCGGACAGCGTGTTCGAGCCCTGCCCCAGTTGCAGGTAGCCCACGCCCAGGTCGGCCAGGCACTCCAGCGGCGCGGCGACCTTGGGCAGCGCGCGGAAGACGTCCTTGGCCTCGTCCGCGGACAGGCGCAGCACGTCGCCCACGGTGAGGCCGTGGTAGCGCACCTCCAGCGTGGCGGCGTCGAAGCGCGCCCCGTTGCAGGCCTCGCACGGCGTGACGACGTCCGGCAGGAAGGACATCTCGTGGGAGATGGCGCCCTGCCCTTCGCACACCTTGCAGCGGCCACCCGCCGCCGTGTTGAAGGAGAAGCGCGCGGGTCCGAAGCCGCGAATCTTCGCTTCCGGCGTGGCCGCGAACACGCGGCGCAATTCGTCCCAGATGCCCAGGAACGTCGCCGGCACCGAGCGCGGCGTGCGCCCGATGGGCGACTGGTCCACCGACAGCACCCGCTTGATGGACTCCGTGCCCTTGAGCGCGTCGAACGCGCCGGCCTTCGCCGTGACGAGCCCCAGCTTGTCGCGCAGCGCCGGGAACAGCACCTGCCGGATGAGCGTGCTCTTGCCGGAGCCGGACACGCCGGAGACGACGTTGAGCCGCCCCACTGGCAGCTTGAGGTCCACGCGCTGGAGGTTGTTCGCGCGGGCGCCCTTCAGCTCCACCCAGGCCTTCGGCTCGCCCCGGCCGGACGGAGGCCGCACCTGCGCGGCCCGGAGCGCCTGCGCGGTGGGCGAGTCCGACTCCAGCACCACGTCCGGCGTGCCCTCCGCCAGGATGTGGCCACCGCCCCGGCCGCCCGTGGGTCCCAGGTCCAGCAGGTGGTCCGCGGCGCGGATGGTGTCCGAGTCATGCTCCACCACCAGCACCGTGGAGCCCGTCTCCACCAGCGCGCGCAGGTTGTCGAGCAGCCGGTGCGTGTCGCGCGGATGCAGGCCGATGGTGGGCTCGTCCAGCACGTACATCGCGCCGGTGAGGCCCGCGCCCAGCTGCGCGGACAGCCGCAGCCGCTGCATCTCACCGCCGGACAGCGTGGCGGCGTTGCGGTCCAGGGACAGGTAGCCCAGGCCCACGCGCTCCAGGAACTCCAGGCGCCGCAGCATCTCCTGCCGCGCCGTCTCGCCCAAGAGCGCCCGGTCGCCCTTGAGCTTCCAGGTGCGCACGCGCGCGAGCGTGGCCGTCACCGACGCCTGCACCACCTCGTGGTAGCGCGCGCCCTCCAGCCGCACCGCGCGCGGCACCGGGGACAGGCGGGTGCCATCGCACGTGCGGCATGGGGCCGTCTCGCCCTCGGCCATCGCGGAGGGGCCGCCCTGCACGCCGGTGCCCTCGCACGACTCGCAGCGGCCCTGCTTCGTGTTGAAGGAGAACCAGCGCGGATCCAACTCCGGCACGGCGGTGCCGCACTTCGGGCAGGTGCGCTCGCTGGACAGGAGCGTCTCCGCCTTGCCCGTGCGCAGCTTCACCGCGCCCTTGCCCCAGTTGAGCGAGGACTCGAACAGTTCGCGCGGCAGCTTCGCGAGCTTGCCCTCGTACATCACGAGATCGATGTCGTGCTCCTTCGTCTTCGCCAGGCGCGGCGGGTTGTCCGTGGACGCCAGCTCCCCGTCGACAATGGCCTGGGTGATGCCCCCGCGAGCCGCCGCGGTGAAGACGTCCAGGTACGTGCCCTTGCGCGAGCGCACCGCGGGCGCCAGAACCTGCCCGTCGCCCTTCGTCGCCAGCACCTGTGCGTAGAGCGCGGCTGGCGTGGTGGCGCCGATGGGCGTGTCGTCATGCGGGCAGTGCGGCTCGCCAATCTTCGCGTACATGAGCCGCAGGTAGTGGGCCACCTCCGTGACGGTGGCCACGGTGCTCGTGGACCCCGCGCGCGACGTGCGCTGCTCCAGCGCCACGGTGGGCGGGATGCTGCTGATGCGCTCCACGTCCGGACGCGGAAGCGTGGGCAGGAACTGCCGCGCGTACGGCGTCAGCGTCTCCAGGAAGCGGCGCTGGCCCTCCGCGAAGACGACGTCGAACACCAGCGAGCTCTTGCCGGAGCCGCTGGGCCCCGTCACCACCGTCATCCTCCCCAGGGGAATCCGGCAGGACACGTCCTTGAGGTTGTGCTCGCGCGCGTGCTCCACCTCGATGGCGGGCGGCGCTTCCTTCCCCGGGCGGCGCAGCTTCACCGCCTTCGCCAGCGGCTTGCCCTCGCCCCGGAGCGCGGCGGCGGTGGCGCTGCCCTGCGCCTTCGCCACATCCAACGGCGTGCCCTCCGCCACCAGCCGGCCACCGTCGCGACCGCCCTTGGGCCCCAGGTCGATGATCCAATCCGAGCCCTTCATCACCGACACGTCGTGGTCGACCACGAGCACGCTCGCGCCCCGCTCCACCAGCGCGTGCAGCGACGCCATCACGTGGCGCACGTCCTCCGCGTGGAGGCCCGCGCTCGGCTCGTCGATGAGAAACAGCGTGCCCTTCGCGTCGCTGGCCAGCGCGCGCGCCAGCTTCAGCCGCTGCGCTTCTCCACCGGACAGCGTGGACAGGGGTTGGCCCAGGGGCAGATAGCCCAGGCCCAGCCGCTGCGCCGGCCCCAGGGTGCGCTTGAGCGCGGAGTCGTCGCCGAAGTGCTGGAGCACCTCGTCCACCGTCATCTCCAGCACCTGCGCCACGCTGAAGCCCTGGTGCCGGACGGCGAGCACCTCCTCCTTGAAGCGCCGGCCCCGGCACACCGCGCACAACAGGGCCACGTCCGCGAGGAACTGCATCTCCACCGTCTCGTAGCCTTCACCGGAGCAGGCCTCGCAGCGGCCCTTGTCCACGTTGAAGGAGAAGTGCGCGGAGGTCAGGCCCCGCACCTCCGCGTCGGGCTCCGAGGCGAAGCGCTCGCGCAGCCGGTCCCACGCCTTGGTGTACGTGGCCGCGTTGCCGCGCGACGTGCGCCCCAGCGGGGACTGGTCCACGAAGGTGATGGCCTCCACCTGCGCCCCGCCCTCCACCGCCGCCACGTCGCCGGGGGCCTCCACGTCCTTCACGCCCAGCCCGCGCGCCAGGTGCCGGTAGAGCACCTCGTCCATCAGCGTGCTCTTGCCGGAGCCGCTGGGGCCGGTGATGGCGCACAGCACGCCCAGCGGCACGCGCACGGACACGTCCTTCAGGTTGTGTTCGCGCGCCTCGCGGATGACCAGCTCGCCCGTGCGGGTGCGCGGCGTGCGCGGCGCCTCCGTGCCCCCGGACAGCATGCGGCCGGTGGGCAGGTCCTGCCGCTTCGCCAGCGCCTCCGGGGTGCCGTCGAAGCACAGCTTGCCGCCATTGCGTCCCGCGCCCGGGCCCAGCTCCAGCACCCGGTGCGCGGAGCGGATGATCAGTGGATCATGCTCGATGACCAGCGCGATGTTGCCCCGGTCCGCCAGCTCCGCGATGGCCTCCGTGAGCGGCGGCACGTCCCCCGGGTGCAGGCCCACGGTGGGCTCGTCCAGCACGAAGAGCGCGCCCGTCAGCGACGTGCCCAGCGCCGCGGTCAGCGACACGCGCTGCGCCTCGCCACCCGACAGCGTGCGCGCGGGCCGGTCCAGCGTGAGGTAGCCCAGGCCCACGCGCTGGAGATAGCGCAGGCGCGCGGACAGCTCCCGCCGCGCCAGGTCGCCCTGCCCCGTCAGCGTCTTCAGGCCATCCAGCCGGGCCAGCGCGTCCGTCAGCTCCAGCCCGTGCCAGGCCGGCAGATCGATGCCGCCCACGCGCCACGCGCGAGCCTGTTCGTTGAGGCGCGCGCCGTGACAGCTCTCGCAGAGCGAGTACGCGCGATACCGGGCCAGCAACACGCGCACGTGCATCTTGTACGTGCGGCCCTCCATCCACCGGAACCACGCGCGCACGCCCGGGTAGACGCGGCCGCCGTCGTAGTCACCCTCGCCCTGGAGCACCGCCTCGCGCTGGGCGGCGGTGAGCTTCTCCCACGGCTTGTCGAAGGGGATGCTCTTCTGCCGGCAGAAGCGCTGGAGCATCTCCCGCTCCCAGGTGGTGGACTGGCCGGACCACGGGCGGATGGCGCCCTCCGCCAGGCTCAGCGCCGGGTTGGGGATCACCTTCCCCCAGTCGATGCCGATGGTGCGCCCGAAGCCACGGCACGGCGCGCACGCGCCCACCGGGCTCTGGTAGCTGAAGAGGCCCGGCCGGGCGAGCTCGAACTCCCGCGCGCACTTGGGACACACCAGCCCCCGGCGCAGCTTCTTGGGCGCGACCTCCGGAACGAAGAGCAGCGCCTCGCCGTCCGCGCGCGCCCACGCGTCCTCCAGCGCCTGGGTGACGCGGGACAGGTTCGCGTCCGTCAGCTTCACCCGGTCCACCACCACCTGCGCCACGCCCGCGGGGTCGGTGGCCTCGCCCGGCTTGAGCGTCTCCAGTTCCTTCACTTCCCCCTGCACCATCAGCCGGTGGTAGCCGTCCTTCAGCAGGCGGGCCCGCGCGTCGATGAACGCGGACGTGTCCGGGATGCGCACCGGGTACGTGAAGACGCCCTGCGCGTCCGGGTGCTCACGAAGCGCCGCCCGGGCGGCCACGCGCGCGTCGGTGCGCACCGCCTCCAGGCCACAGTCCGGACACACCGGCATCGCCTCGCGGGTGAAGAGCGCGGACAGGTATGGCTCCACGTCCGCCAGCGTGGCCACCGTGGAGCGCGAGCTCTTCACCGGCGCGCGCCGGTCCACCGCGACGCCCGCGGCCACCGGCTCCAGCGCGTCCATGGGCGGCCGCTCCAGCCGCTCGAGGAACTGCCGGGCGTACGGGCTGAAGCTCTCCACGAACCGGCGCTGACCTTCCGCGTAGAGCGTGTCCAGCGCGAGGCTCGATTTGCCGCCTCCGGACACGCCGGTGACGCAGACGAACTCTCCTTCGGAGAGATCGACGGACAAATCCTTGAGGTTGTGGGTGCGGGCGCCGACGAGGTGGGTCTTGTGCATGCCGGCCGGAGGTTTAACGACCGGACACTCGCGCGCCAATCACAACATGAAGGCCAACATCGCCCCGCCCGGGTGGGTTGGGTGGGGAGCGGGCAGGCTGATACAACGTGATGCAGCCGGTCACATGGAACGCATCCCGTGGGAATGCCGGCCGAACGGGGGTGGCCATGTCCGACGACGTCCAGGCACGCCGTGCGCGGGCCGAAGAGGCCCTTCGGCGCACGAGTGCCTCCCTGGTGTTGCTGGACCTGGGCAGCCACACCGCCACGGGCTTCGTCATCTCCTCCGAAGGCCACGTCGTCACCAGCCTCCACGCGGTGGCCAGCGCGCGCGCCATCACCGCCGTGCTGCCGGACGGCCTGCGCTCCTCCGTGGTCCAGGTGACGGCCGTGGACGAGCGCCGCGACCTGGCCGTCCTGTGCCTGTCCCTCCCGGACCTGGTGCCCGCCCTCTCGCTGGGCCCGGCCACGCTGCCCTCGGAAGGCGAGGCCCTGAACGTCGTCCAGGCCCACGCGGACCGTTCCCCGGAAGCGCGCACCCTGGAGGTCCGCGCGGTGCAGGTGCTGGGCGAATGGCTCACCCTGCTGGAATTGTCCCGCACGCTGCCCGAGGACGCGTCGGGCTCGCCGGTGCTGGACGCGCGCGGGCAGGTGGTGGGGCTGGCCACCGCGGCGCTCGCCAACGGCCGCGCGCTGGGGCTGGTCATCCCGGTGCGCTACATCGCGCCGCTCCTCAAGACGCCCGGCCCGCCCCGTCCGCTGTCCGCGTTGGACGCGCCCCGGCAGCGCGCCACCCGCGTGCGCCAGGTGCCGCAGCACCCCGTGGGACTGCTGGAGGGCTGTGCGACGCCGGCCGTGGAGTCCGTGGCCTCACTGCTGGGCCAGGCCATCAACGTGGGCGCGCCCGCCTACAACCGGGGCGACGTGGAGGGCTGCTACCGGCTCTACGCGCACACCGCCGAACAGCTCATCGACGAGCGCGACGACTGCCCCGGCGTCCAGCGCGCGCTGCGCGATGGCCTCTTGCGCTGCGAGAGCCTGAAGGACGTGGAGGACCGCGCCTGGGCCCTGCGCGACACGTTCGACGGGTTGATGGACGTCATCGGCCGGTGGCGCCAGGCGCGCCCGGCGCCACTCACCCCCGCCAACAAGCGCCCCCCGCCGAAGACGTACCTCAACTAGCGTCGCGACCCGACACACGCGGAGCAATTCCAGCAAAAACATAATAAGCAGCCATGCTTTGACAATCTGCTTATCATTGTATAACTGGAAGCCGCCACGGCAGGGGGACTGCGGCGAGCACCCGACCTGGGTCTCGGCAGCGTGGCCATCCGGTACGTCCCTGCACTCACACCTGAGTTTGAACCGTCCACGCGCAGCGGCTCCCCGTACCCGGACCGCCCTCGAGGCCTCGCTTTCCATCGCCCGTGGCGTTCGCCGCACGCGCGCACGGGAGAGGGGCGCCCGAAGGCAGGGGATCCTTGCGCCGTGGCCTGGGAAGCAACGTCCATGGACATCACCGCCCCTCCCCGTTTCGTGAAGAACCGCGACCTCACCGTGGGCTCCGCCCGGCTCCAGGAGGTCCAGAAGGCGGTCCACTACTATGTGGACAACCACCACTGTGACGTCATCGGCCGCGTGTTCCACGGCATCCCGGGACGCGAGGCGAGCGTCAGCCTCAGCCCGACCCGCCGGGAGGCGGCCTCGCGCGGACGCCGGGAGGTCCTCCACTTCGGCTCCTACAACTACTCCGGCCTGAACGGGCACCCGCGCGTGGTGGCCGCGGCGGAGGCGGCCCTCAAGCGCTACGGCACGACGGTCAGCGGCGTGCGGCTGCTCAACGGCACCTGCGAGCTGCACCTGGAGCTGGAGCGCGCGCTGGCGGAGTTCCTCGGCTTCGAGGACTGCATCACCTACAGCAGCGGCTACGCGGCGAACCTGTCCGTGCTGTCCGCGCTGTGCGGCGAGGGCGACGTCGTGCTGTCGGACATGCTCAACCACCAGTCCATCATCGACGGGCTGAAGCTGTCGGGCGCGGACGTGCGCACCTTCCGGCACAAGAGCCTGCGCAGCATCGAGGGGGCGCTGAAGAAGCTGGCCCCCGAGCAGCGCAAGTTCATCATCACCGACGGCGTCTTCAGCATGGACGGCGACGTGGCGGACCTGCCGGGCATCGTGGCGCTGGCGGAGGCGCACAACGCCTTCGTCCTCGTGGATGACGCGCACGCCACCGCGGCCATGGGCCCTCACGGCCGGGGCACCCCGGCGCACTTCGCCCTCCAGCACGGCGTGGACGTGCTCACCGGCAGCCTCAGCAAGGGCCTGCCGGGCATCGGCGGGTTCGCCGCCGGCACGAAGGCCACCATCGACCTGCTGCGCTTCGGCTCCAACGGCTACATCTTCTCCGCCTCGCTGCCGCCCCCCATCGCCGCGGGCCTGCTGGAGGGCATCCGCATCCTCCAGGAGCAGCCCGAGCTGCAGCAGCGGCTGCACTACAACGAGAACGTCCTGCGAGCCGGCATCCGCGCCATGGGCCTGGACTGCATGAACAGCGAGTCCCCCATCATCCCCGTGCTGATGCCCGCCTACGAGAAGACCTTCGAGCTGACGCGGCTGCTCCACGAGGAAGGCATCTACGTCAACCCGGTGGGCTACCCCGCGGTGAGCAAGAACCGGACGCGGCTGCGCATCAACGTCAGCGCCAACCTGACGCAGTCGGACCTGGACCGCTTCCTGGACACCCTGGACCGCTGCAGCCGCAAGCTGGGCGTCCAGCAGCAGGACCCGGCCCTGGCGCGCACCGGCACCTGACGCCCTCCCCCCTCCCAGGACGCGCTCCCATGGACCTCAAGGAACAGCTCCTCTACGGGCTGCCCGTGTTCTTCACCCCCATCCTCCTGGAGCTGGTGGTGGGGCTGTTGCGGCGGCGGCCGGCGTACCGGCTCAACGACCTCATCACCAACGTGACGATGAGCCTGCTCACCGTCCTGGGCAGCGTCGTCATCGCCGGGGCCACGTTCGTCTTCTACGGGTACGTGCACCAGCACCACGCGCTCCTCGCGTTGCGCAATGACTCGGCGTGGACGTGGGTGCTGGCGTTCCTGTCCTACGACTTCTTCTATTACTGGGCGCACCGCCTGCATCACACGATGGCGTGGATGTGGGGCATCCACGTCGTCCACCACTCGGGCGAGGACATGAACTTCGGCCTGGCGGTACGCCAGAGCGCCCTGGGCGAGCTGACCACGTGGCCCTTCTTCGTGCCCATGGCGCTCCTGGGCGTCTCGCCGGAGGTCTTCCTGGGCATCACCAGCCTCCAACTCGTGTTCCAGTACGCCATCCACAACACCTACGTGCCGCCGCTGGGCTTCCTGGAGAAGGTGCTCGTCACCCCGTCCCAGCACCGCGTCCACCACAGCCGCAACACGCCGTACATCGACAAGAACTACGGCAACATCCTGGTCGTGTGGGACCTGCTCTTCGGCACCTACCAGCCGGAGCTGCCGGAGCACCCTCCCGTCTATGGCCTGCGCGCGGGCCTGCGCTCGTGGAACCCCTTCACCGCGCACTTCCACTACTTCGGCGAGCTCTTCCAGAAGGCCGCCGCCTGCGAGCGGGTGTCCGACAAGCTCCTGTGCATCGTCCGCGGTCCAGGCTGGACGCCCCCCTCCCTGCGCGCGGACCGCTTCCACGACGCGGATGACGGGCCGTCCGCCACCTTCCAGAAGTACGACCCGAGGCTGCCCTGGCCCGTGGCCGCCTACTGCTTCGCGCAGTTCCTGGTGCTCGCCGCCGGCATCCTCCTGGTGGCGTGGCACCTGGACACGCTGGGCGTGGCCGCGCGCGTCCTGGCGCTGGGGCTGGTCCTCGTCAGCACCTGGACCCTGGGGGTGCTGATGGATTCGCGCCCCTGGGCCTGGCGGATGGAGTGCGCGCGGCTGGCCTGCGTGGCGCTGTTCATCCCCGCCCTGGCGCTGATGGAAGGCCTGCCCCTGATGGGCGTCCTGCCCCTGCTCCTGCACCCCGTCCTCGGCTCGCTGTGGCTCTTGCGCTTCCGGCCCATGTTCCAGGAAGGCGCGTCCCCGGCCTCCCGGGCCCCGGGCGCGCTGGCCGCCTGAAGTCCCCTTCCCTTCCGCACCTCCTTCGCACGACACGTCATGACCGCGTCCGCCACCGCCATCGGGAGCGCTCCCGCGCCCCACGCCCCTCCAGGGCCGCTCGAACTCCGCTGGGTCTCCTCCATCCAGGACATCGGCCGGGAGGCCTGGAACACCTGCTTCCCCACCTCTGACGTGATGCAGGCCTACGAGCTGCACCAGGCCACGGAGGCCGCCAGCATCGAGGACGTGCAGTTCCACTACCTCCAGGTCCGGAGCGCGGGCGAGGTGCTGGCCGTCGTGCCGTGCTTCCGCTTCCGGATGTCGCTGACGGTCATCGCGCCGGACAACGTCAACAAGGTCGTCTCCCAGGTGCGCCGCGTCCTGCCGGGCTTCCTGTTCCTCAACGCCTTCGTCATCGGAACGCCCATCGCCATCTGCAAGGACCTGCTGGGCGTGCGCCCGGACCTGCCGAAGCCGCGCCGTGACGCCGTGCTGCGGGCCATCTCCGACGAGGTGGTGGCCCGGGCCCGGCACCTGAAGCTGGGCCTGGTCTTCATGAAGGAGCTCACCACCCGGCTGCTGCCGGAGGTGCGGGACGTGCTGTCCCCGCGCTTCTCCTTCGTGGAGAGCGCCGCCACCACCTACCTCTACCTGGGCGAGCCCGGGAAGAGCACCTACCGGGAGCGGCTGCGCAAGAAGTACCGCTCCCTCATGAACAACCGCATGGCCCGCGTCCAGGAGGCGGGCATGCGCTGGGAGCAGGTCGCGGACTTCTCCCGCTACGCCGCGCAGATGCACCCGCTGTACCTCCAGGTGCTGAACCGTTCGAAGATCCGCTTCGAGACGCTCAGCGTGGACTTCTTCGCCCGGCTGCCCGCGCTCCTGGGCGAGCGCGTCTTCGCCCTCCTGTGCTTCAAGGGCGAGCAGCTGGTGTCCTTCGAGCTGTTCCTCAAGGACGACGAGTGGGTGCACCCCATCTACCTGGGGCTGGACTACCACCTGCGGGATGAGGGCTCGCTGTACTTCAACAGCATCTACAAAATCGTGGAGGTGCTGGAGGCCCACGGCAAGGCCGTGGTGCAGCTGGGCCAGACGAGCTACGCCGTCAAGGCGAGCATCGGCGCGGTGGTGGACCGGCTCTATCTGGCCGTCCACCACACGAACCCGGTGCTGGACGCCCTGCTGAAGCGCTTCGGCGCGGAGCTGTTCCCGCCAACGCCGCTGCCCCGCTCGCAGCGCGTGTTCCGGGACATGAAGGAGAACGACGACGGCCTGGCCCGTCACGGCATCCACTTCGAGCGGCTGGACGACGGGAGCGAGGAATGAGCACGGCCACCACCACGCGGATCCACTCCAGCATCCAGCACGTCCCCCAGGCGCTCTGGGACGAGAAGCTGGCCCAGGGCCACCCCTTCAAGAGCGCGGCCTTCCTGTCGTGCCTGGAGGACTCGTTTCCGGAGCGGAAGTTCGGCTACCTGGTGATGTCCCAGGGCGAGGACGTCGTCGGCCTGGCCGTCATCACCGAGGAGCGCCTGGACCTCACCCTCCTCATGCCGGACCGGGTGGGCGCCCTGGCCAAGGGGGTGCGCCGGGTGATGCCGGGCTTCCTGTCCCTGGGCCTGGGCATGGTGGGCACGTTCGAAACGGCGCAGCGGCACTGGTGGTACGACGCGCGCAAGCTGTCGGAGCACGACTTCGCCCAGGCGCTGCTGGAGGCCTGTGACGAGGTCTGCACGAACTCCGCGCTGCTGCTGGTGCGCGACTTCATGGAAGGGCTGCCGGAGGACCTGCGGCTGCAGTCGTGGTTCCTGGAGCGGGGCTTCAAGCCGGTGGCCAACCACCCCATGGCGATGGTGACGCTCGACGGGATGAGCAGCGAGGAGCACTTCCAGCGGCTGAAGAAGAAGTCGCGGCAGAACCTGCGCAAGAAGTTGAAGGACGCGGAGGCGCTGGGGTTTCAGGTGGAGCGCGTGCGCGACTTCCGCCCGCTCATCGACGCGTGCTACCCGCTCTACCTCCAGGTCCACGAGGGCGCCTCGGAGTTCAAGCGTAACCCCTTCCCGCGCGCCTTCTTCGAGACCATCGCGGAGCGCATGCCCACCACCAGCAGCTTCCTCACGCTGCGCACCCAGGAGGGCCAGCTCATCGCCTTCATCCTCACGGGCACGGGCGGCGGGGTGCACAACCCCTTCCTCATTGGCATGGACTACGCGCGCACGGAGGGCACCCCCGCGTACTACCTGCTGCTCTGGAAGGAGCTGGAGCACGCGGCCCGGCACGCGTGCCGGGTGGCGGACCTGGGTCTGACCAGCTACTTCGTCAAGCAGACCGTGGGCGCGGAGCTGGAGGGGATGACCATGGCCGCGCGCCTGCAATCCCCCTGGCTGCGGCCGCTCATCAACCCGCTGCTGCCGCTGCTGCTGAGCGAGAAGCAGCCCGAGGAGCGACGCCGCTTCCGCGTCTCCACGCCCGACGACGGCCAGCAGCCCCCCTCCCACAAGGCCGCGTGACCATGATCCGCTTCGCCTATGGCTGCATCCCGTCCATCATGTCCCTCGCCTTCGCCAACACCCTGGTGCGGCGCGGGGGGCTCGTGCCCACCAGCATCCTGCTGTCCTCGGGGGGCCTGCGCTTCCAGAAGAAGCGCTACACCCCGGCCCAGGTCCTGCCCGTCTTCCTGCGGCAGTTCGGAGCGCGCTTCACCGGCTACAACGTCCTCGCGGGGCTCGGGGGAACGCTGCTGCCCTTCGGCGCCCCTCGCGGCGGGCTGATGAGCTTCCAGCAGCTGTCGCGCGCCTACGGCATCCCCCTCACGGTCAGCGACGACTTCTCCGGGGAGAAGACCGTCGAGTCGCTGCGCCGCCAGGAGGTGGACCTCGTCGTCACCAGCATGTGCGATCAGATCCTCCGCGAGCCGCTGCTGGGCCTGCCGCGCCACGGGTGCCTGAACATCCACCCGTCGCTGCTGCCGGACTTCCGCGGCGTGGACTCCATCTTCCAGACGATGCTGAACGGCGTGCCGGAGGTGGGAACGACGCTCCACCGCACCACCGCGCGCATCGACGCTGGGGACGTGTATGGCCAGTCCGCCTTCACGCGCGCCGCGTCGGACTCCCATCTGGCGCTGACGGTGAAGGCGACCGCGGCGGGGGTGTGGCTGCTCAAGCGGCACGTGGAGGCGCTCGCGCAGGGCCAGACGCCCCCCTCGCACACCATGGACGTGACCCGCGCCCGCTTCCCCTACCGTTCCTGGCCCACGCGCGAGGAGTTGGAGCGCTTCCACACGGCGGGCCAGGTGTTCTGGCGCGCGGAGGACTTCCGCCGGCTCCTACGCTTCGAGGACCCCACCGACCCGACGACGCGGGACGTGCTCCCCTTCGCCGGGGAGCCCTTGAGGACCGCGGCCCGCTGAGCCCCTCCCCCGCCGGAGCCGTCCTCCGGCGGGAGGCGCGCGGCTCAGGCCTCGTCCCAGCGGATCCGCAGCGAATAGGCGTGCTCGGAGCGCTCCAGCACGTCCACGCGCGGCAGCACCCGCGTACGGCGCAGCACCTGCTCCATCACGCCCGCCACGAAGTCCGGCAGCGGATCCGAGTCCACCACGCGCGCACGCCACTCCCGCGCGCGCACCGGCTCCAGCATCAGCTTCATGTCCTCGCGGCCCGCGCGCAGGTACGTGGGCAGCCGCGCCAGGCACCGCTCCGCGCCCAGGAGCGGCGCAGCCGCGGCGAAGATGCGCCCCACCAGCGTCTGCGCGAACCCCTCCACGTAGTGGGTGCCCAGCACGCGGTTGGCGTCCTCGCTCGGAAGGCCCGGGCACGCATGCCGCCGCGCCACCGCCAGCGACGCACGCCACACCTCTAGAGGAAGGCGCTCCTCCACCGTGTCCGCGTCGTAGCCCACGTCCCGCAGCGCCTGCGCGAACGGACCCGACGGCCTCAGCGCGTGCTCGAACAGCCCTTCGAAGTTCCGGCGCGGCACCCGCACCATCAGCAGCGGCAGGCCAGGGGCCTCCCGCGTCTCCGGATGAATCCACGTCTCCATGTCTTCCAACCCCCCCAGGGTCCAGCCCCCGCACCAACCCGGCCGGGAAACCGTGTCTCACTGTATCAGTCTCCACGCGCCGGGCCTGCTCGCCTGGTTGCCGCTCAGGTGTACTTTTCCAAGTATTTCTCCCGAATTTTCCCGCCCGCCTCGCGCTGTTCCATGACGGCTCGCATCAGGGATTTCAGGAATTCGGGTCGCAATGGACCCCTACTGAAAGCAAAATTTCTGTGTCAACCGTTGAATTCACAGGAAGTCAACCATCGGTATCCTCCGATTTCTGGGATGCCGCGTTAACTTCTTTGAGCCATCGGAAACTCTCGGAGCCCCCGTGCGAGAATTGTTCATCCCCCTTGCAGCGTGAGTGATTCATGACCATTCGCCGCACCGACGGTTCGACGCCCGTTTCTCTCCGCCCCACCACCGACACCTCGACGACGGCGAAGGCCAAGAACGTTCTTCGCGTGAAGGACGGCTTCGAGTCCGTCTCCCGCACGGGCGCCGCCGCTGGCGCGCAGCCCACGGCCGCCGCCTCCGCGACGACCCAGTCTTCCTCCACGGGGGCCACCTCCGCGCAGACCGGCCGCCTCGCGCTGGACAGCAAGGAGGCGCAGCAGGCCATCCAGACGTCCCTGAAGGCCCTGACCCCGCCGATGACCGCGTCGTCGCTGCTGGCGGCGAACAAGACCGGCCCGACGCTGGCCCCCAAGAGCGTGGAAGTCGACGAGCTGGGCATGACCCACGTTCGCCTGGACCGCGTTCACGAAGGCGTGAAGGTCTTCGGCGAGCAGCTGATCAGCCACCTGGGCACGGACGGCAAGGTGTCCAGCGTCACCGGTGAGCAGAACCCCATCCCCGCGGGCCTGGGGACGCAGAAGCCGAAGCTGGCCCCGCAGGCGGCCATCGACATCGCGAAGAAGGAGCTGGGCGGCAAGGCCGACAAGCAGCCCTCTTCCGAGCGCGTCATCTACCAGGACGCGGAAGGCAAGTACCACTCCGCCTACCAGGTGGAAGTGACGCAGATCGCCGGGCAGGAGAAGCCCAAGAAGCAGAACTACATCATCGACGCCAACACGGGGAAGGTGCTGGAGAGCTTCAACAAGATCGGCGGCTGGTCGAAGTCCGCCGCGGCGCAGCTGCAGGTCAACGGCACGGCCAGCCCGAACGTGGCCATCCCGGACAAGGGTCAGGTCCAGTCGAAGATCAACATCCCGGACGGCGTCACGGTCGACAAGCTGTCCGTGGACCTGAACATCAAGCACACCTGGAGCGGCGACCTGAAGGTCACCGTGACCAGCCCCTCCGGCAAGTCCGCCGTGCTGCAGGACCGCAAGGGCGGCTCCAAGGACGACATCGCGGGCTCGTTCGACCTCTCCGAGGCCTTCAAGGGCGAGAGCGCCAAGGGCGAGTGGACGGTCACCGTCGAGGACAAGGCCGCGCGTGACACGGGCACCCTGAACAACTGGAGCCTGAACATCACCGCGAAGGAGACCACGCCTCCGACGGATCCGCAGAACCCGCCCACGGGCACCGCGGACGACCTGACGATGTACAGCGGCCACGTGGACCTGAAGACCAAGAAGGAAGCGGACGGCACGTACTCGCTGGAGGACTCGACGCGCGGCAAGGGCATCGTGACCTACGACGCGAACAACAAGTCCACCGCGTCCGGCCAGACGAAGATCTCCGACAACAACGACAAGTGGGGCGAGGCCACCGACCCGGCGCGCGCCAAGGCCGGCATCGACGCGCACTACGGCGCGGCCACGACCTACGACTTCCTCAAGAACGTCCTGGGCCGTGACTCCATCGACGGCGCCGGTGAGAAGCTCGTCAACTACGTGCACGTGAAGAACAACTACGTGAACGCGTACTGGGACGGCGAGAAGATGAGCTACGGCGACGGCGACGGGAAGCAGTCCGGCCCGCTCACCACGCTGGACATCGCGGGCCACGAAATCGCGCACGGCCTCACCGAGCGCACCGCGGGCCTCATCTACAGCGGCGAGTCCGGCGGCCTGAACGAGTCCTTCTCCGACATCATCGGCACGGGCGTGGAGTGGTACGCCGCGCAGAACAACCCCGAGGCCAAGTGGAACTGGACCGTGGGCGAGGCCGCGTGGACGCCGAACAACGGCGACTCCGAGGACGGCCTGCGCTACATGAACGACCCGACCAAGGACAACTACTCGGTCGACAACTACAAGAACTACCCGAAGCAGACGGAGGTGCACGGCTCCAGCGGCATCTCCAACAACGCCTTCTACCTGCTGGTCGAGGGCGGCAAGAACAAGACGTCCGGCCTGGAAGTGAAGGGCGGCATCGGCATGGAGGACGGCCTGAAGATCTTCGGCCGCGCCCTCACCACGTACATGACGCCGAAGACGACGTTCGCGCAGGCCCGCGAGGCCACCATCAAGTCCGCCACGGACCTGTACGGCGCGGACTCCAACCAGGTGCAGAAGGTGAAGGACGCCTGGACCGCGGTGGGCGTGAACTAGTCTTCCGCTGAAAGCTTCCTGAAACATCCGAGGCGGGTCCGGTGTCACCACCGGGCCCGCCTCTTTCTTTTGCCGCTCATGGCGCCGTCAGGCGTCCGGGCTCAGGCGAAGAAGCGAGACAGCACCGCCACCATGCGGGCCACGTCGGACGCGGCGGCCAGCTCGCGGATGGAGTGCATGGACAGCATGGGGTTGCCCACGTCCACCGTGCGGATGCCCAGCTGCCCCGCGGAGATGGGGCCAATGGTGCTGCCGCAGCCCAGGTCCGTGCGGGTGACGAAGTGCTGCGGCGTGACGCCCGCCTCCTTGCACAGCGCCGCGAAGTGCGCCCACGACTCGCCGTCCGTCGCGTAGGACTGGTTCACGTTGGACTTGATGACCGGGCCACCGCCCAGCTGCGGCTGGTGCTTGGGCTCGTGCATGGACGAGTAGTTGGGGTGCACCGCGTGCGCCATGTCCGCGCTCACCATGAACGAGCGGCGGATGGCGCGGTGGAACGCGTCCGCGCGCCCATCCGAGTGCGCCTGGACGATGCGCTCCATCAGGTCCTTCAGGAACGGCGATGCGGCGCCCTGCGCGCTGCGGCTGCCGCACTCCTCGTGGTCATAGAGCACCACGCCCACCGTGGCCTCGCGCGGGCCGGTGTCCTTCAAGAGCGCGGTGAGCCCGGTGTGGCAGCTGGCCAGGTTGTCCAGGCGGGGCGCGTGGAGGAACTCACCGTGCAGGCCGGAGCGGGTGGACGGCTGCAAGTCGTAGAGGCACAGGTCGTAGCCCAGCAGGTCGTCCGCGGCGGCCTTCACGCCCGAGCGGCCCAGCTCCTCCACCAGCAGCGTCTTCAGCTCCGCGGGGCCCGCGCTCTCCAGGCCCAGCACCGGCACCATGTGATCCTGGGGGTTGAGCTTCAGCCCTTCCGTGTTGACGCCGCGGTTGAGGTGGATGGCCAGGTTGGGCACGCGCAACAGCGGCCGGCGGAAGTCCACCAGGTGGTGCTGGGGGCGGCCGTTGTGCAGCGCCACCACGCGGCCCGCGAGCGACAGGTCGCGGTCCGTCCACGTGTGCAGCAGCACCCCGCCATAGATTTCGACGCCCAGTTGCTGGTAGCCGTGGCGGTTGACGGCCGCGTTGGGCTTGAGGCGCAGGTTGGGCGAGTCCGTGTGCGAGCCCACCAGCCGGAAGCCGGTGGTGTCCACGGGCTTCGTGCCCAGCTGGAAGGCGGCGATGCTCGTGTCGCCGCGGATGACGAAGACCTTGTCGCCGGGCTTCAGCGACCAGGACTCGCGCTCGTCCAGTTCACGGAAGCCCGCGGCGGTGAGGCGGCGCGCCGTCTCGCGCACGGCGTGGTACGGCGTGGGCGACGCGTCGATGTACTGGAGGAGGTCGTTGGCCTGCGTGTCGATGTCAGTCGGGCTCATGGGCCCGGCACGCTAACGCCGTCCGGCCCCGGTGCCACGTCCGACTGTCACGGCCCGGACAGGCGGAGGGGCGCCCGCCGGCAGGACGGTGGAGGAAGGGCGCGTCCCGGGCCCGGCATCCAGGAAGGTCCCCAGGAGCACCCAGCGGCGCGCCGCGTCCTCCTTGCCCGGCTTCGCGACGAGCGGGGTCGTGTAGTGCCAGAAGGGCAGCCGGTACACGGTGACGCCGCCCACGGTGCTGACCTTGGTGAGCTCGGAGAAGTGCCCGTCCTTCGCGTACACGAGGTACTGGTGGTCCACGGCGGGCTGCGTGAGGCTCACGTGCATGTCCACGTAACCGTCGCGCGCGTCCGCCTCCTCCGGGTGGTGATCATTGTGCGGGCCCGTGTAGTCGCCCGGGCCGTAGCAGAGCACCTGGATGCCCCAGCCCCGCTTGAGCGGCCGGCCGCTCACCGTCGCCGCGAAGGCCGCGAACGTGTCCGAGCGCAGGAGCGCCCTCAGCCCCACCGCCTCCGCCGCGCGCCACGACCGCGAGCGCCGGCTCTCCAGCAGCGCGGTCCGCACGCGCACCGTCTTGGGCAGCGCCTCCGTGTAGTTCTCCACCATGCCGGAGATGGAGTCCTCGGGGATGGGGTCCTCCATGGTCACGAGCGTGTCACGCAGCGCGGCGTCCAGGATGTCCCGCGCAGCCGCTGCCTTCTTCACGTCGATGACGCCCTGCAGCGCGATGAAGGGCCGCGTGGGGTCCAGGAGCGCGCCGCACGTCTCGGAGTCTCGGCCTTCGAGAATGCGTCGGCCCTTCGGAGTGAGGAGATCGGCGAACTGGGTGGGTAGGCGCGGAGACATGGCGCGCACCATACCGGGACGTAGGCGGAACGCACGTGCTGGGGAGGCTCCAGCAAGGCAACTCCCCTGCCCTCCCTGCGATAATCCGGTACTCCGAAGTCCAGGGTAGAAGGCACCTCCATGACCGAGATCCGCAACCGTCCCGCCGCTCCCTCCGTCGCTCCGGCCCGCACGCAGGCGCCGGCCGCGCAGCCTGCCCGGACCAACCAGGCCACCGCGGCGTCTCGCGCGGACGTGCTCAACCGCGCGGAGCTGGCGCGGACCCGCGCGACGATGGCGCCGGTGCAGGCGACGCCGGGTTCCTGGCGCGGCGGTCCCAACACGGAGGTGGGTCGCGCCATCCAGACCATGCGTCAGCGCATGTCCGACGTGAACATCACCATCAAGGGTGACACGCCGCAGAGCCTGTTTGACCGGGCCATCCTGGACAACAAGCACATCACCAACGAGCAGATCCTGGAGATGTCCCGGGTGACGCTGCCCCAGCTGGCCACCGACCCGGCGACTCGCGCGAAGGTGCTGGAGCGCGTGCCCAACGCGCGCGAGCTGCCCGTGCACCACTTCACCGTGGCCATGATGTCCGCGGTGACGGGCATCGACCGGGCGGCGCTGTCCGAAGCCTGTCCGGACCTGGGCCTCACGGGCGCGCCGAACACGCCGCTGCTCTACGCCGCCAGCGGCGAGCGCATGCAGCGCTCCACCGCGCTGCACGACTTCACGGACTACATGCGCGGCGCGGGCGTGAAGGGCGTGAACAAGGCCGTCTGGGGCGTGGAGAACCGCATCCTGTCCGCCCTCGTCTCCGCGGTGGGCGGCGGGCGGTACTGACACAGCATCCGGGAACTCCCGGGTCGGGGAATGGCTGACGTGCCGGGCTTGAGCTGGCGTTCCAGGCTCACGTCCAGACACACTCCATTCCCCATCCCTGGTGAAGGAGTTCCCGTTGAAGCAAGTGTTTGCGAAGTCCGTTGGACTGCTCGCGTTCGCGCTGGCCGGCTGCGATTCAGACAGGCCGGCGCTGACCGAAGCAGCTCCGGTCGTCACGACGTCCGCGAAGCAAGAGCTGTACGTGGCCACGGACGCCCTCTGGCCCGCGCCCCACACGGTCCCCGTGTGTTGGGAGGACGTGGGGAACGAGGTGGAAAAGCAGTGAGCCCAAGAGGCCTGGGAGGACAGCTGGGGCGCGGTGTCCAACATCGTGGCCAAATGGCCAATGCGACCTCGACGGCCTCTTCACCCGGAAGCGCTGCGTGCGCTCGACGGTCATCCACGAACTGGGCCATGCGCTCGGCTTCGCGCATGAGGAACTCCGGGGTGACAAGCCTCCGGCGGTCACCTGCAATACCCAGGGGCACAATGGCAATACGACGGTGGGTCCCTGGGACAGGGACTCCGTCATGAACTCCTGCAATCCGGTCTGCAACGGCGACGGCGAGCTGCGCGACTGGGACCGGGTCGGGGTTCAGCAGTCCTACAGAGCGCGCGTGCTTCCTGGCGCGCGTGAGTCCTTCCAGCGGATGCGCATCAACGGCGATGCCATGGACGACCTCATCGCCCGCAGCGCCGATGGGAGCTTCGACGTCTGGCGTTCCAATGGCTGGAACCTGGCCTACTACTCGACGTTCCCCACGCCGTTCACGGACGCGAACGGCTGGAACGCCGGCAATCGCTTCTACTAGTCACATCCACCGGGACCGCCGGTGACGTGGAAGCGCCACCGGGCGCCCGCGGGCCTCTGTCCTCGCCCGCGCCGCGTTCGTGGCCTGGCGGTCCCAACACGGTCCTGCCCCCCCAGGCTGGGCCGGCTCGCCTCCGGGTATCTCCTTCCCAGAATTGGGAATGTTCCCGGAATCGGGAATGCGCAGACATGAAATGGATTGAGCTGGATTTTCAGGCTCAATTCCAGACACACTCCATCCCCACCCCGTGGTGAAGGAGTTCCCGTTGAAGCAAGTATTTGCGAAGTCCGTGGGTCTGCTCGCGTTCGCGTTGGCCGGCTGCGATTCCGGAACGGAGGTGTCCCCTGGGTCGCCCCCGGAGGCAGCGCCGGTCATCAAGACCTCCGCGAAGCAGGAGCTGTATGTAGCCACCGACGCCATCTGGCCCGCGCCCAACACGATCCCCGTGTGCTGGGAGGACGCGGGGAACGATGTGGAAAAGCAGTGGGCCCGTGAAGCGTGGGAGGACAGCTGGGGCGCGGTGTCCAACGTCGTCCTGACCGGATGGACCCGCTGCAACTCCTCGAACAACCAGGGCCTCCGGATGGAGTTCCAGGATGAAGGCGCGTACGTGGAGGAGCTGGGGTTCGGCCTCCATGGCATGGAACGCGGCGTCCACTTCAACACTTGGCAGAGCAATGGCTGCGATGACGACTTCACGCGGAAACGCTGCGTGCGCTCAACGGTCATCCACGAACTGGGCCATGCGCTCGGCTTCGCGCATGAGCAGAACCGGGATGACAGGCCTTCGTCGGCCACCTGCGATACCCAAGGCTCGGAGGGCGACACGACGGTGGGGCCCTGGGATTGGGACTCCGTCATGAACTACTGCAATCCGATCCGCAACGGCGACGGAGAGCTGAGCTACTGGGACCAGGTCGGGGTCCAGCAGTACTACGGCGCGCGCGAGCTTTCTGGCGCGCGTGAGTCCTTCCAGCGGATGCGCATCAACGGCGACGCCATGGACGACCTCCTCGCCCGCCGCGCCGACGGGACCTTCGACATCTGGCTTTCCAATGGTATCGCGCTGGTCTACGCGGGCGCCTTCCCCACCGGGTACACCGACGCCTCGGGCTGGAACGAGGGCAACCGGTTCCTGGTGGCTGATGTCACCGGCGATGGCAAGAGTGACCTGCTGGCACGCAACGCCTTTGGCGGCTTCGACACCTGGGTGTCCACCGGCACGACGTTCACCTATGCGGGCACCACCAGCACCGCCTTCACGGACGCCAACGGCTGGAACGAGGGGCACCGCTTCTTCGTCATCGACGTGACAGGAGATGGGAAGGATGACGTGCTGGCCCGTTACGCCAACGGGGCCTTCGATGTGTGGGCCTCCAACGGGCTGACGCTGGCCTACAGCGCCGCGTTCACCACGTCCTTCACGGATGCCAACGGCTGGAACGAGGGCAACCGCTTCTTCGTCATGGACATCGACGGCGCCATCTCTCCGACGACAGCGCGTCGCTCGAAGGAACTGCTGGCCCGCGACACAACCGGCCACTTCGCGGTGTGGCGCTCCAATGGCTCGGTGCTCGTCTATTCCAACACGTTCTTCACGCCGCTCCACAACTCGCGCGGCTGGGGTGAGGGACATCGCTTCATCGTGATGGACGTCAACGGCGACCATCGCGACGACCTGGTGGCGCGACGCTCCGATGGAGACCTGACGTTCGTGCGCTCGAACGGACTAAGCCTCTTCGAGTACCCAAACCGCTTCGAGACGCCCTTCCGGACGGGCGCGGGCTGGAAGTTCGGCCACCGCTACTTCCCCATGGACCTCAATGGAGACGGCCTTGACGACCTCGTGGTGCGAGACCCGTCGGGGGCCTTCACCGTGTGGCGTTCCAATGGCTGGAGCGTGGACCCATACTCGGTCTTCACCACGCCGTTCACGGACGCAAGCGGCTGGAACGAGGGCAACCGCTTCTATTAGGCGTCACGTTCCGTGAGGTGCTGGACCGGGGCGCCCCCGAGCGCCCCGGTTCAGTCCTCGCCCGCGCCGCCGGCCAGCCGCTGGCGCGCGACCTCCAGCCGCTTCGCGCGCACCTTGGACGCCAGGTCGAGCAGGCGCCGGTCGCGCTGCCACCGCTCGCGCATCTCCACGTCCACGCCCTCCCAGGCCACCTCGCAGCGCTCCAGCGCGCGGTGCAGCTGCGCGAGCGCGCCGCCCAGCGCCACGTGCACGGCCGGGTCGCTGGGGTCCTCCAGGGCAATCGCGTGGATCATCACCGCGATGGCGACCAGCTCCTCGCGCAGCGCCACCGGCCAGCCGCAGCGGCGGGCCACCTTCACCAGCCAGCCCAGCACCGCCAGGTTGACGTGGCAGTCCTCCACCGTGCGGAACGGCTTGAGATAGCGGGTGTAGCCATCCCCGGGCAGCACGTCCTCTGGCGCCACCTCCACGCCGTCCAACCGCAGCGCCGCGTGCGGAACCTCCGGCACGAAGCCCAGCGGCGGCAGCGGCTCCACGGTCACTCCGGGCGTGCTCGCGTCCAGCCGCACCATGCGCAGGCGGTTGCGCTCCTGGGCATCGCGGCCCTCGGAGGCGACCACCAGCAGCACCTCCGCGTGCGTGCCCAGCGTGACGTAGGTCTTCACGCCATCCAGCGTCCAGCCCGCGCCCTTCGGCGTGAGCTTCGTTTCGATGGCGCTCGGATGCCCGCCGCCCGTCTCCGTGGCGCAGAGCGCGGCGCGGCGGTCCGCCGGGAGCTGGGGGAAGAGCGAGCGCAGCGCCGCCTGGTAGCCGGAGGAGAACGCGAACCCCATCCGGTCCATCCGGAAACCGCTGGCGAGCGCCAGGTCCGCGGGCACCTGGAAGCGCGGCAGCACCGCGAGGTGCCGTCGCCACCAGGCGTCCACGGAGTCGAGCGACGGGAAGTCAGGGGCCTCGGTGAGCAGGAAGCGCAGGACGTCTTTCACGCTTCCACTCTAATGCCCGGCTCAGGAGCGCGCGCGCTTCCGTTTGAGGCTTCAGCTCGCGGCGCGGCGGCCGCGGCCCGGAGACTTCGCGCGCTGGGTGCCCCGCTTCTTCTTCGCGGCGGCCGGCGGCGCGGCCTTCGACTTCTTGGCGGCCTTGGACTTGGAGGTCGACTTGGACTTCGACGCGGCCTTGGACTTGGACTTCGACGCGGCCTTCTTGCGCCGCGCGGGGGCCTTCTTCTCCGGGGCGAGGATGGTGCCCCGGCAGGAGGGAGTGCCACAGCGGCAGACGTAGAGCGACTCGGCGTCGGCTTCCATCTCCGGGGAGCGCTCGTACGCGTAGTCGTACGACAGCTCCTCCCCCGGTTCGATGGCACGCAGCGCGTAGATGTGGATGCGGCCCTTGTCGATGAGCGACTGGCAGTTGGGCTCGCACGAGTGGTTGATGTAGCGCGACTCGTTGTGGAGGGTCCCCGCGTCCAACACCGTGTCGTCGTCCAGGTTGAAGAGGAACGTGTGGTGGCGCTCCATCGACTCGTCGTCGTAGCGGGCATCCGCCTCGGCCTGGGTGATGCGCTCACCGATGTACTCGATGATGCGCGCGCCCTTGCGGATGCGGCGGGTGGCGAAGGCGCCCGTGCCCTGGATGGGGGACTGGCGCAGCTCGAAGGGAATCGACGGGGTCGGCTGGAAGGAAGGGGAAGTCATCATCGGGGATGGGCGCGGCTGGGGCGGGTGCGTGTTCAACCAGGACGCTGCCGTGAGGCGCGGTGTAGCGTGCCGCAGTCAAGCGCGCGAAGAAAGGCACTCGATGATGCGGTGGTGGATCGTGGTGGGCGCGGTGAACGCTTTCCTGTCCGTGGCGGCGGGTGCCTTCGGGGCACATGCGCTGAAGGCCCGGCTCGCGCAGGACCTGCAGGTCATCTTCGAAACCGGGGCGCGCTACCACATGTACCACGCGCTCGCGCTGGTGGCGGTGGGGCTCCTGGGCACGGTGCGACCCTCCGCGCTCCTGGAGTCCGCGGGCTGGGCGATGCTCGCGGGCATCGTCCTGTTCTCCGGCAGCCTGTACGCGCTGGCCCTGTCCGGCGTGCGAGTGCTGGGCGCCATCACGCCGCTGGGCGGACTGGCCTTCCTCGCCGGCTGGGCGCTCTTCGCCGTGGCCGCGTGGCGCACCTCGCCGTGAACGTCACTCCCTCAGCAGGGGCGGCAGCGGGTAGATGAGGTCCAGGTCGCTGTGGTTGCGCAGGCCACAGGCCTCGCGCTGCACGGTGAGGTTCCAGCGCAGCCGCTCCGCTTCCTTCCAGAGCGCGCGGTACGCCGCGTAGCGCTCCATGCGCGACAGGCCATGCAGGGCGCGTAGCTCCTTCTCCGCCTGGGCCACCAGGGCGAGGGCGCCCTCCAGCTTGTCGCCGGAGCGGCGCAACCCGGAGGCGCGCTCGCGCTGGAACTCCACCTCGATGGGCAGCATGGCGTTGACGTTCACCGGACGGGCCATGCCTTCCCTGTAACCACGAGCGCCCGGCTTCGCAGCGGTGCTCCGGTCCACGGAGAGCAGGCAACCGGGCTTCAGGGGGGCGGTGTCGGCACGGGTGCGTCCTTCGCATCCGGAAGCGCCGCGACGCCAGGGCGTCCCCACCGCCAGGCCTCGCGGGCCCAGGCGAGCCCCGCGTAGAGCACCATCGCGTTACGAGTAAGGAGCAGCAGCGTGAATGACGGCTGCCAGCCCGTCTTGTAGGTGCTGCCCGCGAAGAGCCCGCGCGTGATGGCGGCGGCCACCAGCAGCACGGCGGACGGCGCCACTGTTCCGGAGAGCAACGCGAGCGCGGCGGGCCCGGTGAGCCAGATGAGGTACTGCGGGCTCAGCACCGGGTTGAGGATGACGAAGGCCACGAGCGGCACCAGCGTCAGCCGGGCCAGGTCCTCGATGTGCACCGGAGGCCTGCGCCACGCGGCGCGCACGGACAGCGCCACGGACAGCAGCAGGCCCGCGATCCACACCTGGCGGGTGACAGCGCGAACCATTTCGGCGTCCGCGCCGTGCAGTTCGTAGGCGGCGGGAGCGTGGACCCACTGGACGTGGGCGAAGCCCATCAGGTGCGCGGCCCAGAGCAGGCCCGCGCTGAAGGCCTCCACCTGGAGCCCCCGCTCGACGTGGAAGGCCGCGAACCGCCACCACGGCCACACGAAGCTCAGAGGAAAGAGCGGCAGCACGCCCGCGATGAGGCCGGTGAGCAGGGCCCGCGTCGGCTTCGAGCCCCGGCGCCAGCACACGGCCAGGGCCAGTGGCACGAGCACGGCCGGGTACAGCTTGGTGACGGTGCCCACCGCGAGCAACGCGCCCGCCTGGCCTTCGCGCCGGCGCATCAGGGCCACCAACGCGGCCAGCGCGAGCGCGGCGGGGATGAGGTCGTAGCGCTTGAGGTAGTGCACGCTCTGGAGCCAGCTGACGACGGAGTACGCCGCGAACGGAACCCACGCGCGCCAGGCCGTGCCCCACCGGCGCACGCCCTCGGACAGCAGCAGCCACTTGATGAACGCGTCGATGAGCGTGAGCTGGAGACCGAACGCGAGGATGAAGCCACGCAGGTCGCCACCTGCCCACGTCGCGGGCACGAACCACAGGAGCGCGTAGGGCGGGTATTCGAAGCGGAAGTCGCGGTTGGGGACCGCGCCATCCAGGAACGCGCGGGCCGTCCGGAAGTACAGCGGCAGGTCGCCCTCGCGAGGAGAGAACGCATAGAGCGCCAACGGCAACACGGCCACCGCGAGCGCGAGCCAGTGCCTGTGCGTCAGCCGCGAGGGCTCGGACGATGTCGATGCGGACACGAGGTGTCACTCTGCCCCCGAGGACCGGGCGCTGTCGCTGGGAAAGGCATCCGTCCCCTTCCCCGCCCGGACCGCGTCCAGGCGCATGGACGTGCGAGGCGGCACCCGACCCGCTAGGTTCCGCCCTGGATTGCCCACTCCATGAAGCTCCACCGCCCCACGAAGGACGAGCTGTTCGCCGCCACCGGCCGCTCCATGCCGGACCTGCTGGCACCGGACCTGCGGGTGCTCTTCTGCGGCATCAACCCCAGCCTCTACTCCGCGGTGGTGGGTGTGCACTTCGCGCGGCCGGGCAACCGCTTCTGGCCATCACTACACGCGGCGGGCTTCACCCCGCGCCTCCTGAAGCCGGCGGAACAGGCGGAGCTGCTGGTGCTGGGCCTGGGCATCACCAACGTGGTGGACCGGGCCACGGCGAGCGCGGACCAGCTGGGCGCGGAGGACTACGCGGAAGGCGCGAAGTCGCTGGCGCGCAAGGTGAAACGCTACCGTCCGAAGTACCTCGCGGTGCTGGGGCTGGGCGCGTACCGCACCGCCTTCTCGCGGCCGAAGGCGAAGTTCGGACCGCAGGAGGAGACGCTGGGCGACACGCGGCTGTGGGTGCTGCCCAATCCCAGCGGGCTCAACGCCAGCTACCAGCTTCCGGACCTCGCGCGGCTGTACGGCGAGCTGTGCCGCGCGGTCCAGACGCGCTGACTACTTCAGCAGGCCGGCCTCGCGGGCCACCTGTGCAGCCACGGGCAGCACCTTGTCGAAGGCAGCGGCGTTGCACGCGAGCAGGCCCCGGCGGTTCTGGAGCTCGGAGCCGTCGTACAGGTACGCGTCGCCCGCCAGGTCCGTGAGCACGCCGCCCGCGGAGCGGATGACGGCCTCCGGCGCGCAGTTGTCCCAGCGGTAGCTCTTGTCGCTCACGTGCACGTAGAGGTCGCAGTGGGCCTCCGCCAGGAGGCCGCACTTGAGCCCCACCGAGCCGGACTCCCGCTCCTTCGTGATGCCCAGCCGCTGCACCACCGCGTCCGTCGTCTTCGAGCGGTGCGAGCGCGACACCACGAGCCGCAGCTGCGCCGGGTCCGCCACGTCCGACACGCGCAGCGCGCGGCGGCCCTGCGGGTCCTCCACGTAGCCCTGCTCGCCCACGACGCCGGAGTACAGGACGTCCCCCACCGCGCGGTAGACGACGCCCAGCGCCGCCCGGCCCTCCACGGCGAGGCCGATGTGGATGGCGAACTCGCCGTTGCGGTTCACGAACTCCTGCGTGCCGTCGAGCGGATCCACGAACCAGCAGCGGCTGAAGCGCTTGGCGTCGGAGACATCCTCCTTCTCCTCCGCCACCACGCCGTCGCTCGGGAAGGCCTTGCGCAGCTCTCCCACGATGAAGGCGTTGGCGCGCTCGTCCGCCACCGTGACGGGCCCGGCGCCTCCGGCCTTGTCCGTGACGGAGAAGTCCGTGGCGTAGACCTGCAGGAGGATGTCACCAGCCTGGCGGGCGATGCGCCGGGCCACTTCAAGCTCTTGGGCGAGTGCGGACATGGAGTCCCGTGAGTCTACCGGGGCGAATTGCCCCCGTGGGGAAATCTGCCCCGCCTCACGGCGCCCTCCCTCAGGGGTAGCGGCCCTGGCCCGGGGACTGCACTTCCGAGGCGGATTCGCCTTCCTCGCCCGGGCAGCGCGGCGGGAGGCAAGCAAGGACTCGTACGATGATGAAGTGGCTGATGGGGCTGGCCCTGCTGGGCATCGGCGTGGCGCTGGCGTTCGCGGGCGGCCGGATGGTGTACCGCTCGAAGGTGAGCAAGGACTGGCCCACCGTGCAGGGCACCGTGGTGAGCTCCCGCGTGGAGACGCTGCGCAGCAAGCGCGCGGTGAGCTTCCGCCCGGACGTGAGCTACCGCTACGAGGTGAACGGCGTCCCGTACACCTCCGACACGGTGGCCTTCGACGGCCACGGCGCGGGTGGGCTCGCGGACGCGCAGGCGGTGTCGCGCCACTACGCGGCCGGCGCCCCGGTGACGCTGCACTACGAGCCGGAGGACCCGTCCGTGGCGTGCCTCCAGTGCGGAGACACGGGCCTCGTGAACTACCTGCTGGCGCTGGGAGGCGCGGTGTTCGCCCTCGTGGCCGGCTGGGGCCTGGTGGAGATGGCCCGCTCCACCCTGCGCGAGGGCAAGCGCGCCGTCCCCCAGATGCGCGCGAAGGCCCGTTAGGCGACGCCGGGCCCCCTTCCGCGTGGGCGGCTGAGCACTTTTCGCCAGAAGGCTTCGACAGACGCGGCCCTCGATGCGCAACCTGGAGCGGACACCCGCTTCCTGGAGAACGCATGCCCGTCACCATCCGCCCCGCGAAGGACCTGGACGCACCCGCGCTGGGCCGCATGGGCGCGGCGCTCGCGCGCCAGCACCACGGCTTCGACCCGCAGCGCTTCATGGTCCCGGACGACGTGGAGTCCGGCTACCGCTGGTGGCTGGGCAAGGAGGCGCGCCGTCCGCAGGAGGCCGTGGTGCTCGTGGCCGAGCTGGACGGCGAAGTGGTCGGCTACTGCTACGGCCGGCTGGAGGGCGTGGACTGGAACATGCTCCTCGACAAGTGCGGCGCTCTGCACGACATCTGGGTGGAGGCGAAGGCGCGCGGCACCGGCACCGGCCGGCTGCTCGCGGAGGCCATGGTGCAGCGGCTCACGGAGATGGGCGCGCCGCGCGTGGTGCTCCACACCGCCGCGAAGAACGAAGCCGCGCAACGCCTGTTCGCGCGGCTGGGCTGGCGTCCCACCATGGTGGAGATGACCCGCGAGACGCCGCCCCGCTCATAACCTTCCGGTAGGCATCCGGCCCTGCTGGAAGGCCTCCACCTGCGCGGGCGTGAAGGGCGGCTGGTAGAGGACACGGTCCTGCTGGCGCGAGCGGAACAGGTCCACGATGAGGTTCATCCGGTCCTTCACCGAGCCCCAGTCCCGCGCCGCGCTGCCCGCCGTGTCGTCCGGCGTCCGGTCCAGCTGCTTCAGCAGGGCGCACAGCTCCGGGTGCTCCAGCCGCATCAGGTCCTGAGGGAAGTCCGCCGCGGCGGAAAGCGCCGGGATGTCCTCGCCCAGCCGCAGCGTCCGGTCCGGCAGCTCCATGGTCATCAACTCGCGCGTCATCAGCTCGCGCCAGCAGCGCTCCAGCCGGTCCGCCAGCGGCGTGAAGAGGGCGACCCGCCACGGATCCGGCATCCCGTGCCCCCGCGCCCGCAGCAGCTCCCGCAGGTGGTCCAGGAACAGCTCCTTCAGCGGAGAACCCAGCGCCCCGATGATGGGCTCCTGCAGGCGCACCTGCTCGTGGTAGCCCACCAGCGCGTTGGCCAGGAGCACGCGCTCCGCCCGGTCCTTGGTGCGCGTGAGGCTCAGGGCCTCGTGGTACGCGCGCACCGCGCGGATGAGCAGGTCCTGCCCCCCGGACTCCAGCGGCCCCGGCTTCAGCACGGCCACCACTCGCTCCAGCGCGGCGGGGCTCGTCGCCTGAGGACCGGTGAAGTGCTCCAGCATCGCCGTGTAGAGCGGTCCCAGCTCCTGGAACACCAGCAGGTTGCCTTGCGCGATGTGCTTCGCCACCGCGCTCGTCACCGGATCCATGGCCCGCGACAGCACGGTGGCCACGCCCGACGGCAGGCCCCAGGAACCCAGGAGCCGGGCCTGCGTCACGCCCAGCCCGCGCATCACTCCTTCCGCGCGGTGGAGCATGTCCCGCTCCATCACGGACACCATCTCCTTGCGGATGAAGGTCCCCGCCGTCTTCGACGCCCAGGTGGAGAAGCCGCACCACGACTGATCCACCTCCCCCAGCACGCCCGCGAAGCACACCTTCAGCACGTGGTACGTGTGCGTGATGTGGAGGTTGCGCAGGGGCGCGTTCTGCATGCGGCCAATGGCCTCCACCTCGGCGTGCGTCGGCGGAGGAAAGGGGCGCGGCAACGGTTGGAGCATCATGGTGGGACGAGCTCCGGCGAAAAGGGCGGAAGTGCCCCCCTCCAGCATGAAGCACCCGCCCCACGGCCCTCCATCACCCACCAGGGAGGGAGGGAAACGACGAAGCCCCAGGTGCTTCCACCCGGGGCTCCGTGATGATTCAGCGGCGTGGAAAGGAGCGCCCTACTTCTTCTGCTCCTTCACCCACGAGTCCTTGAGCGTCACCGTGCGGTTGAACACGGGCGCGCCCGGCTTGGAGTCCACCGCGTCCGCGCAGAAGTAGCCCAGGCGCTCGAACTGGAAGCGGTCGCCCGGCTTCGCGTCCGCGAGCATCGGCTCCACGCGCGCGCCGGTGAGGGTCTCCAGGCTGTTCGGGTTGAGGAACTCCTTGAAGTCCTTCGTCTCGTCCTTGTCCGGCGCCTCCACCGAGAAGAGCCGGTCGAACAGCCGCACCTGCGCCACGGGCGCGTTGCCCGGCACCCAGTGCAGCGTGCCCTTCACCTTGCGGCCATCCGGCGAGTCGCCACCGCGCGTGGCCGGGTCATACGTGCAGCGCAGCTCCGTGATGTTGCCCGCCGCGTCCTTGATGACCTTCTCGCACTTGATGAAGTACGCGGAGCGCAGGCGCACCTCCTTGCCCGGCGCCAGGCGGAAGAAGCCCTTCTCCGGCACCTCCTGGAAGTCGTCCGCCTCGATGTAGAGCTCGCGCATGAACGGCACCTTGCGCGTGCCCATGTCCTCGCGCTTCGGGTGGTTCGCCGTCTCCAGCTCCTCCGTCTGGCCCTCCGGGTAGTTCTCCAGCACCACCTTGAGCGGACGCAGGACGGCCATGGCGCGCGGCGCCGCCTCGTTGAGGTCGTCCCGGATGGACAGCTCCAGCACGCCCATGTCGATGAGGCTGTCGGACTTGCTCACGCCGATGCGCTTCGCGAAGTCGCGCAGCGACGCGGGCGTGTAGCCCCGGCGACGCAGGCCGCTGATGGTCAGCATGCGCGGATCATCCCAGCCGGAGACGCGCTTCTCCTGCACCATCTGGAGCAGCTTGCGCTTGCTCATCACCGCGTAGGTGAGGTTCAGCCGCGCGAACTCGTACTGGTTGGGCCGGTCGCCTTTGATCAGCGCGTCGACGATCCAGTCATACAGCACGCGGCGGTTCTCGAACTCCAGCGTACAGACGGAGTGCGTGATGCCCTCGATGGCGTCCGACAGACAGTGCGCGAAGTCGTAGAGCGGGTAGATGCACCACGTGTCGCCCGTGCGGTGGTGGTGCGCGTGCCGGATGCGGTAGATGGGCGGGTCGCGCAGCACGGGGTTCGACGACGTCATGTCGATCTTGGCGCGCAGCGTGTGCTTGCCGTCCGGGAACTCGCCCGCCTTCATCCGGCGGAACAGGTCCAGGTTCTCCTCCACCGTGCGCGTGCGGTACGGGCTGTCCTTGCCCGGCGTGGTGAAGTTGCCGCGGTACTGGGAGATCTCCTCCGGCGACAGGCTGCACACGTAGGCCTGGCCCTGCGAAATCAGCTGCTCCGCGAAGGCGTAGAGCCGGTCGAAGTAGTCGGACGCGAAGAAGCGCCGGTCGTCCCAGTCGAACCCGAGCCAGCGCACGTCGCGCTGGATGGACTCCACGTAGTCCGTGTCCTCGGTGAGGGGGTTGGTGTCATCGAGGCGCAGGTTGCACTTGCCGCCATACTGCTGCGCCAGCCCGAAGTTCAGCACGATGGCTTTGGCGTGGCCGATGTGGAGGTAGCCGTTGGGCTCGGGCGGGAAGCGGGTGTGCACGCGTCCGCCGTGCTTTCCCGTCCGCCGGTCCTCCTCAACGACTTCCTGGAGGAAGTTGAGGCCCTGCGTCTCGTTCGTCGTCGTCATGATGGGGCGAATCCTCTGGGAAGCAGAACCAGGGGAGCAAGGTTTTCCTGCCCCCCGCGTCAGACCTCCGCCAGCAGCGACTCCCAGGCATTGAGCGCCCGTTCAGCGGACAACTCGTCCGCCCGGTCCAGGGCCCGCTGGCGCAGCCCGTCCCGCCACTTCGCGTCCGACACCACCCGCCCCAGGGCATGGGCCATGGCCGCGTCGTCCCCCATGGGCACCAGCACCCCCGCCCGCCCCCCGTCCAGGGCCTCCGAGGGGCCCGAGGGGCAGTCCGTGCTGACGATGGGGCAGCCCAGCGCGAGCGCCTCCAGCAGCACCATGGGCAGGCCCTCGAAGCGCGAGGACAGGGCGAACGCCGTGGCCCGCCGCATCAGCGCGTGCGGGTTGTCCGCGTAGCCAGGCATGAACACGGAGTCCCCCACGCCCAGTTCCGCGACCAGCGCCTTGAGCTCCGCCTCCAGCGAGCCCACTCCCAGGATGAGCAGGTTCGTGTCCGTCCCGGCCGCCTTCATCCGGGCGTGCGCGCGGATGAGCATGTCGAAGGACTTCTGGGGCTCCAGCCGTCCCACCGCGATGACCACCGGCTTCTTGAACACCGGCACCGCCCACGCGGGCAGGGGAGCGTCCGCCGCGGCACGGATGCGGGCCGCGTCGACGAAGTTGGGGATGACCTCCATCCGCTCGCGGTCCACGTTCACCAGCTCCGCGAACGCCTTCGCGGAGTCGTAGCCACACGCCACGATGCGGTCCATGCCCGGGTAGAGCACCTTCAAACCCCAGAGCTGACGCTTCGGCTGCTCGCGGTGGAAGGCGCCCCAGTCGAAGTGCACCATCCCCAACACCGGCTTGCCCAGGAGGGCTCCCGCCATCCGCGCCAGCAGGGCCGCCCTGCCCTCCTGCCCGGAGACGATGATGTCCGCCTTGCGCGCTTCCTGGAAAAGCCGCCAGAGCATCCGCGGCAGCTCCCAGCGCCGGTAGGCCTCCACGCCCACGCCCCAGGAGATGGGCACGTCCGCGGGGATGCGTCCACGCGTGTCCGGCGGCGGCGGCCCATGGTGGAAGAACAGCGAGGGATCGAACCGCTCCCGGTCCAGACCCGCCAACACGTTGCACACGGAGCGCTCGATGCCCCCCGTCCCCATGAAGACGAGCGTGAACAAGACGCGCCGCCGCCCAGGGGCCGGGACCGCCATCTCTTGCCGCGCCTGCAGTTCCAATGTCTGGGATTCCCGGTAAGAAACGATTTTCTGACCTCCTGCCCGGCGAACGCGAGTCCGGCGAGCCCACCCCTGGAGCTGAGGGTTGATCATTAGCCCACGCACCTTGCGATAGGTAGCGAAGGTCATCCGGCGCCGCCACCCAGGAGACAGTTGAACGCCGTTCGTCCGGTGGATCTCCCGGGGGCGCCCACGCCATTTCGTGACAGCGGCCATCACCGGCCCGCTGATACATCGTTGAAACACCCGGAGGGCGTCCTGCCGGGCGAGTTCCACCATTGACGCGTCAAGAGGCGCCGGACGCGTCAAGGGACGGGGTTCACCGCTTGGGGACTCAACGAGCCCGGGGGCCTGCCAGGAACGGGATTCCGGGTATAGGCTCACAATTCATCCTCGTGAAAAAACCCATCCACCTCCAACCCGCCCGTTTCATCGCGCTCGCCCTCGTGGGCGTGCTCGCGGTGGCGGCCGTCATCGCGTACCGCAGCGTCCGCACCGCACACGCGGTATTGCACCCCGCGCGCCAACCGTTGAAGCCTGTGGCGGAGGGCGCGCTCGCGGAGCGCACGGACGTGGTGTTGCACACGCGGGATGGCCTGACGCTGCGGGGCTGGTACGTGCCGTCGCGCAACCACGCGGCGGTGGTGGTGATGCACGGCTTCGCGGAGAACCGCACGCAGATGCTCTTCGAGGCGGAGGTGCTCTCACGCGCGGGCTACGGCGTGTTGCTCTTCGACTCGCGCGGCCACGGCGAGAGCGAGGGCGACCTGGTGACCTGGGGCGACCACGAGCGCCAGGACCTGCGCGCGGCGGTGGACTTCGTCTCGCACCGCGACGACGTGGATCCATCCCGCCTGGGCGTGCTGGGCTTCTCCATGGGCGGCACCACCGCGATGCTGGAGGCCCTCGATGACGAGCGCCTCAAGGCGGTGGCCGCCGCGGGCGCCTACCCGTCGCTGGAGGCGGACACGCGCTACAGCTACGGCAAGTGGGGGCCGCTGAGCGTCCAGCCGGTGCTCTGGACCCTGCGCCTGTCCGGCGTGGACGTGGACGCGGTGGACCCCATGAAGCGCCTGTGTGATTTGAAGGGCCGGCCGCTGCTGCTGATCAACGGCGACGTCGACGAGTACGCGCCTGCGTTCCTCCAGGACGCGCTCTTCCAGGCCGCGTGCGAACCCAAGTCCTACTGGGTGGTGCCCGGCGCGCACCACGGCGAGTACGCGAAGAAGGCCCCGGAGGAGTACGCGAACCGCCTGCGCGGCTTCTTCGACGCGGCGCTGCTCAGCGGTTCCTGAGCACCGCCTCCGGGCCCACCAGCTCCGGCGCGGGCGCGTCCGCCGCGGCTTCTTGCGCGTCAGCCGCGGCACGCCACTCGGGGGGCGCGTCCAGCGCGGGGCGGCCTTCCAGCAGCTCATGCGGGCGGAAGCCGGCCTTGTAGCGCAGCGAATCGCACGCCAGCACGCGGTAGCCCAGATACACGTAGGGGATGCCCCGCTCGCGCGCCAGCTCCACCTGGAACAGCACGCTCGCCTTGCCCAGGGACAGCCGCCCGTAGGCCGGGTCGTAGAAGAAGTACACCGCGCTCCATGCGTGCGGTGTCTCGTCGCACAGGCCCAGGCCCACCAGCTTCGGGCCCGCGGGGTCGCTGTCGTCGTACCAGGCCACCTCGCGCGCGGACGGGTGCGGGAAGGCGAACTGGAACGAGTACTCGCGCGCCCCCAGCTCGGACGACTCCCAGTCGCGGGATGACTCACGGTCCGCGTGCCACGCGCGGTACAGCGCCAGGCGCTCCTCGTCCACGCGCGGCGGGCCCACCTCCACGCGCAGGTGCGCGCACGCGGCGCGGGCCCGGCGCTGGCTGCGGTTGGGCGTGAAGCCCGCCACCGGCACGCGCAGGGACACGCACTCGTGACACGACGCGCAGGCGGGCCGGAAGTACTGCGGACCAAAGCGGCGCCATCCGCGCACCAGCAGGTGCTCGTACTCCTGCGCCGTCACGTTGCGCATCAGCAGCGTCTCCAGGGACGCCTCCCGCTCCGGCAGATAGCTGCACGGGCGCGGATTTTCGATTTCGTGTGCCAGCAGGACGGCCATCGGTGTTCCCTTCCTGTCGGCCCCAGGCTCCGGCGTCAAGCCATGCCTGCCCGTCCGGCGACCCACCTTTCGTCGGAAACGACCCGTCCGCGTGGGCCGTTTCGTATCCAGGAAGTGGCACAACGGCTGCAAGTCCCGGCTGGAGCCGTTACCGCTTGCGGAAGAGGATGAACGCACATGGCCCGCGAGGAACTGCATCCCGGATGGCTGCCGCTGGACCCCGAGGAGGCCGACGGCCCCCTCTCGGGCGACGCCTTCTTCGAGGAGGACGACGCCTTCCACTCCGCCCCCGGAGCCGACGCCATGGACGACCTGGACGCCTTCGATTTCGCCGTCGCCAGCTACTGAAAATCCCGTGGCCAGCGAGCCAGGGTGTGGCAGCCTTGTCGCGATCCGACTGTCATTTTGTCCGGTCCGCCCCCTGAAGGGGCCGTAGAAACTTCCGAGAAATCGCGAGACGGCCTCCCGCGTTCGCTTCCCCGGACAGCAGGCGGGTAGCGCCGGACACAGGGTCCGAGGCGCAATGCCCCCGGGTGGCGGAATGCCCCACGCGCGGAGGGGCCCGGCTCGCTTCTCAGTCGTGGGGGGCCACCGGTATAAACCGGGGCCTATGTCATCAGTCGACGTCTCAGTGGTGATGCCCACGTACAAGCGCGAGAAGGACGTGGTGGAGGCCATCCACTCCGCGCTGCGTCAAGAAGGCGTCCAGGTGGAGGTCATCGTCCTGGATGACTCCGCGGAGGGCACGGCCCGGGACGCGGTGCAGGGCATTGGCGATGCCCGCGTGCGCTACTTCAAGCAGGAGGTGCCATCCAAGGGGCGCCCCGCGCTGGTGCGCAACCACGGCGCCACGCTGGCCAGGGGCCGCTACCTGCACTTCCTGGATGACGACGACATGCTCGCCGACGGGGCGCTCAAGTCGATGGTGTCGGCGCTGGACGCGCGGCCGGACGCGGGCGTGGCGGTGGGCTGGGTGGTGCCCTTCAGCGAGGACCCCGAGTGGCTGGAGGACAAGAGCACCTACTTCGAGCGCGTGGCGCAGGTGGGGGCCACCACGCCCAACAGCGCGTGGACGGTGGCGCACATCCTGTTCCTGGGCACGCTGTACGTGAACTCCGCGTGCATGGTGCGCCGCGAGTACTTCCAGCCCCTGGGCGGGTTCGATCCGAACATCCCCGTCTACGAGGACGTGGACTTCTACATGCGCGGCATCCGCCGCTACGGCCACGTCTACGTGAACCGGCCCATCCTCAACTATCGGGTGGGCAAGCCGTCGCTGATGAACGACCTGGGCAAGACGGGCGCGAAGGTGGAGAAGTCCGTGGCGGAGTCCAACGCCATCATCCACAATAAGTACCGGCGCGAGCACGGCGAGCTGGAGTACCGGCTGCTGCAGCTGGCCACGCGCGCGCTGAAGGACCGCTTCGGCCTCACGCGCTTCCTCCCCCTCAAGCTGCCTGGCGTTTCCTGAAAGGGCCCCACACCGTGAGCCTGCGTCGTCGTCTCGTTGGAACCGCCAAGCGCCAGTTGAAGCAGACCCTGGGGCCCGTCGTGCAGCGCGCGATGGCCCCCGCCCGCGCCTTCCTCCCGCCGGAGACGTGGGGCCTGGAGTCGCGCGCCGGCCAGGGCCTCTTCCTGGAGGGCGTGTCGCTGTCCCAGCTGGCCACTGAGTACGGCTCGCCTCTGCACGTGGTGCACATGGCGGCGCTGCACCGCAACGCGGACGCGTTCCAGGCGGTGCCCCCGGGCGCGGCGGCCGGCTGCGAGGTGTACTACTCGTACAAGACCAACCCGGTGCCGGGCGTGCTGTCCGCGCTGCACGCGCGCGGCGTGGGCGCGGAAGTGATTTCCGCCTATGAGCTGTGGCTCGCGCTCAAGCTGGGCGTGGCGCCGGAGCGCATCGTCTACAACGGCCCGGTGAAGTCGGAAGCGTCCATCCGCGAGTCCGTCACCCGGGGCATCGGCCTCCTGGCCGCGAACCACCGCGAGGAGCTGGACGTCTTCTCACGCCACGCGGCGGAGCTGGGCAAGCGCCCGCGCGTGGCCGTGCGGGTGACGACGATGTCGGGCTGGAACTCGCAGTTCGGCACGCCCATCGTGGGAGGCCAGGCGCTGGCGGCGTACCGGCAGGCGATGTCTTACGGCAACCTGGACGTGGTGGGCCTGCACGCGCACCGGGGCGAGCTCATCCGCACGGAAGCGGAGCTGGAGGGCTTCGTCGGCGCTGTGCTGGACTTCGCGGACGAGCTGCACCGCGAGCTGGGGTTGGAGCTGGAGGTGCTGGACCTGGGCGGCAGCCTCTGCACGCCGACGGTGGAGCACATCGAGCAGCGGGATTGGCGGCTCAACCTCACCTTCCAGCGCGACCTGCCCGCGCCGGACTTCGCGGCGGCGCTCTCCATCGAGCGGTACGTGGCGAAGGTGGTGTCCCAGGTGGAGGCGCACTACGCGAAGCAGGGCCGCAAGCGCCCGCGCATCTTCCTGGAGCCGGGCCGCGCGATGACGGGCAACACGCAGTTGCTCCTGGGCCGGGTGCACGCGCTCAAGGACGGCGGCGAGCGGACGTGGGCGGCGCTCGACATGGGCATCAACCACGCCGAATGCGTGCGCAACGAGTACCACCAGCTCTTCCACGTCGAGCAGCCGGCCGCGCCCGCGCACCGGGCGTACACGGTGGTGGGCCCCGTCTGCACCCCGGCGGACACGCTGTACCACGCGGTGCGGCTGCCGGAGCTGAAGGTGGGCGACACGCTGGCCATCATGGACGCGGGCGCGTACTTCGTGCCCTTCGGCACGTCCTTCTCCTTCCCGCAGCCGGGCATCGTGGGCGTGGAGGGCGGGAAGGTGCGGCGCCTGCGCCGGGCGGAGACGCACGAGGACCTGATCACCTTCGATGATCCGGTCCCCGCTGCCCCTCGCTCCGCGGGCTGACGGCCCTTTCAGCGGTTGAAGACCATCATCCGCAGGAAGGCGCGGGGGTGGCGCGCGGCCCCATAGGAGATGGTGGCCAGCTCCACCGCCGCGGGCATCATGTCGTCCCGGTCGATGAGCGGATCCACCGCCGTCGCCTTGTGGGTGTTGAACCACTGCCGCCACTGCCGGGCCTCGTCGGCCGGCAGCGCGCCGGACAGCCGCTGGAGGTTGAGCAGCATCTCCAGCGCGATGCGGTTGCAGAACACCGCGTCCTCGTGCGCGGCGCTGGCGTCGCGCGCGTCCTCCACCGCGCGCTTGAGCGCGTCCCGGTCTCCGGTGGCCGCGTGGTACGCGAGCAGCGGCAGGGGCAGCCCCCGCGCGATGTCAAAGCCCATCTGCCCGTAGAAGCGCGGGTTGAAGTCGATGAGGAGGTACGAGTCCTTCGTCTGGATGAACTCCACCTCGAAGACGCCGTGGTAGCCCAGCTTCTTGCACAGCCGGGTGAGGCCCGCGACCAGGTCCGGGCGCAGCGGCGAGGACTCGAAGCAGACGCCCACGCCCAGGCGGCGCGGACGCTGGAGGACCTTCATCGCGGCGCGGGCCTCGAAGAGCTCGCCGGACTCATCCACGAAGCCGGAGAGGCTGTAGATGCCCTCGGCGGCCTCCGGGTGGAACTCCTGCACCATGGGGTTCACCACGGCCGGGTCGAACTTCACGAGCATGGACGCGTAGGTGTCTCGCGCGAACTCGCGGTACTCGCGCGCCAGGTCGTCCGGAGAGGCCACCGGCTGGCCCTTGCGGTGCGTGGCGTGGAGGATCTGCGTGGTGGGCTTGAGCAGCACCGGGAAGTTCGCCTCACGGCGCACCTGCTCCAGGTCCGCTTCCGACTGGGGGAACCAGGTGCGCGGCAGGTTCAGGCCCACCTCCGTGCCCACTTCGTAGAGGCGGCGCTTGTTGAGCAGCCCGTACACCGCGTCCACGCCCGGGTCGTAGAGGTGGAAGAGGTCCTCCAGCTTGGAGCGGTGCGCGGAGATGAGCCACGCCAGCTCGTCGCTCGTCGGGTAGAGCACGTGCTTGACGGGCTCGCGCAGGCCGAAGTCCACCAGCCACTGCAGGAAGGCCTCCGGCTGGGACTCCGGCGGGCACTGCACGCGGCGGCTGACGAAGCGCGAGTAGCTGGCCGGCCCCAACCGGCCGGTGTCCGCCACCGTCACGTCCACGCCGTGGCGGCCCAGACAGCGGGCGGCGGCCAGGGTGCCGTAGAAGTTGGCGGAGAACAGCAACGCGGGGGGCCGGGTCGCGATGGCGGCCGCGGGGGCCTCATCGGAGTAGGCGGCCTCTTCCATCTCATGCTCCAATTTCACGGGGTCGCCCTCGCGGCGCGGGCGCGCGGAGGAACGACGGGATTGGCGGTGGGGACGCTGCGCGTGACGACCCCGCCCGAGCTCGGAGGTCGACGGGCCGGCGGCGGACGAGGTGCTTGCCATCAGCCCCGCGGCGAGAAGCGTCAGAAGGTGCCTGTTCATGTCGAGCCGTCTGCCTCTGGCGAGTCGGGGGGACGCCGGAAGCTCAATTCCCGACAGAATACCTTTTCCGGTGGCGCTTGGGACCGGCCCCCGCACGATTGCACCTCCAAGGAGCAACCGGGCTCACGCCGGAGTGCCGCCGGGCGGGCTCCAGCGCAGACAGCCCCGGGTCAGGAGCCACGCGTCGGTGGCGACCCCAGGGGTCATGCTCGCGAGGCGCACGACGGACTCGGCGAAGGCGTCCGCGGGCGCGGTGTGGCCTTCCGCGCGCGCGGCCTTCCAAGCCGCCTCCCATGCCTGGAAGAAGGCGTGCATGGGGTCGCCAGGGCGGACGCGGCGGCGCAGGTCGCGGGGCAGCCAGTCGCGCAGGAGCAGCGGCGCGAAGCCCCGGGAGAAGTCGGTGTGGAAGAGGAGGCCCTCTCGCGTGGGGGCTTCCGCGTCCGGCGTCCGCCGCAGCAGGTGGGCCACCAGCACCGCGCCGTCCGTGTCGGAAGAGCCCTCCACGAGCAGCCCGCCGGGCACCAGGTGCCGCGACATCGCGCGGTGGGCCTCCGGGATGCGCTCCGGCGGGCCCTGGCGCAGGAGGTTCATGGCGCGCACCAGGCGGGCGGGTTCGTCCGGTGACAGCGGGAGCGCGAAGCCGCCCTCGCGGAAGTGGGTGCGCGCATCCGCGTGGTTTCTCGCGGCGTCCGTGGCGCGCTCGGGGTCCAGCTCCACGCCCACCACGGACAGCTCCGGGTTCAGCGCGCGGAAGGCGGTGGCGCTCTCCAGCGTGGTCCACGGGTGTTCACCGAAGCCCACGTCCACGAAGACGGCGCGGGCCCAGGGGCCGTCGTCACGCGTGAGCAACGGGGCCTCGAACTGGCAGAGGTACGCGTCCAGTGCGCGCAGACGCCCACGCGTGGTCCTCCCCCGGGTGCGGGTGTCCAGCTCCTGAGCCATGGGCACGACATGGGCGCTCCGGGCCGGGGACGTCAAGGGTTCCCCTCCGGCTGTAGCGCGGGAAGTCATTGCCGGGCGCTCGCCGTAACACGGCATGTCACAACTCCTGTCACAAGCCTTGTTACATCCGGAGGCTTTCCCTCTGGAGCCGGGTGGAACGCGGCCGTGAGAGGGATTGGCACCACTGCTGCACAGGGGAGCCGCCGGTGCCGAGGTCCCGTGGCATCCGCGACCGCAGTCCCCTCCTGGAGATTGGTTCCCCGTCCCCCATGATCACTTCCAGCTTCATGCGCTCCTCCCTCGTTGCCGCCCTCCTCCTCTCCGGCTCCGCCTTCGCGGGCGAGTCCAAGTACGCGTCGGCCGCCGCGGCCGCCTGCACCGAGCTCAAGAGCGAGCTGTCGCGTAGCGCGAAGGAGCAGGGCCTCGCGATCGACGAGGCGGAGATCGGCACCCACACGTCGGAGCAGGCCACCGTCGTGGCGACGAGCATCGCGGGCTTCGACAAGGTCCCCGCCGCGGAGTACGCGAAGGGCGTGGACGCGGCCTTCGTCTACATCGACTCCGAGGAGGCGGGCATCCCCGCGGGCAACTACCGCGTGAGCATCCGCGCCAACCCGGAAGACATCAAGGTGGGCAAGTACAAGGCCATCGCCAGCCTCATCGACAAGGACGGCAAGGAGGTCGCGCAGCGCGCGACGGTCATCGAGACCTTCCCCTCGGCGGTGAAGTCCGCGCGTTACGGCTCGCCGATGAGCGTGGGCATCCAGCAGCACACCATCAACGACTGGAACCTCACGCGCTTCCGCAAGACGATCATCGTCGTCATCGTGCACTCGTGGGGCGTCACGGTCATCGACCTGTTCGGCACGGACTACAGCAGCTACTACGGCTTCTAGTTCCGCGTTCCGCCGCCGGGAGCCTCGTGGGTTCCCGGCGGTGCGATTTTCGTCCCGCCCGCGGCGCACCTAGAGTGCGGGGCCTGTGAGCCCTCCGTCCGCGACCTGCCCCCGCTGTGGCGCCCCCCGCGTGGCGGGGCCCGAGTGCCCGGCGTGCGGCGTCATCTACCTGCGCGCGGAAGTGCGCGCCGCCACCCAGCAGGCCGAAGCGCGCGACCGCGAGGCCCGAGAAGCAGTCCAGCGCGCGGCCGAGGACCAGCGAGCCGCCCTGCGCGAGGCCCTGGAAGCCCACACCGTCCCCACGTTCGTCTCACCCCTGGTCGCGGCCCAGCCCGAGCCGGACCCGGCCATGGAAGGCATCACCTTCCACGGTGAGCACACCGGCGACGAGGGCCGCCTGGAGGCACGGCTGCGGCTGGCGGTGCTGCCCGTCGCGCTCGGCATCGCCTGGCTCGCGGTCCGTTCGCCGGGCTTCCAGGGGCTCCTGCGCATCTTCTTCACGATGCCGGTGCACGAACTGGGACACGCCGTCACCGCGTGGTTCTGCGGGTTCAGCGCCACGCCCACGCTGTGGGTGACCCATGTGTCGGACGAGCGCTCGACGTTCATGACCCTCGTCCTGTCGGGGCTCCTGGGCGCGCTCGTGTGGCAGGGCTGGAAGCGCCGCCGGTGGGCGTGGCTGGGCGTGGGCGCGGGGCTCCTCGCGGTGCATTGGACGGGCAGGTTCGGGCTCACCCAGACCCAGGCCCAGGCCCTCTTCTTCTTCGGCGGCGACGCGGGCCTGATGGTGTTGGGGGCGCTGCTGATGGCCACGTTCTACGTGCCGCCGGGCCACTACCTCCACCGGCATCAGCTGCGTTGGGGGTTCCTCGTCATGGGCGCGGCGGCGTTCATGGACGGCTTCGAGCAGTGGTGGGCGGCGCGCAGGAACGTGGACCGGATCCCCTTCGGCCGCATCGAGGGCGTGGGCCTGAGCGACCCCAGCGCCCTGGTGGAGACCTACGGCTGGACCGTCGGCAACATCATCCGAGGGTACGTCACGGTGGGCATCATCTGCCTCGCGGCCCTGGGCGTGCTCTACCTCGTCTCCCTCTGGCGGGTCCGCGACGTGCTGCGCGGCTGAGGCGCGGCCTCGCGCCAGTTCCCGAACGGCCACTCGAAACCCGGCGTGCTCAGCACCTCTGGCTTCCGCGCGCCCCGCCAGCGCAGGGCCTCGCCGGGCCGCAAGAGGAGCGCTTGCGGCCCTTCGCCGTGCTCCTTGCGCACCTGGGCCAGCCGCTCCGGATACGGATCCGCATCCGGGTTCTCGTCCATGTTGCTCGCGCCCTCGACGGGCTCGCCCGGATAGCCGGCGTAGCGAGGGCCCATGCCCTCGCGCCAGTACCAGGGGGCGCCGCCGTCCGCGCAGGGCACCACGTAGCGCGCGCCCAGGAGCGCGCCGTAGCGCAGCGCCTCCTCCGGTCCCGCCATCAAGCGCTGCGGCGTGGTGAGCGCGTCGCGCGGCACGTTGACGAGGAACGCATCCAGCGTGGTGAAGCCGAAGAAGATGGGCGGCAGCCGGAAGCCGCGCACGCCGCAGAAGAGCACATCCACCGGCCCCTGCTGCTTGCGCACGCGGCGGCACACCGCGTCCATGTCCCCGCGCACGTCATGCCCCGCGTCCGCGAAGAAGGCGGCGGAGAAGTCCTTCGAGCGCACGAGCCACGTGTTGCCCTCGTTGAAGAGGTCCGGGTGGGGCCCCTCGCCGTCGGTGGGCTGCTCGCCGTGGAAGGGCAGCGCGTGCACCGTCACGTCGCCCACCTGCCGCGTCTCTCCCCAGCGAAGGGGCTCCACGTACGTGAAGCCCAGCTGCTTCAGCCGCAGCGCGCAGTCCGTGGAGAAGAGGCTTTCGCGAGCCACCGCCGGCACGAAGATGCGCGTGTCACGAGGCAGGGGCAGCAGCGAGCCCAGGTGGAAGTGGTCCCCATGTGAATGGGTGATGACCACCGCGTCCACCCGGCCCAGGTCCGACGCCTGCAATGAACCATAGCCGGGCAGGTCCGCCGCGCCCGTGGGGCGGAAGTACGGGTCCACCAACACGCGCCCTTCCCTGCCCGACACCAGCACCGTGTTGTGCCCCACGAAGAGGGCCCCCGGTCCCGGCACGTCCACCGGCCCGTCATGGCGCACGAGCCAGCCTGCCTGCGACAGGTCGCCGAGCAGCTCGCCCACGACGGGCACGGTGGCCAGCGCGCGCAGCTCTTCACGGGTCGCGCCACGAGCGAGTGACGCGAACAGGTCCGCCACCACGGGCCAGTCCCTCGCGCGCACCGGAACGTCCAGCCCCAGCGAGTCCTGGCGCAGGTGCAGCACGCGCGGGCGGTGGCGCAGCGGATCCGGGAAGAGGACGTCCTCGCGCAGCACGCGCCGGCCCATGCGCCGCTTCGTGCCCTGGCAGAGCGCGGCGTAGCGGGGCGTGTCCTCCAGCCAGCGGATGAGCGCGTCCGCTTCGCGCAGGGCGCCCTCGCGGCCCAGCGCGGCGATGTGGCGCTTCAGCGGCACCTGCGCGCGGCGCACGGGGCGCGCCGTGGGCCCCTGGATGCTGCACCCCAGGTCCTCGTGATGGTCGGCCTCCGTGCGGGCGGAGGCGAGGACGGCCAGGCTGACGCCTCGGTGCAGGGTGAATCGCATGCGTGCGACGTCGCATGGCGCCCTGGCCTTCGCAAGGGATTGCGCTTGCGACCGGCCGCCGGGCTGCCCGCGACCTCTCGGGTTGTGGGCGCCCCATGGAGGCCGGTACCCTCCCGCGCACCCATGGCCCACCCCGCCGAGCCGCTCCCGCCGGAGCCTTCCGCCCCCCTGTCCTCCGTGCCCGAAGCCGTTACGCCGCGCTTCCGCTTCCTCCCCGCGGTGGGCACGTGGAAGTACCACCTGCTGCTCGCGTCGGTGGCCATCTTCTTCCTGGGCCCGCTGGGCGGTGTGGCCGCGTCGTACATGAACTTCAGCCTGGGCTTCTTCGTCGCCAGCCAGGTGCTGTCCGGCATCCTCGGCAGCGTCGTCACCTACGGCTACGGCGCGGAGGGCAAGCACGGCGCCAACTACATGCAGACGATGGCCGCGTCGGTGGCCTCGCTGTGCGCCATGTCCGTGCTGATCCAATCCATGGTGTGGCTGGGCATGCCCCAGCCGCCCGCGTGGCAGCTGATGCTCTTCGTGGGGTGCGTGGGCATGTTCGGCGTGGGCGTGGGCATGCTCTACACGCCGCTGCTCGTGGACCGGCTCCAGCTGGACTACCCGTCCGGCTACGCGGTGGCCAACATCCTGCGAGCGCTCACGGACAAGCGCCTGCTCAAGGCCTCCATCGCGAAGCTGGGCGGCGGCACCGGCCTGGGCATCCTGGCCGCGTGGCTCACGGAGAAGGTGGCCGCGGTCGCCGCGCTGAGCGTGAGCAGCTCCACGGTGGGCGCCGGCATGGTGGTGGGCAGCCGCATCACCGTGCCCGCCATGCTCATGGGAATCACCGGCTATGCCATCACGCCCTACCTGCGGAACATCGGGTGGTTGGGGCCGAGCGATCCGTACCGGAAGATTGGCTTCCTCATCTCGCTGGCGATGATCTGCGGCGCGGCGCTGGTGGACCTGGCGCTGCTCGCGGTGCAGGCGGTGGACCGCATCCGGGGCCGCGCGCAGGCTCCCGCGGACACCGAGCCCGCGTGGAAGAAGGTCAACGTGCCCCGGCTCATCGCCTGGGTGGTGGGCTGGGGCGCGGCCGTCGTCGTGGTGGCCACGCAGGTGCTGCACCAGCCCGCGGGCTTCATCATCTTCGGGCTCGCGCTGTCGCTCTTGTTCGTGCTCATCAATGGCATCGCCTACGGCATCAGCGACAACAACCCCATCTCCAGCGCCTTCGTGATGTCGGTGCTGCTGATGTCGCTCTTGGGCCTGAAGGATCCGCTGGTGGGGCTGATGGCGTCCTCCATCCTGCTCATCTCCACGTCGGTGGGCTGCGACATGCAGCAGGACCGCTCCACCGGGTGGCGCCTTGGAACCAACCGCGTGGTGCAGTTCCGCTACCAGGTGCTGGGCATCTTCATGGGCGCGGTGCTGTGCGTGGTGCTGGCGCGCGTGTTCATGGGCGCGTACCCGGTGCTGTCCGTCAACCAGTTGGATCACCCGGACGTGAAGGTGGGCCAGTGGGGCTCCGCGATGACGTACAAGTTCGTGGGCGCCATCCGCGACCTGGGCACGCTGTCGGCGCACAAGGTGACGGCGCTGCTCGTGGGCCTGTCCATCGGCTTCACGCTGGAGGTCATCCGCAAGGTGGTCCGCCGCCACCCCGCATACCTGCGCTACGTGCAGGGTTCGCGCACGGGGTTCGGCGTGGGCTGGGCGATGGACTCGCTGGTGCTGGCCAGCCCCTACGCGACCGCGTTCGGCGGCTTCATCGCGCTGCCGGCGACCATCTGGTTCGGCGCGGGCGGCATCCTCACGTCCCTCTTCAACACCGTGTCCAAGCGCTTCCGGCGCGAGCCCGCTCCGGGCGAGGCGGTGCTGCCGGAGGACATGAGCACCATGTCGCTGGTGGGCGGAGGCCTCATCGCGGGCGAGTCGCTCTTCTACCTCTTCGTGGGCCTCGCCGGCCTGCTGGCCCTCTTGGGCTGACGCCCCCTGTCCCGGCGCACGACTTGACTTTCCGTGCGCTCGGGAGCACTTCTTGTCCCGTGAACCTCGTCATCAACACCACCGCGACCACGACCACCACCGCTTCGGCGGGCGTGGGTGCGGTGCGCGTGTCGGTGTCCTGACGAGCGCACGGTTTCCCGCCCCGCCGAGTTCCGGCCGGGGCGACCGTGCAACCTCACACGCCCCGTGTCCGGCCCCGGCTGCTTCATCCCGACCGACACACGGAGACGACAATGCTTGATGAACAAGACCACCGCGCGCTGGGCCAGCGTCTGGACCTCTTCCACATGCAGGAGGAAGCCCCGGGCATGGTGTTCTGGCACCCACGCGGACTGAGGTTGTACCGGCTGCTGGAGGACCACGTCCGCCAGCGCATGCTCGAAGAGGGCTACCGCGAAGTCCGTACGCCGCAGCTGTGCTCCCAGCCACTCTGGGAGCAGAGCGGCCACTGGGAGAACTTCCGCCAGAACATGTTCTGCATGGTGGAAGGCGACCGGCAGCTGGCGTTGAAGCCGGTGAGCTGCCCGGGCCACATCCAGATCGTCCAGCGCATGGCGCCCAGCCACCGCGACCTGCCCCTGCGACTGGGGGAGTTCGGGCTGGTGCACCGCAGCGAGCCCAGCGGCGCGCTGCATGGGCTGTTCCGCCTGCGCCAGTTCACGCAGGACGACGGCCACATCTTCTGCGCGGCGGAGCAGGTGGAGGCGGAAGTGGTCCGCTTCGTGCACTCGCTCAAGGCGTTCTACGCGGGCTTCGGCTTCGGCGACGTGCAGGTGGCCTTCTCCAGCCGTCCGGCGATGCGTGCCGGCGGTGACGCGCTGTGGGACCAGGCGGAGGCGTGGCTCCAGTCCGCGGCGAAGCAGGCGGGCCTCCAGTACGAGGACCAGCCCGGCGAGGGCGCCTTCTACGGGCCCAAGCTGGAGTTCGTGCTGAAGGACCGGCTGGGCCGTGCGTGGCAGTGCGGCACGATCCAACTGGACCTGGTGCTGCCGGAGCGCTTCGACCTGCACTACGTCGGCGCATCCGGAGAGCGCCTGCGTCCGGTGATGCTTCACCGCGCGCTGTTCGGCAGCCTGGAGCGCTTCATCGGCGTGCTGCTGGAGCACCACGGGGGCGCGCTACCGGCGTGGCTCGCGCCCGAGCAGGTGGTGGTGGCCTCCGTGGGAGCGGGGGCCGCCGCGTACGCGGAGGGACTGGCTGCGCGGCTGCGGCAGGCCGGCTGCCGCGCGCGGGCGGACGTGCGGGACGAGTCGCTGTCGAAGAAGGTCCTGGGCTCGCACGAGGACGGCGTGCCGTTCCTCGCGGTGGTGGGTGGCCGCGAGGTGGAGTCAAAGGGTGTCCGCTTGCGCCAGCGCGACGGTTCCCAGCGCGACCTGCCCTGGGATGACGCCGTGGCGTGGCTGTCCTCCGCGTGCCAACCGGCCGTGGTGGGCTGAGCGTCAGGACATGAAACACCGGCCCGGCGCTCCCTTCCGGCATGCGAAGGGGGCGCCGGGCCTTCTTGTGGTCAGGAGTAGAGGCTCAAGTATTCCAGCGGCTCGCCAGGCCGCAGCAGCGTGAGGGACTCGGAGGCGACGTCGTCCAGGCGGAGGAGCCCCACCGCGTGGTGGTCCGCGTCCACGACCACCAGCCGGTTCAGGTGATGCTCCTCCATCAGCCGCTCGCCGGCCTCCAGCGGCTCGTCCTCCGAGCAGGTAACGAGCGGCGCCGTCATCGCCTCCCGCACGGTGGTGACGTCGGGGTCGTGCCCGTGGACGGTGGAGCACAAGGAGAGCTCCGAGTCGGTGAGCAGGCCCACCACCTGGCCGTGCTCCGTGACGGGCAGCGCGCCCAGGCTGGCGCTGTCCAACCGCTCGGCGGCGGAGCGCAGGCATTCATTCGCGTCGATGGTCTTCACGTCTCTGTGCATCAGCTCTGAAATCCGCATCAGCAGGCCTCCTCGTGGCGCGCACCGCGTCCGGGAGGAGTACAACCGAAGCACGGTGCTCCAAGCCCTGGTCCGCAGGGCCTGCCGTGCCGTGCGGTAGAGAACAAGGCGGCCGGCCGCCCTGCTGCCTGCCTGGTATAGGGTGCGACGCAAAGGCCCACGGTGCATCCAAGGCCGTGCTCCGGGCTCCAGGCCCGAAACGTGGAGGAGGACCCATGGCGGACAAGCTCAATCTTTCCAACGAAGAATGGCGCAAGCGCCTCACCCCCGAGGAATTCCAGGTGCTGCGGCAGCACGGCACCGAGTACCCGGGGAGCGGCTGTTTCCTCGGCACCAAGACGCCGGGCACCTACGTGTGCGCGGGCTGCAACAACCCGCTGTTCAAGGCCGGGACGAAGTTCGAGTCCGGCACGGGCTGGCCGTCCTTCACCCAGACGCTGTCAGAGGACTCCGTCACGGAGATCCGCGACGTGTCGCACGGAATGATTCGCACCGAGGTCCGCTGCGCGCGCTGCGACGGCCACCTGGGTCACGTGTTCCCGGACGGCCCGCCGCCCACGGGGCTGCGCTACTGCATGAACTCCGTGGCGATGAAGCACGTCCCCGAAGGAAGCCCCATCGAGCTGGTCCGGGCCTGATCAGGTCGCCAGAAGTTCGTCGGTACCTCCGCATGCCATCTCAGGAAATGGCATGCGCGAACTTCAGGAGACAGCGGACGCGATGGGCTGTCATCGCTCACGAAGCATCTGGTCCCAGTGAACGAACCATGGAGCCCCAGAGGCGAGCAGCCCACCGGCCCCAATGAGCCCTGGAGTCCACGAAGCGGCTCGTCCACCTTGCGAACCGCCACGCGGATGAGTCCGAAGAAGCCGGTGGGTGGAGCCTCGGATTGCTGGGGCCCCTTCCTGGGACACGGCGACAAAACCTGTTCGACAGTCGGGCAGGCTTCCCAAGACCGCGTCCATCACATTCCTACTGACGCACTTTCCCCTCTGACCACAGGGCACGAACACGGGGACGGCTGGAGGCAACAGCGCCCCACTGTCTGGCTCAAGGGGAAGGACTCTCCATCGGGGCGAGGTACAACCCCAAGAGCCTCGGCGGTTGGAGCGACACAGCAACCGGGGCCACGCGCATCCACGAGGAGGCGTGCCTCAAGTGCATCGTCCTGCTCAACGGATGACGTCAGGCGGCCAGGTCCGCCCTCTTCAAAGCAGGGACATGCCTCCGGCGCATCGTCTTGCTCGGTGGCTGACGTAAAGCAACCGACGTCCCCCTCCGCGATGCCGGGTTGTGCCTCCAGCATCTCGTCCTGCGCGATGGCTGGCCCAGGCCGACCGACGTCACCCTCCTCGATGCCGAGGTGTGTCCCCAAAGCGTCGTCCTGATGAGTGACTGGTGCAACCTCGTGGGCGCGTGGGGCCTCGGGGGACGCAGGTGACTGGGGCGCGGGGGCGAAGGCATTCAGCACGCGCTCATCGCGAGCCTTCAGCAGCGCTGGCAGCTCATGCTGAAGGGCCTGCACGTCGCGCTCGTTCAGAATCGCCATCGCGCGGAAGGCCCACTCACGCAGCGCCTCTCCGCCCATGAGCGGCAGCAGTTGGGCGGCTCCTCCCAGGAAGGCCCGCTGCAGGGACTGAACGAGGAGCACGTGCCCCGGACGCGCCGCCACCCGCGCCGCATGCCGCAGCAACTCGAATTCCGCCCACGCGCAGACTTCCCCCGACTCCCAGCGCGCCGCGTCCTGGAGCTGGTAGCACGTGCTCCCCAGCCGGTCCAAGTCGAGGTCCGAGGCCCTCGCGCAGCAGTCGGCCAGCAGCTCCACCAGCACCTGCCGCTTGAGGCTGAAGTAGCCCTCCAGCAGCCACCGGGCATCCGGGTTGCTCGCGTCATGCAGCGCCAGCCCCAGGTTCTCCAGCGTCAGCGACTCATCCAGCGGCACCGCGCGCGTCTTGCGTCCGGGGCGCTGCACCACCAGGCCTCGCGCCGCCAGCCGCCGCAGCGCCTCGCGGATGGTGCCCCGGCACACCTCATAGCGGCGCGCCAGCTTCGCTTCGGAGCCGAATTGCCCGCTCGGGTGCAGCCGCCCCAGCGCGATGTCGCGCTCGATTTGCGCCTCCACATAGGCCACGAGTCCTCGCCGTTCCATCCCCATCCCCTTCCTCGTCCCAGCATCGCCATCCAACCACAGGGGTCTGACATGGACGCGCGGGCCCACCCTCTGCGTCGATTGCCGGGCCAGCGCGCCCCCGGGCCGCATGGGGCGAAAACCTGTCCGACTGTCGGACAGGTTTTGAGGCAGCCGGTCCCGGGCGGGCGCCTCTGTCCGTGCCCTACCTTGGTGTTCGCTCACGCATATCGTCGCGCCCCTGTCGGGTCGGCTCGGCCTCGGGCCCATGCGGCGAAATCCGTCCGACTGTCGGACAAGCAAACCGTCCTCGTCACCTGCCGGGTCGGCTCTGCCTGGGGACTCGTGCGGCGGAAACCGGTCCGACAGTCGGACAGGTTTTGAGGGAACCGGCCCCGGGCAGAGGCTTCAGTCGGTGCGTCAACCTTGGCGTCCGCGAATTCATGACATCGCGGCCCATCGCGGCGCTCCGTTGGGATCGAGAGCTCACGGAAAACTTCGGGTCGCGGGACTCTTTGACGAACTCATGGCGGCCTGGCCGGTGCCTCGATGCAGGACGCGCCTCCCCTCCCTCTGCGAGGATGGGAGACCATGCGACGACCTCCGGCTGGACTCCGGGTGCTGCTGACCGCGCTCCTGCTGGGCGGTGTTTCCCAGGGGGCTCCCCCTCCGAAAGCAGCGTCTCCCACGCAGCCCCTGGTGACGTGGCTCTATCAGGACCGATTGGCCTCGCCCTGGGAGGACCTGACGTGGGCCGGGGCGCACGCGATGAACACCACCGTGGCAGGGGCCTCGGGCAACCACGCCATCACCGTGACGATGGGGCCATGGGAGGCGCTGTACTTCGGCCATCCGGGCTTCGATGTGTCACCGGATGACACGCTGGTGCTGAAGGTGAACGGAGGGAAGGATGGCGCGAACGCGGCGGTGCGCGCGCGCGTCGTCATCGGCTCCGAGCAACCCGTGGGCGTGCCGCTGGGCCCCACTTGCGAGGGCGGCGCCATCCCGGCCCGGAAGTGGACGACCTGCCGCGTGCCCCTGGCGAAGCTGCTGCCTGAAGGCCGCACGCGCATCACGGGCCTGTGGCTCCAGGAGGACAGCGGCAAGACACTGCCGCCCCTCTCCTTCGACGACATCCGCATCGAGCAGGGCCTCCGGCCAGTGACCCTCACGCTCGAGACGCCCGCGGTCTTCCTGGCTCCGGGCGCCACGCACGCCTTCCGTGCCACCGTGACGAACAGCCCGGACACGGAGATGGCATGGAGCGTGGAGCCTGGAAACGAACGGGGCTCCATCAGCGCCGCTGGCGTCTACACCGCGCCTCGCAAGCCGGGCACGTACCGGGTGATGGTCCGGAGCAAGGCGGACCCGAGCCAGGTCGCCCAGGCCAGCGTGGTGGTGAGTGCATCCCCAGCCGTGAAGGGTCCGCCGGGCCAGGGTGGCAAGTGGGTGTCGGGCTACTACACGGGCTGGAACGCGGATGACTATCCGCCGGAGAAGGTGGACTTCAGCGCGCTCACGCACATCCTCGTGGGCCGCGTCACTCCGAAGGCGGACGGCACACTGAGCACGAAGTTCGACAACGACCGGGGGCCGGAGATCGCCCGCACGCTGTCGAAGCGCGCGCATGCGGCGGGCCGCAAGGCGCTCATCATGGTGGGCGGATCCGGTGAGCACGACGGCTGGGTGGGCGCCGCGTCCGACGCGAACCGCGCGAAGTTCGTCCGCTCGCTGCTGAAGGCGATGGACGACTTCGGCTACGACGGGCTGGATCTGGACTGGGAGCCCGTGGAGAAGGAGGACCGGCCGAAGCTGCTGGCCCTGGTGAAGGCCCTGCGCGAGGCGCGGCCGAAGATGCTTCTCACCTTCCCCCTCCACTGGATCAACACCAACTTCCCCACTGACGCAGACCCCTGGTTCGCGGAGCTGGCGACGTACTTCGACCAGATGAACCTGATGTCCTACGAGATGATTGGCGCGTGGGACGGCTGGAAGTCCTGGCACACGTCCGCGCTGAAGGGCGAACAGGGCCTGCATCCCACGTCCATCGCGTCCAGTCTGGACCTGTGGGTGAAGGCCGGCATCCCCAAGGCGAAGCTGGGCATCGGCATCCCCTTCTATGGCCTCGCGTGGCGCCACATCACCGGGCCCTATCAGCCCTTCACGAACTGGTCCGACTACGTGGGCGGGGACAACTCGTTCACCTACAAGAAGATCCTCCGCTTTTCGAAGCAGGGGAAGTACCAGTGGGACGAGAAGGCCCAGGCCAGTTACGTGACGTTCGCCCCGGACAAGCTCGTGGAGGACGGCACGGTGACGTGGATCTCCTACGACAGCCCGCAAGCCATCGCAGCCAAGGGCGCCTTCGTGAGGCAGGAGGGCTACGGCGGCACCATCATCTGGACGCTCAACCAGGGCTGCACGGACGCGGAGACCGGCGCCAACCCGCTGCTGGACGCGGTGAAGGCGGCCTTCCTCCCGTAGCGGCGAGGAAGGCCCCGTCCCGCGGACGCGTCAGCCCAGGGTGACGCGGGCGTTGCGGAACATGCGCATCCAGGGGCCGTCCTCGCCCCACTCCGCCGGGTGCCAGGAGTGCTGCACGGTGCGGTGCACCCGCTCCGGGTGCGGCATGGTGATGGTGAAGCGCCCGTCCTTCGTGGTGACGCCCGCGATGCCGTGCGGCGAGCCATTGGGGTTGGCCGGGTACTTCGCCGCCACCTGGCCCCGGTTGTCCACCCAGCGCGTCGTCACCAGGTTGGAGGCGTTGAAGCGCGCGGCGGCCTCCGCGTTGGCGAACTCCGCCCGCCCCTCACCGTGCGACACGACGATGAGCATCCGGCTGCCCTCCATGCCCTTGTAGAAGAGCGACGGCGACGGCGCGATTTCAACAGTGCCCAGGCGGGCCTCGAACTGCTCGGACGCGTTGCGCACGAAGCGTGGCCAGCCTTCCGCGCCGGGGATGAGTTCTCTCAGCTGCGCGAACATCTGGCAGCCGTTGCACGCGCCCAGACCGAAGCTGTCCGGCCGCGCGAAGAACTCCGAGAAGGCGTCGCGCGTGCGCGGGTTGAAGAGGATGGATTTGGCCCACCCGCCGCCCGCGCCCAGCACGTCGCCGTAGCTGAAGCCGCCGCACGCCATCACGCCGTGGAAGTCCTTCAGCGACACGCGGCCCGACAGCAGGTCGCTCATGTGCACGTCCACCGCGGCGAAGCCCGCCCGGGTGAACGCCGCCGCCATCTCCTGCTGGCTGTTGACGCCCTGCTCTCGCAGCACCGCCACGCGCGGCCGGGCCCCCTTGGCGATGTACGCCGCCGCCACGTCCACGACCGGGTCGAACGTGAGCACCGGCGACAGGCCCGGGTCCTGCGCGTCGCACTTCGCGGCGTATTCCTCCTCCGCGCAGGTGGGGTTGTCGCGCAGCTTCTGGATTTCGTAGCTCACGCGGGACCAGGTGCGCTTGAGAGCCACCGTCTCCTCCGCGAGCAGCTCCCCGCCGCCGTGCCGCACGCGCACCACCTGCTGGGACGTGGGGCGCCCCAGCTCATGGACGTGCGCGCCCAGGCCGTGGCGGGTGAAGGCATCACGCACGCGCGCCACGTCGGACGCGCGCGCCTGCACCACCGCGCCCAGTTCCTCGTTGAAGAGGGCCGCCACCGCGTCGCCACCCAGCGGGGCCAGGTCCACGTCCAGGCCGCAGTGGCCCGCGAAGGCCATCTCCGCGAGCGTGGCCCAGAGACCGCCGTCGGAACGGTCGTGGTACGCGAGCAGCACGCCCGCCGCATGGAGCTCCTGCACCGCGGAGAAGAAGCCCTTCAGGGCCGCCGCGTCATCCACGTCCGGGCACTCCGGGCCCACCTGCTGGTGCACCTGCGCCAGCACGGACGCGCCCAGCCGCTGCCGGCCCTTCGCCACGTCCAGCAGCAACAGGCGAGTGTCCCCTGCCACGTCCACCGGCTGCGGCGTCAGCGTGACGCGCGCGTCCAGCACCGGAGCGAACGCGGTGATGATGAGCGACAAGGGCGCCGTCACCGCCTTCTTCTGGCCGTCCTCCTGCCACTGCGTGCGCATGGACATGGAGTCCTTGCCCACCGGGATGGCGATGCCCAGCGCGGGGCACAGCTCCATGCCCACCGCGTGCACGGCGGCGTAGAGGTTCGCGTCCTCGCCGGGGCTGCCCGCCGCCGCCATCCAGTTCGCGGAGAGCTTCACGTCCGACAGCTTCTCGATGCGCGCCGCCGCCAGGTTGGTGAGCGCCTCGCCCACCGCCATGCGCGCGGAGGCCGCCGCGTCCACCAGCGCCACCGGCGTGCGCTCGCCGAGCGCCATCGCCTCGCCCGTGTTGGACATCAGCGACGACAGCGTCACCGCGCAGTCCGCCACCGGCACCTGCCACGGCCCCACCATCTGGTCACGCGCGGTGTGTCCGCCCACGGAGCGGTCGCCAATGGTGATGAGGAACGACTTGTCCGCCACCGTCGGGTGCGACAGCACCGCGTGCGCCGCGGCCTTCAAATCGGACGGGATGCTCAGCGGAGCGTGCCTCAGGGGGCGCGACGCGAACTCGCGGTGCATGCGCGGCGCCTTGCCGAAGAGGACGTCCATGGGCAGCGCGATGGGCGTGTCCCCCAGCTCGCGGTCCGTGAGCGTGAGCACCTGCTCCGCCGTGGCTTCGCCCAGCACGGCGAAGGGGGCGCGCTCGCGCTCGCACAGCGCGGCGAAGCGCGCCAGGTCCTCTGGCGCCACGCCCAGCACGTAGCGCTCCTGCGCCTCGTTGCACCAGATTTCCACCGGGGACATGCCCGGCTCGTCGTTGGGCACTTCCCGCAGCTCCAGCCGGCCGCCCAGGTCGTTGTCGTGCGCCAGCTCCGGCAGCGCGTTGGACAGGCCGCCCGCGCCCACGTCGTGGATGGAGCGCAGGGGGTTCTGGTCGCCCAGCATCCAGCACTGGTCGATGACCTCCTGGCAGCGGCGCTCCATCTCCGCGTTGTCCCGCTGCACGGAGGCGAAATCGAGGTCCGCCGCGCTCGCGCCCTGCGCCATGGAGGACGCCGCACCGCCGCCCAGACCGATGAGCATCGCCGGGCCGCCCAGCACGATGAGCTTGTCGCCCGCGCGCAGCAGGGCCTTCTTCACGTGGCCCGCGCGGATATTGCCCAGGCCGCCCGCCAGCATGATGGGCTTGTGGTAGCCGCGCACCTCCACGCCCTCCGGCGTGGGCACGTGCTGCTCGAAGCTGCGGAAGTAGCCGGTGAGGTTGGGCCGGCCGAACTCGTTGTTGAACGCGGCGCCGCCCAGCGGGCCGTCCACCATGATGTCCAGCGCGGACACGATGCGGTCCGGCTTGCCGTAGGGCGCCTCCCACGGCCGCGCGTAGTCCGGCAGGCGCAGGTGGCTGACGGAGAAGCCGGTGAGCCCCGCCTTGGGCTTCGCGCCGCGCCCGGTGGCGCCCTCGTCGCGGATTTCACCGCCCGCGCCCGTGGCCGCGCCCGGGTACGGCGAGATGGCGGTGGGATGGTTGTGCGTCTCCACCTTCATCATGATGTGGGCCGGCTCGCGCACGGTGCCCCACTCGCGCCCTTCGCCCTGGGGGAAGAAGCGCTCCACCTCGAAGCCCTCGATGACGGCGGCGTTGTCCTTGTACGCGGACAGCACGCCGCTCGGGCTCTGGGCGTAGGTGTTCTTGATGGCCTGGAACAGCGAACGCTCGCGCGGCTCGCCATCCACCGTCCACGACGCGTTGAAGATTTTGTGGCGGCAGTGCTCGCTGTTCGCCTGCGCGAACATCATCAACTCCACGTCGGTGGGGTTGCGCTGGAGCTCCGTGAAGCGCGCCACCAGGTAGTCGATTTCGTCCTCCGCCAGCGCCAGGCCCAGCTCGCCGTTGGCCTTCGCCAGCGCCGCGCGGCCTCCGCCCAGCACGTCCACGCGCGTGAGCGGCCGGGGCGAGTCCGTGCGGAACAGCACCTCCGCGTCCTCCAGCCGGGGCAGCACCGCCTGCGTCATCCGGTCGTGCAGCACTGCCTGCACGCCCTCCGCCTCATTCGCGTCCAGCGGCCGGCCACCGGGGCCGGTGAGGAAGAACGCGATGCCGCGCTCCATGCGGCGCACCTGCGTGAGGCCACAGTGGTGCGCGATGTCCGTAGCCTTGGAGGCCCAGGGCGACACCGTGCCCGGACGCGGCACCACCAGGAGCAGCGTGCCCGTGCGCTCGCGCTTCGCCGTGTGGGGACCATACTCCAGGAGGCGCCCCAGCCGCTCCGCCTCGTCCTGAGTCAGCGCCGCCGACGTGTCCGCGAAGTGCACGAACTCCGAGTAGAGGGTGGCCACCGACGGCACCTGCTCCCGGCAACGGACGAGCAGCTTGGCGAGCCTGAATTCGGAGAGGGCCGGAGCCCCGCGCAGCGTGAGCATGAAGGTCCTTGCGAACGGGTGACGGGAGGTAACAGCGGGGCCGTCCTTATCACCGCGCCTCGCGTCACAACGTCCGGAGTTCGTGCCAGGACGCCCGCACAGCACCCAGGTGGGTGAACCACCGCCGACGTGGGCGCTCCTCCGGCCTCAGCCTCCTTTCCAACACTCCCAGTCATCCAGGAATTCACATATCAGTCAGTGCTCCATGCTTTGCTCGCGAGGCTTTACAGACTCGTTTCGTCACACTGGGGGCATGTCATGACGCGAAAGAACCGCTGGCTCCTCGCCGGCCTGACGTTCACGCTGTCCGCATGTGGTGCGGGAGATCCCCAGGCCGAGGCGCCTTCCGCTCCTTCTGAAACCCGCCTGGTCGACCTGAAGTCGGCCCTGGGAGCGCTGCCCGGCGCGGAGGTGCGGGGCGTGCACGCGGACGGCGCGCCCCAGTTCATCCTGGGCGCGCTGGGCACGACGGGCCGGCCCATCTCCGGTGCCAGCGCCCGGCAGGCGCACGCGCTCCTGGAGCCCACCCTGCTGCGCGTGCTGCCCGCCTTCCGGCTGACGGCGAAGGACCTGGTGCCCCAGCGCATCCAGCGGGACGAGCTGGGCAAGACGCACCTGCGCTACGCGCAGACCAAGGACGGGCTCCCGGTGGTGAACGAGGAGCTCATCGTCCACCTGGATGCGCGGGGTCAGGTGTACGCAGTGAACGGCACCGCGCGTGACGGCGAACCCCTGCCGGCCCCCGCTCGCATCGCGCCAGAGGCCGCGAGCGAGGCTGCGCTGGCGGCGTCCCCGGCGGGCAGCAGCGCGGGAGCCCCTCGCGAGGTCTTCGTCCGGCCGACCCCCGAGGCGTCCCTGGTCCGCGCCTTCGAGGTGGTGGTGTCCGGACAGGACGCGGACGGAATGCCCCTGCGCGACCGCGTCTACGTGAGCGCGGCGGACGGCCAGGAGGTGCTGCGCGCGCCGGAGATCCACGCCGCGCGCAACCGCACGGTGTGCTCCGTGGGCGGCTCCAACAACGGCACGTGCCGGGTTGAAGGCCAGGTGGCCACTGGCGACACGACCATCGACAGGACGTACGACAACCTGGGCCTCTTCTACGACTGCTTCCAGGCGAACTTCGGCCGCGACTCGTATAACGGCATGGGCGGCCCGCTGCTGGCGCAGGTGCACTACGGCACCAGCTACGCGAACGCGTACTTCGACGGCACGAAGCTGGTCTGCGGTGACGGAAGCCTGCCCCAGCTGGGGCAGCCGTGCGAGGACCCGGACATCGTCGTGCACGAGTTCATGCACGGCGTCACCGAGACCACGTCCGACCTCATCTACAGCGGCGAGTCCGGAGCGCTCAGCGAGTCACTGTCGGACATCTACGCCGCCACCTGCGGCAGCTGGGCCTCGGGCACCTGGAGCACCGCGACGTCCGTGTGGCACATCGCGGAGACGGCCTGGACCCCTGGCACGTCCGGGGATGCCCTGCGCTACATGAACGACCCGGCGGCGGATGGCTACTCCGTGGACTACGCCCCGGACCTGAACAGCGGCACGGACGTGCACCACGGCTCCGGGGTGGCCAACCTGGCGTTCAAGCTGATGGCCACCGGCGGCGTGCACCCGCGAGGAAAGACGCTGGTGAACGTGCCTGCCATCGGCGTGGAGGCCGCGGCCCACATCTTCTGGTACGCCAACATGAACCTCTTCACCCGCAGCACCAGCCTCTACGCGGCCAGATTGGCGACGCGGGTGGCGGCGCAGAGCCTGGGCTACAACACCGCCGTCCAGGACGCGGTGGATGCGGCGTGGAGCGCAGTGGGCGTGGGCGTCACGACGTCGCCCTCCTGTGTTCCGCTGCCCAACAACACCACGGTGTCCCTCATCTCCGGCAACGCCTCGTCGCAGAAGTACTACTGCTTCGACGTGCCGGCGAACACGCCCTCCACGGTGAGCATCTCCGGCGGCACCGGGGACGTGGACCTCTACACGCGCTTCGACTTCGCGCCCACGACCCAGATTTACGATTGCCGTCCCTACCTGACGGGCAACAACGAGACGTGCAACCTGGTGGCGCGGCCCATCGCCGGCCGGCAGTACCTCCTGCTCCGGGGCTTCACCGCCTACAGCGGCGTGAGCCTCTCCGTGGCCTGGTGACGCACCGGGCGCTTCCCCCCTCACCGCGTACCCGCTGTGAGGGGGGGCGCCAGGGGGCTGGCCTCCTCCCGGGCCCTGGGCGAAGAATGCGCGCCCGGGGCCTGTTCAGGTCCCGGCAAGGACAGAAGGGCCATGAGGGACGAGCGCGTCATCTTCAGCAGCAGCGTGGACAGCCTGTACCGCAAGGTGCTGGCCCCCTCCCTGACGCCCGAGCTGGTGGACCGGCTGCGCGCGCGGGGGTTGAACCTGCACGCCCCACTGCTCGCCGCGTACCCCCTGGCCGTCTGGGTGGACTGCCTGGAGGACACGGCCCGCACGCTCCACCCCGACCAGCCGGTGGAGCAGGGCCGGCGCCTGATGGGCCGGCGGATGGTGGAGGGCTACGCGCAGACGCTGGTGGGCGGCGCGGTCCTCACGCTGGCCCGCGTGGTGGGGCCCATGCGCTCGCTGGAGCGCATGCAGCACAACTTCCGCAGCGGCAACAACTACACGGAGACGCGCCTCACCGTGCTGGGCCCCGCCCAGGCGGACCTCTGGTTCAACGAACCGGAGGCCCTGGAGGGCTTCGTGGACGGCGTGCTGGAAGAAGGGATGTTGCGCGTGGGAGTCCAGGGCTTCACCCTGCACCGCACCCGCCACTCGCCCGATTCCGCCACCTATCACCTGGAGTGGGCCGACCGGTCCTCCTGACACCCTGCCTTCATGTCTTCCATCCTCTCGACGCTGCCCGCCCTCTACCAGGACCTCCTGCCGGCCTTCTTCCGCAAGGACGCGCCCACGGAAGAGAAGGCCACCTGCTCCAACTGCGCCATGAGCCGCGCCTCCGCGCAGGCCACGGTGGAGTCCGTGGACGGGGCGGAGCACCTGTTCCGGCCGGACACCAAGTGCTGCACGTACCAGCCGCGGCTGCCCAACTACCTCGTGGGCGCGCTCCTGTCGGATGACTCACCGCAGATGGCGGAGGGGCGCCGGCGCATCGAGGCGAAAATCGACAGCCGCATCGGCGTGAGCCCGCAGTGGGTGAAGCCGCCCGCGAAGTTCAACCACCTGTACAAGAACGCGCACCAGTTCTTCGGCCGCGCGTCGTCGCTGCGCTGCCCGTACTACGCGCTGGAGTCCGGCGGCTGCACCATCTGGGCGTACCGCGAGTCCGTCTGCTCCACGTTCTTCTGCAAGTACGTGGCGGGCCGGGACGGCCAGCGCTTCTGGATGTCGCTCAAGACGTACCTGACGCTGGCGGAGTTCCAGCTGTCGCGCCACGCGCTGCTCCAGCTGATGCCGGAGTTCTTCCTGGACGGCCGCGACAAGGCGGAGGTGGCCACCGGCCCGCTGTCCGTGGAGGACCTGGACGACGCGGCGCCCCCGGCGAAGGTGTACGCCGCGCTCTGGAAGGGGTACGCCGGGATGGAGAAGGACTTCTACCGCGCCTGCTACGACGCCGTGCGCGCCGTGTCCCGGGACGGGCTGGAGCGGATGCTGGGCCTGGACGGCACCATCGAACAGAAGGTGCTGGAGAAGCTGTACACCCAGGCCTCCGCCCCCACGCTGCCGCGCGTGCTGCGCTTCAACCCGGACGCGACGGTGAAGTGGCTGCCGGACGGCAGCGTCGCGCTGGGCTTCTACAGCGAATACGACGCGGTGGCGCTGCCGGGTGAGGCCTACTCGCTGCTGGTGGAGTTCACCGGCCAGAAGCCCGTGGAGGCCGTCCGCCAGCACCTGCGCGACCACAAGCAGGCGGACCTGGATCCAGACATCCTCCTGGAGCTGCACCGGCACCGCATCCTCATCGAGCCTTGAGAGGGCCGCGCTTCAGGGCTGGCCCGCGAAGGCGCCCACGTCGTGAAGCCAGCGAGCGACCTTCTGGGTGCGCTCCCACGCGGGCTCGGCGGCGACCAGGTGCTCCGCCAGCCACGCGCTGAAGGCCGGGTCTCCCGCGCGCAGCCACGCGGCGGACTCGGCCAGCTCATGGGCGGCGGCCTCCCAGGCGCGGCGCACGGCGCTGGCCACGGCCATCAGCTCCGCGATGCAGCGGGTGAACACCTCCATGCCCACGGTGACTTCGTTGGCGCTGTCGCCGCAGGACAGGGCCAGCGCGCGCAGGTGGCCCAGGTCCTTGAGCAGCCCCTGCTCCAGCGCGGCGGCGGTGCCCAGCCGGGCCTGGGCGGCGCGCTGGAGCAACTCCACGTCCTCGCAGAGCTGGCGCCAGGCCGCGTCGTCCCCCGCGGGGAAGCCGCCCCGGCGGCGCAGGCGCACGCCCACGGCCTGCCACAGGTTGCAGAAGACGAGCACCTCCTCGACGCTGCGGCGCACGTGGGGCGGGATGTGGTCCAGGAAGTCCACCACGGACGCGCGGGCCTCGCGGATGAACGCGTCGCCCCGGGGCGTGGCCTCCACCACGCCGCGCGCGAGTTGGAGCACGCGCCAGGCCCACTGCAGGGCGCGCTCGGAGGTGGTGAAGAGCACCTCGATGCCGGTGCCCAGGGCGCCCGCGGCGTAGCTGGTGTCGGCGGTCGTCGGAGAGGGGACGGAGGGCGTCCCCTCGACTTCGGCGCGCACGTCGGGCAAGCGGGAAGCCGGTGTCCTCGCGTCCTCGCTGTCGGTGACGGTCCCGGGCCCGTGCGGCCCCGGCACCGTGTGCTCGCGCGCCATGTGCTTCTTCGCCCTCGTTCGCCGGTGGAAGTCCCCTCCTTCCGAATATCGCACGCCCCCTGAAAGCCTCCAGGCCTGGATGCGGGGACGTGCGATGCACCACAAGGCGCCCATCCCCGCAGCCGGGATGGGCACCTCGGGATGTCCGGCACTGCGCAACCCCTACGCTCAGTGCAGGGTCGGGTTGTGCTTCAAGCGGCTGAGCCGGTCATGCGTCTGCTTCTGGGCCGGCAGCAGCTGCTGACGCGCGAAACTGCGGGCCTCGCCGTGGAGCTTGCCCACGTCGCGGTTGTAGTCCGCCAGGCCGTGGTCCTCGCCCTGCTCCAGGGCGTCGATGGCGGCCTTCTCCCCCAGCAGGTCAGCTCCGCCCTGGACCACCTTGGCGAACACGCCCCAGACGCCGGAGCTCTCCGCCGGATTGCCGCCCAGCTTCTCGATGCGCTCCTTGATGGCGTCGACGCGGGCCTCGTGGTCATGGAGGCAGGCGTCCACCTCCGTGCGAGCCAGGTCGCTCTTGATGTGCTTGCTCGCCTGCCGGTAGGTCTCCACGGCGGAGAGCTCACCGCGCAGGAAGGAGTTCAGCGTCTCGATGTCGGTATTGGCCATGACGTCATCTCCTTGGTTCCGGTGAACGGGAATCGACTGGCGCAAAGGTGGTGCGCCTCACCGGCCCGGCAACGAGCGCTGGCCTCCTCGTCCCCACGGCAGGCGTCCGGAGGAGCGCCACGGGGATGGCGGCCGTGGCAGACTCACCGGCGGCATGTGGAACTGGGTTCACCAGCTGGCGGAGTGGGCACGCGAGGACACGCCGTTCGCCGTCGTGACGGTGACGGAGTGCAAGGGCAGCACGCCCGCGCCCCCCGGCGCGAAGCTGCTGGTGCGCGCGGACGGCACCTTCCACGGCACCATCGGCGGAGGCCACCTGGAGCAGTTGGTCCTTCAGGACGCCCGCGCGTGTCTGGCCAGGGGCGAGGCGCGCACGTTCCGCTATCCGCTGGGCGCGAAGCTGGGCCAGTGCTGTGGAGGAGTCGTGGACGTCTTCGTCGAGCCCGTCAACCACGGGCCCCAGCTGTACCTCTTCGGAGCCGGCCACGTGGGACAGGCGCTGTGCCGCATCCTGGAGGGAACCCCCTTTCGCGTGCACCTGGTGGATGAGCGCGCCGAGTGGGTCCAGTCCCCGCAGGTGCCCGCTGGCGTGGTGCGCCACGAGGAGGCGTGGGACGAGTTCGCGTCGCGCGCGGTCTGGGACGAGCAGCGCACCTACGTGGCGGTGATGACGCACCGGCACGACGTGGATCAGGACATCATCGCCTTCGCCATCCAGAAGCCGGCCCGTTACATCGGGCTCATCGGCAGTGACACGAAGTGGGCCCGCTTCCGGCAGAGGCTGGATGCGAAGGGGATGCCCGCCCGGCAGGTGGGCCGCGTCCAGTGTCCCATGGGGCTGCCCACCGGGGGAAAGTCACCGCAAGAGGTGGCCGTGAGCATCGCCGCCGGGCTGCTCCAGCTCCATCACGGACTGGCCCAGGAAGCAGGCGCTCAGCCAGCGCCCGCGCCCCTGCTATCCTCGGGGGAATGAGCACCCCCTTCGAATTCCGGCTCAACGGCCAGACGGTCCAGGTCGACGACGCGTCGCCCAACACCACCCTGCTGGATTACCTGCGCGCGCGTGGACTGACGGGCACGAAGCAGGGCTGTGCCGAAGGCGACTGCGGCGCGTGCACCGTGGCCATGGTGGACCGGGACGTGAGCGGCCAGAAGACGCTGCGCGCGTTCAACAGCTGCATCGCGCTGTTGCCCATGGTGGCCGGGCGCGAGCTCGTCACCGTGGAGGGCGTGGGCAGCCGCGCCGCGCCCCACCCCGTGCAGCAGGCCATGGTGAAGCACTACGGCTCGCAGTGCGGCTTCTGCACGCCGGGCTTCGTCGTCTCCATGGTGGAGGCGTACTGTCGCAAGGACGCGGGCTCTCCGGAGGCCATCGCGGATCAGCTCTGCGGCAACATCTGCCGCTGTACCGGCTACCGCCCCATCCGAGACGCGATGGTGGACGCGCTCGCCACCCGCGACGCGAAGGGCGCGGGCCCCGGGCTTCCCGGCGTCTCGCTGGAGGGGCCGCCCTCCCCCACCCCGCCCCTGCGCTACGAAGCGCGCGACGGCCTGTTCCTGCGCCCCACCACGTGGGAGGACCTGCTCGCGCTGCGAGCCCTGCACCCGGAGGCGATGCTCGTGGCCGGCGCCACCGAGCTGGGCGTGGACATCACCAAGAAGTCCCGCCGCTACCCGTTCCTCATCTCGACGGAAGGCGTGGAGGCCCTGCGCGCCATCCGCCGCGAGGAGGACGGCTGGTACGTGGGCGGCGCCGCGTCGCTGGTGGATGTGGAGGACGCGCTGGGCCACGAGGTGCCGGAGCTGGCGAAGATGCTCAACGTCTTCGCCTCGCGGCAGATCCGCCACCGCGCCACGCTCGCGGGCAACCTGGTGACGGCCTCGCCCATCGGGGACACGGCGCCGGTGCTGCTCGCGCTGGACGCCCGGCTGGTGCTCGCGTCCGTGCGCGGCGAGCGGACGGTGGCGCTGTCGGACTTCTTCCTCGCCTACCGCAAGACGGCGCTCCAGCCGGACGAGGTGGTCCGCTTCGTCGTCATTCCCCACGCCCCGGCGAAGGACAGCGGGCTGACCCGGCACTCGGACAGCTTCAAGGTGTCCAAGCGCCGCGAGCTGGACATCAGCATCGTCGCGGCGGGCTTCTGCATCGAGACGGACGCGCTGGGCCTCGTGCGCACCGCGCGGCTGGGCTACGGCGGCGTCGCGGCCACCCCGGCGCGGGCGAAGCAGACGGAGGCCCAGCTCATGGGCCACCCGTGGAACGCGGAGGCCGTGGCCCGCGTGCGCGCCACGCTGGAGCGCGAGTTCACGCCCCTCACGGACCTGCGTGGCAGCGCGGAGTACCGGCGCGGGCTGGTGGTGTCCCTGCTGGAGAAGTTCGCGTCCGGCGAGCGCAGCGCCGCGCTGGACGGACGCCCCCGCTTCGCCCCGGGCGCTCCTGTCGCCACCGCGGACGCGGGCCGCGAGCTGCGCCATGAGAGCGCGCTGGGCCACGTGACGGGCAGCGCGCAGTACGTGGATGACCTCGCGCAGCGCCAGCCCATGCTGACGGTGTGGCCGGTGCTGTCGCCGCACGCGCACGCGCGCATCCTCCGCCGCGACGCCAGCGCCGCGTTGAAGGTGCCCGGCGTGGTGAAGGTGCTGCTCGCGGAGGACATCCCGGGCATGAACGACACGGGACCCATCCGCCATGATGAGCCGCTGCTCGCGAAGGACGAGGTGCTCTTCCACGCGCAGGTGGTGGCGCTCGTCGTCGGCGAGACGCCCGAGGCCTGCCGCGAGGGCGCGCGCCAGGTGGTGGTGGACTACGAGCCCCTGCCCGCCGTGCTCACGCTGACCGAGGCCCTGAAGCAAGGCAGCTTCCACACCGACCCGCACATCATCCGCCGGGGCGACGTGGACAGCGCGCTCGCCTCCAGCCCGAACCGGCTGGCCGGAGAGCTGACGATGGGCGGCCAGGAGCACTTCTACCTGGAGACGCACGCGGCCTTCGCGGAGGTGGGCGACGACGGCGACGTCACGGTGACGTCCTCCACGCAGCACCCGTCGGAGGTGCAGGCCATCATCTCGCACGTGCTGCACATGCCGCGCAGCCGCGTGGTGGTGAAGGCGCCGCGCATGGGCGGCGGCTTCGGCGGCAAGGAGACTCAAGGAAACGCGCCCGCGGCGCTGGTGGCGCTGGCGGCGGTGCACACGGGCCGGCCGGTGAAGTGGATGCTGGACCGCGACGTGGACATGGTCGTCACGGGCAAGCGCCATCCGTTCCACGCGGCCTGGGAGGTGGGCTTCGACGCCACGGGCCGGCTGCTCGCGCTCAAGGCGGACCTCACGTCCAACGGCGGCTGGTCCCTGGACCTGTCCGAGTCCATCACCGACCGGGCCCTCTTCCACCTGGACAACGGCTACTACGTGCCGTCGGTGCGCTACACCGGCCGCGTGGCGAAGACGCACCTGGTCTCCAACACGGCATTCCGGGGCTTCGGCGGTCCGCAGGGCATGCTGGTGATGGAGGACATCCTGGCGCGCATCGCGGCCGCCCTGGGCCTGGCCCCGGAGGCCGTGCGCCAGCGCAACCTCTACGACGGCGTGGGCGACACCAACACCACGCACTACGGCCAGGAGCTGGAGGACAACCGGCTGCCGAAGCTGTGGAACGACCTGATGGAGTCGTCCGACTTCGCGAAGCGCCGCGCGGAGCTGGAGGCCTTCAACGCGTCCAGCCCCCGCATCAAGCGCGGACTGGCCATCACGCCGATGAAGTTCGGCATCTCCTTCACCGCCACCTTCCTCAACCAGGCGGGCGCGCTGGTGCACGTGTACCGCGACGGCTCCGTATTGCTGTCGCACGGCGGCACGGAGATGGGCCAGGGGTTGCACACCAAGATCCAGGGCGTGGCCATGCGCGAACTGGGCCTGCCCGCGGACCTGGTGCGCGTGGCGCACACGGCGACGGACAAGGTGCCCAACACGTCCGCGACGGCGGCCTCCAGCGGCTCCGACCTCAACGGCGCGGCGGTGCGCGAGGCGTGCATCCAGGTGCGCGAGCGGCTGGCTCCGGTGGCCGCGCGCATGCTGGTGCAGTTGCACGGGCAGGCAGTGTCTCCGGACGCGCTGGTGTTCGAGGACGGGCGCATCTCGGCGGCGTCGCGGCCGGACCAGGGGCTGCCCTTCGGGACCGTGGTGGAGGAGGCCTATCGCGACCGCGTGGGCCTGTCCGTCACGGGCTACTACCGCACGCCGGGCATCGGCTACGACCGGACCCTGGGCCGGGGCAAGCCGTTCCTCTACTTCGCCTATGGCGCGGCGGTGAGCGAGGTGGAGGTGGACGGCGACACGGGCATGAAGCGCGTGCTGCGCTCGGACCTGCTGGAGGACGTGGGGGATTCACTCAACCCCGGCCTGGACCGGGGTCAGGTGGAGGGCGCCTTCGTGCAGGGCATGGGGTGGCTCACCGGCGAGGAGCTGAAGTGGGACGCGAACGGGCGGCTGCTCACGCACTCCGCCAGCACCTACGCGGTGCCCGCGTTCAGCGACGCGCCCATCGACCTGCGCGTGGCCTTGATGGAGCGGGCCGAGCAGAAGGGCACCATCCACGGCAGCAAGGCCGTGGGCGAGCCGCCGCTGATGCTGGCCCTGTCCGTGCGGGAGGCGCTGCGCGACGCGGTGGCCGCCTTCGGAGCGCCGGGCGGCGACGTGGACCTGCCCTCGCCCGCCACGCACGAGGCCCTCTTCCTGGCCATCCAGCGGCGCAAGGCGAGGGGTGCGGGGCTCCCGGTTCCGGACGAAACGCGCGAGGTGGCCTGAGACGGGCGGCGGGTGCGGCAACATGCCACGGCAAGCTTTCCCAGCCAGTGCGTTAGACGGGGGCACCTTCCAAGGATGATTCCCATGCGCTCCCTGCTCCGCTCCCGCATCCTCCTTCCGCTGGCCCTCGTGGGCGCGCTCGGCTGTGGGGACGACGAACCCCAGACGCCCGAGCTGCTGACGGTGAACCTGCCTGTCGTCGCCCGCGTGGGCACGGAGGCCTTCGAGTGCGGCAAGACGTACACGAACGTCGGGACGACGGGGACGACCTACGAGCCCATGGACTTCCGCGTGTATGTCCACAACGTGCGGCTGGTGACGCGGGACGGGAAGGAGGTGCCCGTGACGCTGACCGAGGACGGCACGTGGCAGCACTCGGGCGTGGTGCTGCTGGACTTCGCGAACAAGGACGGGCTGTGCACGCAAGGCACGGCGGCGATGAACGCGTCCATCAAGGGCACGGCGCCCCAGGGTGACTACACGGGCCTGCGCTTCACGGTGGGCGTGCCGGAGGACGTGAACCACGGCGACCCCACGACGCTCGGTGCGCCGATGGATGATACGGGCCTGCACTGGAGCTGGCAGAGCGGCTTCATCTTCACGCGCATCGAAGGCCGCACGCAGGGCCTTCCCCAGCACGTCCTGCACCTGGGCAGCACGGCCTGCGCGCCGCCGCCCGAGGGCCAGACGCAGGGCACCGCCGGGTGCGCGAACAACAACCGTCCGGAGTTCCACCTGGACGGCTTCGACGTGACGAAGAACAAGGTGGTGATGGACCTGGGCACGCTCTTCGCGGGCGCCAACCTGGACGTGAACGCGCCCAGCACGGCCGCGGGCTGCATGTCGTCCCCCACCGACACGGACTGCGGTGCCCTCTTCCAGCCCCTGGGGCTGGCCTTCGGCGGCCAGGCGGCGAACCCGGCCGCGCAGACCTTCATCCGGGCCGAGTAGCAGGAAGGACGTCCGACGTGGCACGACGACAAGGACAGGCGTGGAAGGCCCTGGCGACGGTGGCGTTGCTGGGCGCGGGCTGCGCGGATCCCTCGGGTCCGACCGAGGAGCCCGTGCCCTACGACTGGAAGCTGCCAGCGGGCTTCCCCAAGCCGCGCGTGCCGGAGGACAACCCCATGTCGGAGGCGAAGGTCCAGCTGGGCCGGCGCCTCTTCTACGACAAGCGCTTGTCGTTGAACGGCACGCAGTCCTGTGGCTCCTGCCACGAGCAGGCCCGGGCCTTCACGGACGGGCGAGTGCACGCCGTGGGCAGCACGGGACAGGCGCACCGTCGCAACGGACAAGGGCTGGCGAACGTGGCGTACGCGACCAGCCTCACCTGGGCCAACTCCGCGCTCACCACGCTGGAGGCCCAGGCGCTGGTGCCGCTGTTCGGGCGGGAGCCGGTGGAGCTGGGCTTCGCGGATCAACAGGACGTGTTGCTGGAGCGGCTGCGCGCGGATCCGGACCTGACGGCCCGTTTCGCGGAGGCATTCCCGAACGAGGCCACGCCGGTGTCGCTGGCCACGCTGACGCGGGCGTTGTCCGCGTTCGAGCGTTCGCTCATCTCCGGCACGTCGCCGTATGACCGCTATCTGTACGGCAAGGAGGTGGACGCGCTGAGTCCCGCGGCGAAGCGGGGCTTGCAGCTGTTCCTGTCCGAGCGCCTGGAGTGCGACCACTGCCACTCCGGCTTCAACTTCCAGGACGCGACCGTGCACGAGGCGACGAAGGAGCCGGTGCTGCCGTACCACAACACGGGGCTCTACAACGAAGACGGCCAGGGCGCGTATCCCGCTGGGGACACAGGCCTCTTCGAAATCACGTTCCGTCCGGATGACATGGGGCGCTTCAAAGCGCCGTCGCTGCGCAACGTAGCCGTCACCGGGCCGTACATGCACGACGGCAGCGTGGAGACGCTCTCCGACGTGTTGGACCACTACGCGGCGGGAGGCCGAGCACGGGCGGCGAACGGCGGACAGCCGAGCCCCCTGCAGAGCGCCTTCGTGCGCGGCTTCGAGCTGACGCCCGAGGAGAAGGCGGACGTCATCGCGTTCCTGGAGTCGCTCACGGACACTGCGTTCCTGACCGACCCGCGCTTCGCGGATCCCGCCACCGTGCCGTGAGCCGGTATCGTCATCGGCTGTGATTCAGCCATGGCGATTCCTCGTGGGCTCCACCGTGCGGCGGTGGGCGGTGCTGGCCTGCATGGCCCTGCTCATCGCGGGCTGTGCATCGTCACCGTCACTCGGAGGCACCTGGAGCTACGGCACTCCGGCTGCGCGCGCAGCATGGCGCCCCTGGGCTGGAGGAGTCCGGAAGGCTTCCGCTGAGTCTCGTGACGACAAGGGAGGGTCCTGTGGCAGTCGGCCTCTGCCGCCTGGCTGGCCCGATCTGGACCGAAGCGAACTGCGCCTCGCGCCCTTCCTGGCCTGTGCCTCGCCCGCGGCCTTCGTGGCCATGCAGCGCGGCGTGGACATGGCCTGGCTGGTGGAGTCCCTTGATGATTGGGATGCCGTCCGGCTGGGGGCGTTGGGGCCGTTGGATGCGAAGGCCTCCGGCATCCTTCAGCACAAGCGCGCCGCGTTCCTCGTCAGCGCGGTCGAGAAGTATGGCGCACCACGCGCGGAGGTGTTCGCCCTCTTCATCCTCCACGCCACCTTCGATGACGAACTGCGCGAACTGGTCCAGCGCCTGGCCCGCGACAAGCAGCTCGGGGAGACCCTGGGCGGCATGCCCACCGTGCGCGAGGAGTTGCTGCGCAGGGGTCTGAAGGTCACGACGTATCCGGAGCGGGAAGAGCAGGCCGGTGACGTCCTGCGGGGTTTGGGGCGCGCGGGGCGGGATGCGCTGTCCAGCACCGACGTGAGCGCGGGGGCCCGCTATGTGGAGTTCTCCGCGAAGCGTGCGCAATTGCCGCCGCCCTATCAGGAAGCGCTCGACGCGGTGGAGAGGGCCCTGATGGCAGGGCACTTCTCACCGGGCAACGTGGTGAGGGGTGGCTTCGATCACCTGACGTTCGGCGTCCCGATGGGCTTCTTCCATCTGGTCGCAGGAACGGCCCAGGGAGCAACGTCCCTGGCGAAGGGCCGATACGAACAGGCCACGCGAGAGCTGGCACCCGCCGCGTTCATGGTCGCGCTGTACGCGGGAGGCAAGGGCGCACGGGCCCTGCGAAGAGAACAGCCCACCTTCGACCTGGAGGCACTCAAGGCGGCGGTGGAGCGGCTGGAGGACCAGTTTGGGGTGAACGCCACGCGGGAGCTGCTGCGTCAGCTCCGAGCGAGCCGGGAGAGCGCCCTCCTCGCCGCCGAGTGGGGAGAAGCCGGAGCGCTGGCGCTGTACGAGGCCCGAGGCAATCCAGCAAAGGCCCAGGCCCTGCTGGCGGAGGCAAGCCGTGAACGCCCGGGCGCCGCACAGAAGAGTACCGGCAGAAGTGGAGACGCCGCCGCGCTGTCGAAGGACTTCGCGGGAGTGCCACCGGAAGTCCTGGAGGCACGGCTCGCCCAGGTGGAATGGGAGGCCACGGGACCACGGCTGTCCCGCGATGTGTCCTTCCTGAAAGAGCATCCACCGGAGCGGGATGCACCGCGGAGCGCCGAAGGTCACCCCCTCTGGACCGAGTACGCGAGCTATCGCGAGGCCCGGCTCGCGGAGTTGGAGCAGGGCGCGCCCGCCAAGGGTCCCCTGCGATGGGAGGGCTACCTGGAGCTGCGCGGGCAGTTCATCCGCGGGCTGATGTTCGAGCGGGCCATGGTCGCCCAACTCCGCGCGGATGCAGCACTGCCCCGAGCGCAGCGTCGGTGGCTCAAGGACTTCGATCAGCCCCGCATCGAAACGCACGTGGGCATGACGAAAGTGGATCTGCGCTTCGCGGACGTGCTGGTCATCGAAACGAAGCCACCGTCAGGCCAACCGCCACGCACGGAGACCTTCAGCTTCAAGAGCCGCGACTTGCATCTGCTGAGCTTGGGCGAGCTGACAGCTCAAATGAAGGCGGACGCGCGTGGAGCGGTCCAGTATTACGGCGAGACCGTGAACATCCGTCGGCAAGGACTCGAAGGAACGGTGCGAATCCAGAGGGTTCGCCTTGTCTATGAAGGTGGCAGATTGAAACCCGCCAAGGGAAGCACGCTCAAAGGCGCGTTGGAGTCCGTCCTCAGCAACGTCGCTGGCGTGGAGGTCGTAATTCAGTGACAGACGACAACCTGCTGCTCTCGTTCAATGGAGCCTGCGACACACTCGCGGCTCACACAGGTGAATTGGCGCCGCTGCTCACCGCGCTTGAGTCAGGTGCGGGTCCATGGATGCCGGACATCACCCAGGGGAAACGGCGGCAGCGTTACACACGCACGGCGGTCGTGAAGGCCCTGACAGAATCACGAGAAGAGCGAACTACCTCCGTCGGACTCCACCGCACGACGGGGCCCAAGCTGGACATGGAGATTCTGCTTCGCTTTCCACCTCTTCCTCCGAGCCTTCGCATATGGATCGACGTCAACCCGATTGACCTATTCGCGGAGGAAGCCCGCTGCCAGGCGTTCGTGGAGATGGTCCGTGCATGGGCCATCCACTATCCCGTCACTCACGCCTCGGCCCACAGCCTGGCCGACAAGGAACTGGCGGACTTCCCCTCTTTTGGCCGGGACAACGAGACGACCTTCCGGGACGGCTTCGATAAGGTCTACGAAGTCTGCTGGCTCAACGTCTTCGGCGCGAAGCTCGTGGACACCGTCGGCCGCGAGCGCATGCGCTCCACGCCCGCCCACCGCGTCGAAGAACTCCCGGACGGATCCATCCTCCTCGTCACCTGGCCCACCGCCGCGGACTTCGCCAGCGAAGCCGCCCGAGTCGCCCAGGCCCGCGCATGGGTCCACCTTCGGCCGGACCTCGACTTCAACACGGTGATGGCCATCCTCCGCGAACGAAGCGCGACCCTCGCCCCCGTCGAACCCCGCTTCGCTCCGGACGTCGCCGCGCTGCTCTCACGCCTCCCCGAATACTCATCCCTGGCCCAGCGCCAGCGGCGCATCGCGGAGCTCAACGCCTACGTCCCTCCAGAGCCAGACGAATGGCTCCCCCTGGACGCCGCCCTGCCTTCAGACGTGGCCGACCCGAAAGCCGCCCTCGATCAGTACGCATACTTCGCGGAACGCCTCGTGGCGCTGCTCCACACGCCGGTGCCCTCCGTGTTCAAGGGGTCCCCCGAATCCCTGACGGACATCGACGTCCACTTCTGGAAGGAGACCTTCCCGGACACCTTCGAGCGGCACAACATCGATGCCATCGCCGTCCCCGCCGTGGGTGCCTACCTGGGCGAAGTGCTGGTCAAACACCTGGGCGGACAATGGCTCCCACGCAAGCAATGGATGGAAGCCCAGGTCCGAGTCGGTGACCGCGTGTGGCTGCCCTTCGCCCGCGCGCACCGCTACATGCGGTCCACGCAGGCGCTGTTGGACCACTCCCTCACCCAGCTCTACCGCGTCGCCGAACGCCACGCCCGCTACTGAGCGGGCGGCTTGAGGTCGTCCGGCAACCGCTCCAGCGGAGGACGCTCCAGCGCCCCCGGCCGCTCGACACCAGAGGCCGTACCCGCGTCCTCCACGATGGTGCCCGCATCGCTCTGCCCCGTGGGCGGCGGCGAGGGCTTGTCCGAACAGCCGGCGAGAACACCGACGCACAACACGAAGATCCAGTGGCGCATGGTCGCTCCTAGTACTTCACCCAGATGACCGTGCCCGGATGGATCTGCGTGAGCGCGGTGACACCAGACTCCTTCTCGATGAGCGCCTGCGTGACGGGGTTGAAGCTGTACGCCTGCGTGCCAGACCAGACAATGAGCGCGTCCTTGAACACGGTCAGGTCATGCACATGCTCCTCCACCGTGTACTGGTTCCAGCCCGGCAACCGAGAGGGCATCAGGTAGAGCGACGGTGCCGGGTTCTCCGAAGCCCCCGTGCCCGCGTCCCCATCGTGGTTGTGCTCACCGCCCGCGGTGCCCGTCCACTCCACCACCGTCAGCGCGCCGCCCTGCGTGCTGCACGTCTGCGTCGTGGGGAAGAACAGCGTGGTGAACGGCTTCGAGGGCAGCTTCATGCGCAGCCCCAGGTGGAAGAAGTGCGTGTCCGCCGCCTTCACGTTGCCCGTGGGCTTCGTCCACGTCACCGCCGTCACGTTGCCGGAGGCATCCTTCTCCACCTCGGCCGTGCCGAACACGGAGTCCACCGGGCGCACGTTCGTGACGCCCTCCGGAATCTGGACCCGCATCTTGTACGTGTCCGCGCCGTCACAGCCGTGGCTCACCGTGATGTCAGCCTCGAAGGTCGCCCCGGCATAGGGAGGCGTGGCACCCGCCACCGCCGCGTGCGCGAAGGCGGATGAGGACAGCAGCGAACCCGCGACAACACACAGCGGCCCCAGGGAAGACTTCATCGGGTGACTCCGGGAAGAAAGGAACATTCCGGATATCAGCCTCCCGTGGCACGAACGCTGCGGTCATTTGTCGCAGCGCCCGCACCGGGCATCCTCACGGCAGCGCGATGCGCCCCGGAGCGTTCTGGGCGCCCTGCTCGGTGTGACAGCTGTTGCAGTCCCCGTTGCTCTGCGGCGTGGCCATCATCCGCGACGTGCCATCCGGCCCCACCAGCCGCGCCCGGTACGGCATCGGGAAGGACGGCTGGAGCGTGGTGGACATGAAGTTGCCCGCGGAGTTCGGCACCAGCGTGAGCCGCACCTGATCCTCCAGGTCCAGGATCTCCACCTTCACGTTCGACGGCTCCTGCAGCCGCGGATCACACCCGTCCGCCTCGTGGAGCGTCGGGAACACCGTGCCCGTGAAGAAGTACGCCACGGAGGGCGCCTGCTCCAGGTGGCAGCTCCGGCAGGCGATGCCGGGCGCCATGTAGGCCCCGGTGCCGCTTGCCTCGGACCAGATGCTCCCGCTCGCGCACGTCGTGGGCGCGGGACCAGCGGGCAGGCTGCCGCAGGTCCCCGCCGGCATCCCCGACTCCAGCCACCCCATGAGCAACGCCCGCTCCGCTTCCGGCATCGGCGGCTCGGAGGCCGGCGGCATCGGAGACTGCGCGTCCTTCATCCGCGTCAGGCTGCGCTGCCCCATGCTGCTCTGGGCGTCCACCATCGAGGCCCGCTGGAAGTCGGAGCGCGCCAGCAGCGCCATGGGCGCGTACGCCTTCGCGGGCGTGGTGTGGCAGTACGCGCAACGCTCCGCGATCACGGCCTGCACGTCACAGGGCAGGCTGTCGGGGCCTGGATCCACCACGCCCGCGTCCAACACCACCGCCATTTCCGGCTCCGCGGAACACCCCAACGCTCCACACAAGAGCAGCGCCTTCCACGTCCACCGCGTCACGTCCCGACTCCATCCCGGCATGGCTCTCACACTCCCGGGCGGCGTCTACCACGCGCGCAGTGCTCCCCCCGTGCGGCAAAACCGCGCAGGGCCATGTCGGACCCACCCCGTATCCTCCTCAAACACTCATCAGACGAATTCAAGGAATCCCATTTTCACTGGCAATTCCCAGACACAGACAGCCGCCGGGCGATCCCACCGAGGCCAGACGCTCGCGGGGAGGCGGACCCATACACTCCGCGTGTTCCCGTCGCATGATCCGATGTGTCACGTTTACACGGACACCGCGCGCACTATCCCGCGAACAGGGGAGGTCCCCGGGTTTCCGACCTTGGGGGTCATTTGAATGTTCCTCCATTCGCGCGATGAAGTGACGGGCGGCCCAGACGCTCTCCGAATTCCGTCACCATGAAATTCGCACCCTGCTCCGCTCCTGATTCACGAGCTCTCCGCCGTGCCCACCGGCCGGCAAGGCTCCAATGTGGGTGGGGGGGATTGCTCGCGCCCGCGCCAGGCGATACATGCGCGAGACAACGCCCCTTCACGGCGGGTGCTGATTGCGACTGACCTCTTGAATCCCTGTCTTGCCGGGAGACAGCAGCCCCCCGGCCCCTGAATCCGCGTCTCCGTGCTCTCAGTGCACGGAAACACCCCCGCCTCGCAGGAGTCGCGTCAATGCCCACTGGAACCACGCCCGGTTCTTCCCCGGTCCCTGAGTTTGCGTTTTCCACCCTGGTTGAATTGCTTCGCGTTCGCGCAAGCACCCAGGGCGACCGTCGCGGATTTACGTTCCTGCTGGACGGGGAAACGGACGAAGCGCACCTGACGTACGCGGAGCTGGATCAGAAGGCTCGCGCGATCGCGGCGGCGCTCCAGGCGCGCGGAGCCCAGGGACAGCGGGCGCTGCTGCTGTACCCGCCCGGGCTGGACTACATCGCCGGGTTCTTCGGCTGTCTGTACGCGGGCGTGATCGCGGTCCCCATCTATCCGCCGGACCCCATGCGCCTGGCGCGCACGCTGCCGCGCCTATTGGCCATCAGCCAGGACGCGCAGGCCACCATCGCCCTCACCACCGACTTCATCTACGGCATGGGGGAGATGCTCTTCGAGCAGGCGCCGGAGCTGCGGGAGCTGCACTGGATCGCCACGGACACGCTGGACGCGGAGGTCGCCGAAGGGTGGAAGGACCCCGGCGTGGCCACGGACACGCGGGTGTTCCTCCAGTACACGTCCGGCTCCACGTCGTCGCCCAAGGGCGTGGTGCTGACGCACGGCAACCTGCTGCACAACTCGAAGCTGATCCACTCGTGCTTCGGTCACTCCACGCAGAGCCAGGGCGTCATCTGGCTGCCGCCGTACCACGACATGGGCCTCATCGGCGGCATCCTGCAGCCGCTGTACGGCGGCTTCCCGGTGACGCTGTTCTCGCCGGTGGACTTCCTCAAGCGCCCCATGCGCTGGCTGGAGGCCATCTCCCGGTACAAGGCCACCACGAGCGGCGGGCCGAACTTCGCGTTCGACCTGTGCGTGCGCAAGAGCACGCCGGAGGAGCGCGCGAAGCTGGACCTGAGCCACTGGGACCTGGCCTTCAACGGCGCGGAGCCCATCATGCCGGACACGCTCCGGCGCTTCGCGGAGGCGTTCGGACCGCAGGGGTTCCGCTCGGAGGCCATCTATCCCTGCTACGGCCTGGCGGAGGGCACGCTCATCGCCTCTGGCGGTGACAAGCGCGAGCTGCCGGTGCAGCGCACCGTGGACGGGGGCGCGCTGAAGGACAACCGCGTGGTGGCGAAGGAGGCGGCGAGCCCCGGCGCCCAGACGCTGGTGGGCTCCGGCCGCAACCTCACGGATCAGCGCCTGGTCATCGCGCATCCGGAGACGGGCGCGCCGCTGGCCGCGGGCCAGGTGGGCGAGATTCGCGTCGCTGGACCCAGCATCGCGCAGGGCTACTGGGGCCGCGATGAGCAGACGCGGACCACCTTCCAGCAGCCGCTGGCCGGCACGGGTGATCCGACGCCGTTCCTGCGCACGGGCGACCTGGGTTTCCTCGCGGACGGCGAGCTGTTCGTCACCGGCCGACTGAAGGACCTGATCATCATCCGCGGGCGCAACCACTACCCGCAGGACATCGAGCGCACGGTGGAGTCCGCCCACCCCGCCATCCGCCCCGGTTGCACGGCGGCGTTCTCCATCGAGCAGGACGACGAGGAGCGCCTGATCGTCGTGACGGAGGTGGACCGCCGCGCGGTGGAGCGCGACGGCGTGGACCTGGACGCGCTGGCGCAGGGCATCCGGCAGGCCGTCGCGGCCGGACACGACCTGCAGGCCCAGGGCGTGGTGCTGCTGGGGCCGGGCGCCATCCCGAAGACGTCCAGCGGCAAGATCCAGCGCTTCGCCACCCGCGCGGAGTACGTCGCGGACACGCTGGAGGCGCTGCACAAGAGCGTCATCGCCGCCGCTCCCACGCAGGTGCCCGAGGCCGTGAAGACCGCCGCTCCGGAAGCCGCCGCCGCGCCCGCGCCGGTGGGCCCGGACACCAGCATGCTGCAGAAGATGCTGGCGGTGGTGACGGACGTCACCGCGCGCCGGGCCATGGTGGCGGTGTTCCTCCAGGAGCAGGCCGCGCAGGTGCTGCGGCTGCCCACCGCGCAGGTGGACGTGCAGAAGCCGCTGCATGCCTACGGCGTGGATTCGCTGATGGCGGTGGACTTCAAGAGCGCGGTGGACGCGGGGCTGGGCATCGACCTGCCGCTGTCGGACGTGCTCCAGGGCGTGTCGCTGTCGAAGCTTGCGGAGGTCGTGGTGACGCTGATGTCGGCGCCCCCGTCCCAGCAGTCCTCCAGCGCGGTGGCCGCCTCGTCCGCCACCGGTGACGCGCCCCTGTCCGGTGGACAGCAGGCGCTGTGGTTCATGCACCAGCTCGCGCCGGAGAGCGCGGCCTACCACGTGCCCGTCGCGGTGCGCGTGCGCGCGGGGCTGGACGCGAACGCGCTGAAGGGCGCCTTCGAGGCGCTGGTGGCCCGCCACCCTGCCCTGCGCACCACGTTCGTCATGGCGGCCACCGGCCCCGTGCAGCGCGTGCACGCGGAGCTGCCGCTGGACTTCACCACCACGGACGCGAAGGGCTGGAGCGACGAGCAGGTCGCGGAGCACCTGTCCGCCGAGGCCCGCCGCCCGTTCGACCTGGAGAAGGGTCCGCTCCTGCGCGTGCGGCTGGTGTCGCGGTCCGCGGAGGACCACGCGCTGCTCATCGCCATGCACCACATCGTCACCGACTTCTGGTCGCTGGCGGTGATGGCGGAGGAGCTGGACGCGCTCTACCCGGCGCTCAAGCTGGGCAAGCGGCCCACGCTGGCGCAGCCCGCGCGCACCTACGCGGACTACGCGCGCTGGCAGTCGGAGATGCTCGCCGGTGCTCGTGGCCAGGCGCTGGAGAAGTACTGGCGCGAGCAGCTGTCCGGCACGCTGCAGGTGCTGGACCTGCCCACGGACCACCCGCGGCCCCCGGTGCAGACCTTCAACGGCCGCGTCCACACCACCCGGCTGGACGCGAACGTCGCGAGCGCGGTGAAGACGCTGGCGCGCGACAACGGCGCCACGCCGAACATGGTGCTCCAGACGGCGTTCCAGGTGCTGCTGCACCGCTACACCGGCCAGCAGGACTTCACGCTGGGCGTGGTGAGCGCGGGCCGCGGACGCGCGGAGCTGGCGGGCATCACCGGCTACTTCGTCAACCCGCTGGTGGTGCGCACGCGGCCGTCCCCCTCGCTGTCCTTCACGGACTACCTGGCCCAGACGCGCCAGACGATGCTGGGTGCGCTGGAGCACCAGGACTACCCCTTCAGCGCGCTGGTGGACCGGCTGCAGCCGGTGCGTGACCAGAGCCGCTCGCCGTTGTTCCAGGTGATGTTCGTCTACCAGCGCGCCTCCAAGCTGGACGAGCGCGGCCTCACGCCCTTCGCCCTGGACATCCCGGGCGCGAAGTCCACCGTGGCGGGCCTGCCGATTGAATCGCTGCTGCTGTCGCATGGCGGCGCGCAGTTCGACCTCACGCTCACCATGGGCGAGGCGGACGGCGAGTTGGTGGCCTCCTTCGAGTACAACACCGACCTCTTCGAGGCCGGCACCATCGAGCGCATGGCCGGGCACCTGGCCACGCTGCTGTCCGGCATCGCCGCCCAGCCGGGCCGCGCGCTCGCGGGGCTGCCGCTGCTCACGCAGGCCGAACAGCAGCAGCTGCTGGAGACCTGGAAGGGTCCGCGCGTGCCGCTCACGCAGGCGGACATGCTGCCCGCGCTCTTCGCGGCGCAGGTGGCTCGCACGCCGGACAACGTCGCGGTCCTCTTCAAGGACGCGCAGCTCAACTACCGTGAGCTGGACGCTCGCGCGGGGCAGCTCGCCGCGTGGCTGCGCGGCGCGGGCGTGAAGCCGGGCGACATCGTCGGCATCTGCCTGGAGCGCTCGGTGGAGACGCTGGTGTCCGTGCTGGCCGTGATGGCCGCGGGCGCGGCGTACGTGCCCATCGACCCGGCATATCCCTCCGAGCGCGTGGCCTTCATCCTGGGCGACACGCAGGCGCCGGTCCTCATCACCCAGTCCTGGCTCCAGCGCACGCTGCCCTCCGGCATGTCCGCGCGCACGCTGTTCGTGGACCAGCCGCTGGACGGCGCGCTGTCCTCCGCCCCCGCCGCGACGGTGGCGGCCGGGGACCTGGCGTGCCTCGTCTACACCTCCGGCTCCACCGGCCAGCCCAAGGGCGTGATGCTGGAGCACGGCGGCCTGGCGAACCTGGTGCGCTCCTTCGTGGAGTCCTACGCGCCCACCGCGACGGACCGGATGCTGCCGCTCACGTCGGTGGCCTCCGCCAGCTTCGTGGGCGAAATCCTCCCGCTCCTGTGCACGGGCGGCGCGCTGGTGCTGCCCACCGAGGATGAGATCCTCGACCAGGAGAAGCTGTACCAGCTCATCACCCGCCACACCGTCACCATCGTGAGCACGGTGCCCGCGGTCATCGCCGGGCTCAACGCGCGCCTGGAGCAACTGCCGCCGCTCAAGCTGGTGCTCTCCGGCGGCGAGGCGCTGGTGGCCAGCGACGTGGAGAAGCTGCTCGCCACGGTGCCGGTGGTGAACGGCTACGGCCTCACGGAGACCACCGTGTGCTCCACCTACCACCGCATGGCGGTGGAGGACCTGCAGGGACACGCGTGGGTGCCCATTGGCCGGCCCGTCATCAACACGGACGTGTACGTGCTGGACGCGGAGCGCAACCTGCTGCCCGTGGGCGTCGCCGGTGAGCTGTACGTGGGCGGCCTGGGCGTGGCGCGCGGGTACTGGAAGCGGCCGGAGCTGACCACGGAGCGCTTCGTCGCGAACCCGTTCGGCTCCGACAAGGGCGAGCGCCTGTACCGCACGGGCGACCGCGCGCGGTGGCTGCCGGACGGCGTGCTCACGTTCCTGTCCCGCGCGGATGATCAGGTGAAGATCCGCGGCTTCCGCATCGAGCTGGGTGAGGTGGAGGCCGCCGTGCGCCGCCACCCGGCCGTGAAGGACGCGTTCCTGATGGCGCGCGAGGACTCGCCCGGCGACAAGCGCCTGGTGGCCTACGTGGTGCTGGGCGAGCCCGCGCCCACGCACTCCGACCTGAACACGTTCCTCGCGGAAGGGCTGCCGCCGTACATGCTGCCGTCCGCGTACGTGCCGCTGTCCGCGCTGCCCCTGTCGCCCAACGGCAAGGTGGACGCGAAGGCGCTGCCCGCGCCGGAAGGGGCTCGCCTCGCTTCCGGCGTCGCCTACGCCCAGCCGCAGAGCGCGGTGGAGCGCAGCGTGGCGGCCATCTGGGCGGCGGTGCTCAAGGTGGAGCGCGTCGGCCTCAACGACAACTTCTTCGAGCTGGGTGGCAACTCGCTGCTCATCGCGCAGGCCCACCGGCGGCTGAAGGAGGAGCTGGGCGCGGAGCTCGCGCTGGTGGACATGTTCAAGTTCACCACGGTGAGCGCGCTGGCCCAGCACCTGGCGAACAAGGGCGAGGACTCGGGCGCCGCCTCCCAGAAGATCAAGGACGAGGCGGAGCGCCGCCGGGCCGCCCAGGCGCGGCGTCAGCAGGCGCGCGGCCGTGGCAAGTAACCAAAGACTTTCAGGCACACCCCAGGTTTCGAAGGACGGCTCCATGAGCACTGACACCCCCGAAGTGGATGGCATCGCGGTCATCGGCCTGGGCGGGCGCCTTCCCGGCGCGAAGACCATCGCCGAGTTCTGGAAGAACCTCACCGGCGGCGTGGAGAGCATCACGTTCTTCACCGATGAGGAGCTCATCGCGGAGGGCGCCGACCCCGCGATGGTCCGCGCGCCCAACTACGTGAAGGCCCGCGGCACGCTGGGCGACACGGATCAGTTCGACGCGGCCTTCTTCGGGATGAACCCCCGCGAGGCCGCGCTGATGGACCCGCAGCACCGCGTCTTCCTGGAGTGCGCGTGGGAGGCGATGGAGGCCGCCGGCTACAGCCCGGAGCGCCAGCCCGGCCGCGTGGGCGTGTTCGGCGGCATGAGCATGAACACGTACCTGCTCTCCAACCTGTACTCGCACCTGGCGCACGTCGCGTCGGTGGAGAGCCTCCAGGCGTCCATCGGCAACGACAAGGACAGCCTCACCACGGAAGTGGCGTACCGGATGGACCTGAAGGGCCCTGCCGTCACGGTCCAGTCCTCGTCCTCCACGTCGCTCACGTGCATCCACTACGCCTGCCAGAGCCTGCTGTCGTTCGAGTGCGACATGGCCCTGGCCGGTGGCGTGTCCATCCACTTCCCGGAGAAGGCGGGCTACCTGTACCACGAGGGTGGCACCACGGCGCCGGACGGCCACTGCCACACCTTCGACGAGGAGGCCGCGGGCTTCGTCGCCGGCCACGGCGCGGCGGTGGTCGCGCTCAAGCGCCTGTCGGACGCGCTCAAGGACGGTGACACCGTCTACGCGGTGGTGCGCGGCTCGGCGGTGAACAACGACGGCTCGCAGAAGGTCAGCTACATGGCGCCGGCCGTCGCGGGTCAGGCGGAGGTCATCGCGCTGGCGCAGGCCGTCGCGGGCGTGGATCCGGACTCCATCGGCTACGTGGAGGCGCACGGCACGGCGACCAAGGTCGGTGATCCGATTGAGGTCGCGGCGCTCACGCAGGCCTTCCGCCAGGGCACGGACAAGAAGAACTTCTGCGCGCTGGGCTCGGTGAAGAGCAACATCGGCCACCTGGACTCGGCGGCGGGCGCGGTGGGCTTCATCAAGGCGGCCCTCACGCTGCACCACAAGGTGATTCCGCCCAGCCTCAACTTCAAGAAGCCCAACCCGGCTTGCGACTTCCCCAACAGCCCGTTCTACGTGAACACGGAGCTGCGCGACTTCCCTCGCGGTGAGACGCCGCGCCGCGCGGGCGTCACGTCGCTGGGCATGGGCGGTACCAACGCGCACGCCATCCTGGAGGAGGCGCCGGAGCTGCCCGCCACCGACAAGGCCCGCCTGCCCGCGCAGGTGGTGCTGCTGTCAGCGCGCACGGAGAACTCGCTGGAGGTCGCCACCGACCGGCTGGCCGCGCACCTGCGCGAGAACCCCAACGTGGACCTGGCGGACGTGGCGCACACGCTCCAACTGGGCCGCAAGCGCTTCGGCAAGCGCCGTGCGGTGGTGGCGCGCACCACGGCGGAGCTGGCCTCCGCGCTGGCGGAGCGCACCCCGGGCCGCGTCTTCTCAGGCAGCGCGGAGAACAGTGGCCGTCCGGTGATGTTCATGTTCTCCGGCCAGGGCTCGCAGTACGTGGACATGGGCCGCGAGCTCTACGAGACGGAGAGCGCCTTCCGCGCCCAGGTGGACACCTGCGCGGAGAAGCTCAAGCCGCACCTGGGCCTGGACCTGCGCACGGTGCTGTACCCGGCCGCGGAGTCGCGCGAGCTGGCGTCGGAGCGCCTCAAGCAGACCGGCCTCACCCAGCCCGCGCTGTTCGTCATCGAGTACGCGCTGGCGAAGCTCTGGGAGTCGTGGGGCGTGACGCCGCACGCGATGGTGGGCCACAGCATCGGTGAGTACGTGGCCGCGTGCCTCGCGGGCGTGTTCACGCTGGACGACGCGCTGGCGCTGGTGGCCGCGCGTGGCCGCCTGATGCAGTCGCTGCCCGCGGGCTCCATGCTCGCGGTGTCCCTGCCGGAAGAGCACGTCACGCCCATGCTGCCGGAGGGCCTGTCCGTGGCGGCGGTGAACAGCCTGGCCACGTGCGTGGTCGCCGGCCCCACGCCGCTGGTGGACGCGTTCGTGGAGACGCTGAAGCTCCAGGGTCTGGCGTCCTCGCGGCTGCACACGTCGCACGCGTTCCACTCCGCGATGATGGACCCCATCCTGGACTCCTTCCGCGAGGCGGTGCGCAAGGTGGCCCGGAAGGCGCCGACGAAGCCCTACCTGTCCAACGTCAGCGGCACCTGGGTGACCGCCGAACAGGCCACGAGCCCCGACTACTGGGCGAAGCACCTGCGCGGCGCGGTGCGCTTCGCGGACGGCGTGGGCGAGCTGCTCAAGGAGTCCGACGCCATCCTGCTGGAGGTGGGCCCGGGCAACACGCTCGTCACGCTTGCGCGGCAGCATCCGGACAAGGGCGCGAAGCACGCGCTGATCAACTCGCTGCGCCACCCGAAGGAGCAGGTCGCGGACCTGGACCACGTACTGGCCACGCTGGGCCGGCTGTGGCTGGAGGGCGTGGAGGCGGACTGGGACGCGTTCCGTGGCGGAGAGAAGCGCCGCCGCATCGCGCTGCCCACGTCCCCCTTCGAGCGTCAGCGCCACTGGGTGGACCCGCGCAAGGAGACCGCCGCCGACGGCGAGCGCGCCGAGTGGGCGTCCGCGGATCAGAAGCAGCCCGTGGCCCGCTGGTTCTACCTGCCGTCGTGGCAGCGCGCGCTGCCGTCGCCGCAGGGCACCTGGAGCGAGAAGAAGGCCACCTGGTGGCTGCTGCTCCCGGACGACGCCAACGAAGGCGTGGGCGCGCGGCTCGCGCTCAAGCTGGGTGAGGCCGGCCAGGACGTGGTGCGCATCACCCCGGCCGCCGTCACCGCGAAGCACGACGAGCACCACTGGTCGCTCGCGCTTGGCGGCGAGGCCACGGTGCTGGAGGCGCTCACCGCGCAGGGGCGCGCCCCGGACCACGTGCTGCACCTGGGCACGCTGGGCCTGGGTGACGCGCACGGCGAGGCGGACTTCGAGTCCGCGCTGGGCAAGGGCTTCCTGGGGCTGTTGTCCCTGGCGCAGGCCCTGGGCCGTCAGCCGGGCACCCGGCCCGTGTCGCTGGTCGCCGTGACGAACCGCATGCAGGCGCTGGGCGACGAGGCGCCGAACCCGGAGCTGGCCACGGTGCTGGGCCCGGTGCGCGTCATCCCGCAGGAGTACGGCCACCTGTCCGCGAAGGCCGTGGACGTGCGCCTGCCGCCGTCCGGCAGCTGGCAGGAGACGGCGCTGGTGGAGGCCCTGCTGTCCGAGGCCGCCACGCCGTCCAAGCTGGAGACCGTCATCGCGTACCGGGGCGGGGCTCGCTGGGTCCAGCACTTCGAGCACGTGCCGGCGGACGCGCCGCGCACTGCCCAACTGCCGCTGCGCGACGGGGGCGTGTACCTGCTCATCGGCGGCTACGGCACGCTGGGCTTCTCCCATGCGAAGTCGCTGGCGAAGCGGACGAAGGCGAAGCTGGTGCTCGCGGGCCGCACGGCGCTGCCGGAGCGCTCGCAGTGGGACGCGCACCTGTCCGCCCATGGCGAGGACGACGCCGTCTCCCGCCGCATCCGTCAGGTGCGGGAGCTGGAGGCGCTGGGCGCCCAGGTGCACACCGTGTCCGTGGACGCGGGCAACAAGGTCCAGGTGAAGGAGACCGTGGACGTGGCGCTGACTCACTTCGGCGCCCTGCACGGCGTGGTGTTCGCGGCGGGTGACGTGGGCCAGGCGCTCTTCCGCGCCATCCCGGACACCCGGCCCGAGGACGTGCGCGACACCTTCCACGGCCGCGTGCGCGGGCTGTACGCGCTGGAGGAGGCCGTGCGCGGACGCGCGCTGGACTTCTGCGTGCTGTCGTCGTCGCTGGCGGCGGTGCTGGGCGGTCTGGGGCTCGCGTCGTACTCGGCGGCCACGTCCTTCATGGACGCGTTCGCCACGAAGCAGGCGCAGACGTCGCCGGTGCCGTGGATGAGCGTGGGCTGGGACGCGTGGCAGTACGAGTCCCGCGCGGGCGGCGCGCAGAGCCCGTTCGGCGCGCTGGCCATCACGGCGGCGGAGGGCGAGGACGCCTTCGAGCAGCTCTTCCAGTTGGGCGCCGTGTCGCACGTGGCCGTGTCCACGAGCAACCTGCGCGCCCGCGCGCGCAAGTGGGCCCAGCCGGCCGCCGCGCAGGAGCAGGCGGAGGCGAAGCAGGAGGCGGGTTCGTCCCTGGGCACCACGCCCCGGCCCGCGCTCCAGAACGCCTACGTGCCGCCTCGCGACGAGCTGGAGGAGAAGATTGCCCGCCTCTGGCAGACGACGCTGGGCATCGACCAGGTCGGCGTGCACGACAACTTCTTCGAGCTGGGTGGCAACTCGCTCGTCGGCGTGAAGCTGATTGCCCGCGTGCGCGAGCAGTTCGGCGTCGCGCTGCCGGCCGTCACCCTCTACGAAGGCCCCACCGTGGGGGCGCTGGCCAGGCTGCTCAAGGCCGCCAGCGGCACCGAGGACACGGAAGCCGCGCCCGAGGAGACCGAGGCGCTCAGCCGCGGGGAGCGCCGCCGCGCGCGCCGCACCAACCGCCGGGGAGACAGCGCCTCCGACGAGGAGTAGCCGTCCCCTCTCCCACCTTTCGCCGCCCGAGCACACCCCATGTCCGCTGAATCGAACATCGACGCGCAGGCCATCGCCATCGTCGGCATGGCCGGACGTTTCCCCGGCGCTCCCGACCTGGACTCCTTCTGGAAGAACCTGCGCGACGGCGTGGAGTCCATCCAGCCCGTCCCCGACGCGGAGCTGGAGAAGCTGGGCGTGGACCCGGTCCTTCGCAAGGACCCGCGCCACGTGAAGGCCAGCGCCGCGCTCGCCGGCATGGAGCTGTTCGACGCGGGCTTCTTCGGCTTCACGCCCCGCGAGGCGGAGCTGATGGACCCGCAGCAGCGCGTCTTCCTGGAGTGCGCGTGGGAGGCGCTGGAAAAGGCGGGCCACACGCCGGAGGGCTTCGACGGCTCCATCGGCGTATTCGCGGGCGCGGCCACCAACACGTACCTGGTGTTCCACCTGGTCCCCAACTTCGACCAGTTGAGCGGCATGGACCAGGTGCAGATCGACGTGAACAACGGCGGCGACTTCCTGGCCACCCGCGTCGCGTACAAGCTCAACCTGCGCGGCCCCAGCTACTCCATCACCAGCGCGTGCTCCACGTCGCTCGTGGCCACGCACGCGGCCTGCCAGAGCCTCTTGAATGAAGAGTGCGACCTGGCGCTGGCCGGCGGCGTGTCCGTGCACGTGAAGCACCCGGAGGGCTACCCCTTCGTGCCCGGCGGCATCGTGTCCCCGGACGGCCACTGCCGCGCGTTCGACGCGAAGGCGGAGGGCACGGTGTTCGGCAGCGGCGTGGGCGTGGTGGTGCTCAAGCGGCTGGCGGACGCCATTGAAGACGGCGACCACATCCACGCCATCATCAAGGGCAGCGCCATCAACAACGACGGCGCGCTGAAGGTGGGCTTCACCGCCCCCAGCGTGGAAGGCCAGGCCACCGTCATCACCGAGGCCCTGGGCGCGGCGGGCGTGGCGCCGGAGACCATCGGCTACCTGGAAGCGCACGGTACCGGCACGAAGATGGGTGACCCCATCGAGGTGCGTGCACTCAACAAGGCGTTCAAGTTCCGCTCGGCGGCGGCGAAGGCGAACCCGCCCAGGATTCCGGTGGGCTCGCTCAAGAGCAACATCGGTCACCTGGCAAACGCGGCCGGCGTGTCCAGCCTCATCAAGGCAGTGCTGACGCTGGAGCAGCGGCAGATTCCGCCCAGCCTCCACGTGACGGAGGTGAACCCGGAGATTCCGTTCGCGGGCGGCCCGTTCTTCGTCAACACGAAGCTCACCGACTGGCAGGCGAACCCCAAGCATCCGCGCCGCGCGGGCGTGAGCTCCTTCGGCGTGGGCGGCACGAACGCGCACATCGTGTTGGAAGAGGCGCCTGTCCTTCCCGCGTCCGGCGCGTCCCGGCCCGCGCAGCTCCTGGTGCTGTCCGCGAAGAGCGACGCGGCGCTGGATGCCGCGACGCAGAACCTGGCCGCGCACCTCAAGGCGCACCCCGCGCAGGCGCTGGCGGACGTGGCCTTCACGCTCCAGACGGGCCGTCAGGCCATGGCGAAGCGGCGCGTGCTGGTGTGCCGTGACCGCGACGACGCGCTCGCCGCGCTGGAGGTGGAGGGCAGCCCCCGCCAGTGGACGAACACGCCGGACGTGCACGAGCGGCCGGTTGCGTTCCTGTTCCCCGGCCAGGGCTCGCAGTACGTGGGCATGGCGCGCGACCTGTACGCGTCCGAGCCGACCTTCAAGCGGCACCTGGACGCGTGCGCGGACAAGCTGACGCCGCACCTGGGCCTGGACCTGCGCACGGTCCTCTTCCCGGATGCATCCAAGGCGGAAGCGGCGACGCAGGCGCTGACGCGCACGGAACTGACGCAGCCCGCGCTCTTCGCCGTGGAGTACGCGCTGGCGAAGCTGTGGATGGCCTGGGGCGTGAAGCCCTCCGCGATGCTGGGGCACAGCATCGGTGAGTACGTGGCCGCGTGCCTCGCGGGCGTGTTCAGCCTGGATGACGCGCTGGCGCTGGTGGCCGCGCGCGGCAAGCTGATGCAGGGGCTGCCCTCGGGCGCCATGCTGTCCGCGAAGCTGGACGAGTCCGCGCTCAAGCCGCACCTCCCCGCGAACGTCAGCGTGGCGGCGGTGAACGCGCCGGGCTTCACCGTCGTGGCCGGTCCCACCGACGCGGTGGACGCGCTCCAGGCGAAGCTGGAGGCGCAGGGCGTGGAGGTGTCGCGGCTGCACACGTCGCACGCGTTCCACTCCGCGATGATGGACCCCATCCTCGCGCCCTTCACCGAGCGCGTGCGCCAGGTGAAGCTCAACGCGCCCACCCTGCCCTTCCTGTCCAACGTGACGGGCACCTGGATTGAAGCCGCGCAGGCGACGGACCCGGGCTACTGGGCCACGCACCTGCGTCAGGCCGTGCGCTTCTCCGTGGGACTCCAGGAGCTGTCGCGCAAGTGGCCGCAGGCGGCCCTGCTGGAGGTGGGCCCCGGCACGGTGCTCACCACGCTGGCGAAGCAGCAGCCGGGCGCGGAAGCGCGCGTACTCATCTCCTCCACGCGTCACCCGCGCGAGCAGGCGCCGGACCTCCAGGTGCTCCTGGGCGCGCTGGGCCGGCTGTGGCTGGGCGGCGTGACGGTGGACTGGAAGGGCTTCGCGGCCAATGAGCAGCGCCGCCGCGTGCCGCTGCCCACCTACCCCTTCCAGCGCGAGCGCTACTGGATCGACGCGAAGCCGCTGGGCGGCGGGGCCCGTACGGACGCGCCCGCGTCGCTGGCGAAGCGCTCGGACGTGGCGGACTGGTTCTACGCGCCGTCGTGGAAGCTGTCCCCGCTGCCCAAGGCGAAGGACGCGGCGGGCGCGGGCTGGCTGGTGCTCGCGGACGACACCGGCGTGGCGGAGGCCCTGGCGCCGAAGCTGGATGGAGACGTCTTCCGCGTCGTCCCCGGCGCGCGCTTCGAGCAGCGTCCGGACGGCACGTTCACGGTGGACCCGGCGCGCCGCGAGGACTTCTGCGCGGTGCTGGAGGCGCTGAAGAAGCAGGGCCGCGCGTTCTCCAACGTGGTGCACCTGTGGAGCCTGTCGCGCGAGCCTGTGTCCCAGGAGAAGTCGCTGGACCTGGGCTTCCACAGCCAGCTGTTCCTCGCCCGCGCCCTGGGCGACACGGGCCACATCGAGCCGCTCACCTGGTCCGTGGTGACCAGCCGCTCCGCCCGCGTGGAGCAGGCGGACGCGCAGCTGCCGGAGCAGTCCCTGCTGGTGGGCCCCTCGCGCGTGCTGCCGCAGGAGTACCCGAACCTCGCGTGCCGCTTCGTGGACGTGGTGCCCGGCGACGCAAGCGCGGTGGCGGACCGGCTGACCGCGGAGCTGCGCGCCGAACCGCGTGACGCGGTGGTGGCCCTGCGTGGCCGCCAGCGCTGGGTGCAGACCTTCGAGCCCGTGCGCCTGGAGGCGGCCGGCGCGGAGGTGCTGCGCGACGGCGGCGCGTACCTCATCACCGACGGTCTCACCGGCATCGGCCATGCGCTGGCATCCGAGCTGGCCACGGTGCACCACGCGAAGCTGACTTTGGTGGAGACGGCGGACTTCCCCAGCCGCGGTCAGTGGACGGCGTGGGTGGAGAAGCACGGCGTGGAGGACGCGGTGTCCCGCCGCATCCAGCGCGCGCTGGCCCTGGAGCGCACGGGCGTGGAGATGCTGGTGCTGCCGGCGTCCCTCACCGAAGTGGAGTCCATGCGCGGCGTGGTGGACGCGGCGGTGGCGCGCTTCGGCCGCATCGACGGCGTCATCCACGCGGCGGGCGGCATGCAGGGCGCCACGCTGGGCACCATCGCGGAGACGGGCCCGGACGAGTGCGCCTGGCACTTCCGCCCGCAGGTGCACGGCGTGCGGGTGCTGGAAGAGGTGCTCCCGAAGGAAGGCCCCGCGTTCTGCCTCCTCGTGTCGTCGCTGTCGTCCGTGCTGGGCGGCCTGGGCCAGGTGGCGCAGGCCTCCGCCAGCGCCTTCATGGACGCGTTCGCCGAAGCGCGCACGGAGGGCTTCGCGTACCCGTGGCTGAGCGTGGACTGGGACGCGTGGCAGTTCGCGGACGCGCAGGCCATGGCGGAGCTGTCCCCCACGCTGGCCCAGTTCGCCATCCAGCCCGCCGAAGGCCTGGAGGCGCTGCGCCGCGCGCTGTCGCATGGTGAGAGCGGCCGGCTGGCTGTCTCCACCGGTGACCTGGCCGCGCGCCGCCGTCAGGGGCCTCGTGCCGCGAAGACGGAGAAGGGCAAGAAGGACGCGGCGAAGGGCAACAAGCACGCGCGGCCCTCCATCCTCACGCCCTACGCCGCGCCTCGCACGGAGCTGGAGAAGACCGTCGCGGGCATCTGGGAGCAGGTGCTGGGAATCGGCGGCATCGGCATCAACGACAACTTCTTCGAGCTGGGCGGCCACTCGCTGCTGGCCACGCAGCTGCGCAACCACATCCACGCGGTGCTGAAGGTGGACCTGTCGCTGCGCGGCCTCTTCGAGACGCCCACCGTCGCGGGCGTCGCCGGGCGCGTGGAGCAGGAGCTGGGCAAGCGCGCGGCCTCCACGGAGAAGCCCATCGCGGAGCGCCTGCGCACCGCGTTCCCCACCGAGCGTCCTGCCCTGCTCACCGAGTACCTGCGCCACCACATCTCGGAAGGCCTGCGCATCCCGCTGGACAAGCTGCCCGCCGACGGCAGCCTCAAGGGCTACGACCTGCACGCGCTGGGCGCGGAGCTGGAATACGACCTGCGGCAGGACTTCAAGTTCCAGCTCTACCCGCACGAGGTGCAGGCGCACCCGTCCATCCCGGAGCTGTCCAAGTACCTGCTGGTGGAGATGGACCGCCTGCAGGACCCGCAGCGCTTCGCGGAGAACAAGCCGCTGTCCGCGTATCCGCTCAAGCCCTATCGCGCGCAGACGTCCGGCATGCAGCGCACCAACACGGCGAAGAAGAACCCGCCCATGGTGTTCGTGCACTCCAGCCCGCGCGCGGGCTCCACGCTGTTCCGCGTGATGCTCGCGGGACACCCGCGGCTGTTCTGCCCGCCTGAAGTGAACCTGCTCTTCTTCGAGGGCATGCGAGAGTGGCGCGAGAACATCGGCTTCGGCAGCGAGATGGAGTGGACCACGGGCGGCCTGCAGTGGGCGCTCATGGAGCTGGAGAAGCTGGACTCGCCCGCGGGCGCAGCGCTGGTGGACCGGCTGGTCGCGGATGACGTGTCCGCGCAGGACGTCTACCGCCGCCTCCAGGAGAAGTCCTCGCCCCGGCTGCTCGTGGACAAGACGCCCACGTACGCCATGGACGTGGAGACGCTGGAGCGCGCGGAGCGGATGTTCGAGGGCAACAAGTACATCTACCTCTACCGCCACCCGCTCCCGGTGATGGAGTCCATCCTCCGGATGCGCTTCGACCGCCTCTTCGCCGCCGGCCTCTTCGGCGACGCGGACGTAGACCCCTACGTGGTGGCGGAGACCGTGTGGGCCCTGTCCAACCGGAACCTGCTCAACTTCTTCGACGGCATCGGCCGCGAGCGCTGCCACTGGGTGCGCTACGAGGACCTGGTCGCGGACCCCACGAAGGTCATGACCGGCGTGGCCGAGTTCCTGGGGCTCGAGTTCGACGAGCGCATGGTCCAGCCGTACGACGGCAAGAAGGACCGCATGATGGGCGGCCTGGGCGACCCGAACATCCTCCAGCACCAGGGCATCGAGAAGAAGATGGGCGAGTCCTGGAAGCGCATCAAGTGGCCCCGCCCCTTCGACGCCTCCACCCACGCGGTGATTGAACGGCTGGGCTACTCCGTGGAGGGCGCCACGCCCACGCAGCCGCTGGTGACCGCGCAGCCGGTGGCCACGCCCGCCGCGAAGCAGAAGGTGTCCGCGGCGGAAGCGGAGAAGTTGCTGGAGAACATGGACCAGCTGTCGGACGAACAGGTGGCGGAGTTGCTCGCGGTGATGGAAGACGCGGGTGGCGGTGACGGTGGTAGCAGCAGCAGCGAGGACGCGGCCTGAACATGACGCCCGAAGAGAAGCGAGCACGCCTGGCGCAGCTCCTGAAGGACAAGTCGCGCCCTGCCTCGAAGCAGGCGCCCCTGTCCTTCGCGCAGGAGCGGATGTGGTTCCTGGACAAGTGGAGCCCCGGCAGCGCGGCCTTCCACATGCCCACTGCGGTGCGCCTCACCGGCACCGTGGACACGGACGCGCTGCGCCGCGCCCTGGCCCTGCTGGTGGAGCGGCACGACACGCTGCGCACCACCTTCCAGGAGCGCGAAGGCGGCGGCGCGCAGGTCATCGCGTCCACGGGCGAGGTGCCGCTGGAGGTGATGGACCTCCAGGGACTGCCGGTGACCGAGCGCGAGGCTGAAGCCCAGCGGCGCGTGGTCACGCTCGCGCAGCAGCCGTTCAGCCTGGAGCAGGGGCCGCTGCTGCGCGCGGTGCTGATGCTCCTGGGCAACGGTGAGCAGGTGCTGCTGGTGGATCAGCACCACATCGTCTCCGACGGTTGGTCCATGGGCGTGCTCGTGCACGAACTGGCCGTGCTGTACCGCGCGTGCCTGGAGGGCCAGCCCTCGCCGCTCAAGCCCCTGCCGCTGCAGTACGCGGACTGGGCGGCGTGGCAGAAGGAATGGCTCCAGGGCGCGGAGCTGGAGCGCCAGCTCACCTACTGGAAGAACCGGCTCAACCCCAACGCGCTGCTGGAGCTGCCCCAGGACAAGCCGCGTCCGGCGCTGATGAGCTCCAAGGGCGAGCGGCAGGTGATGCACCTGTCCCCCGCCCTCACCCAGGCGCTCAAGGCGCTGGGCCAGCGCGAGGGCCGCACGCTCTTCGTCACGCTGCTGTCCGCCTTCAACGTGCTGCTGTCGCGCTACACCGGGCAGGACGACATCGTGGTGGGCACGCCCATCGCGGGCCGTCCGCGCGCGGAGGTAGAGGGGCTCATCGGCCTGTTCGTGAACATGCTGGCGCTGCGCTCGGACCTGTCCGGCAAGCCCACGTTCAAGGAGCTGCTGAACCGCGTGCACGAGTCCACGCTGGACGCGTACGCGCACCAGGACATCCCCTTCGAGCGGCTGGTGGACGCGCTCAAGCCGGAGCGGCACCTCAGCCACTCGCCCATCTTCCAGGTGATGTTCGTCCTGCAGAACGCGCCCATGCCGGCCCTTGAGGCCCCGGGCCTGGTGATTGAGGCGAAGCCGGTGGACACCGGCACGACGAAGTACGACCTGTCGCTCCTGCTGGTGGACCTGCCGCAGGGCCTGCGCGTCATCGCCGAGTACAGCACCGACCTCTTCGAGCGCTCCACCGCGGAGCGGCTCCTGGGCCACTACTTGACGCTGCTCGAAGGCATCGTCGCGCAGCCGGACGTGCCCATCTCCCGCTTGCCGCTGCTGCCCGATGCCGAGCGGCAGCGCGTGATGAAGGACTGGAACGACACCGCCGTCACGCACCCGAAGGACGCGACGCTGACGTCGCTCATCGAGGCGCAGGTGGCGCGCACGCCGGACGCCGTCGCCCTGGAATTCGAGGGCAGCCACCTCACCTACCGCGAGCTGGACGCCCGCGCGAACCAACTGGCGCACGCGCTGCGCAAACACGGCGTGGGACCGGAAGTCCGCGTGGGATTGTGCGTGGAGCGCTCGCTGGAGATGGTGGTGGGCCTGCTGGGCACGCTGAAGGCGGGCGGCGCCTACGTGCCACTGGATCCGGGCTACCCGCAGGAGCGCCTGGGCTGGATGCTGGAGGACGCGCGTCCGCCGGTGCTACTGGTGCAGGAGCGGCTTCTCGCGCGGCTTCCGGCGTCGGATGCGAAGGTGGTGAAGCTGGACACGGGCTGGGAGGAGATTGCCCGCGAGCCCACCACCGCGCCCGCGCCGACCGCCACGCCGGACTCGCTGGCGTACATCATCTTCACGTCTGGCAGCACGGGCCGACCCAAGGGCGCGATGAACGCGCACGGCCCGGTGGTGAACCGCCTGTTGTGGATGCAGTCCGCCTACCGGCTCACGCCGCAGGACGTTGTGCTCCAGAAGACGCCGTTCAGCTTCGACGTGTCCGTCTGGGAGTTCTTCTGGCCGCTGATGACGGGCGCGAAGCTGGTGGTCGCGAAGCCCGGCGGGCACCAGGATCCAGGCTACCTCAAGTCGCTGATTGCCTCCGCCTCCGTCACCACGCTGCACTTCGTGCCCTCCATGCTCCAGGCCTTCCTGGACGAGCCGGGCGTGGCCGAGTGCACGTCGCTGAAGCGCGTGGTGTGCAGCGGTGAAGCGCTGCCACTGGAGCTGAAGGAACTGTGCCTGCGCACGCTGCCCGGCGCGGGGCTGCACAACCTCTACGGCCCCACCGAGGCCGCTGTGGACGTCACGTTCCACGCGTGCCAGGCGAACGACGGCCGCCGCTCCGTGCCCATTGGCCGGCCGGTGGACAACACGCAGATCCGCATCCTGGACGCGGAGTTCCAGCCGGTGCCGCAAGGCGCGGCGGGCGAGCTGTACATCGGCGGCGTGCAGGTGGGACGCGGCTATCTGGCGCGGCCCTCGCTGACGGCAGAGCGCTTCATTCCGGATCCGTACGCGACGGTGCCGGGCGCGCGCATGTACCGCACGGGCGACGTGGCGCGGTGGCTGCCGGACGGCGAAATCGAGTACCTGGGCCGCGCGGACTTCCAGGTGAAGATCCGCGGCCTGCGCATCGAGCTGGGCGAGATTGAGTCCTCGCTGGAGAAGCACCCCACGGTGCGCCAGGCGGTGGTGCTCGCGCGCGAGGACCGGCCGGGACAGAAGCGGCTGGTGGCCTACGTCACCGGCAAGGACGCGAAGCCGGAGGGCGCTGCGCTGCGCACCTACCTGCTGGAGCGGCTGCCCGAGTACATGGTCCCGTCCAACATCGTGGTGCTGGAGCGCATGCCGCTCAGCCCCAACGGCAAGGCGGACCGCAAGGCGCTGCCCGCGCCGGAGTCCGGTGGCGCGGATCCTTCGCGGCCCTTCGTGGCGCCGGGGACGGCCATCGAGCAGCAGATCGCCCAGGCGTGGAAGGACCTGCTCCACGTGGAGCAGGTGGGCCTGGACGACCCCTTCTTCGAGCTGGGTGGCAACTCGCTGCTCGCCCTCCAGCTCCACCGCCGGCTGACGGCGGAGCTGGGCGTGACGCTGGCGCTCACGGACCTCTTCCAGTACCCCACCGTGCGGGCACTGGCGGCGCGGCTGTCGCGCCGGGAGGACACGCCCTCGGAGGACGCGGCGCAGGCGGGCCGCTCCCGTGCCGAGGCGCGACGCACGGTCAACCGCCGCGCGGGGGCCTCGCGCGGTCGGGTGGAAACGGATGGAGACGCGGATGAGTGACGCAGTGGGTGGTGGCGAGGAGCGCATCGCGATCGTCGGCCTGTCGGGCCGCTTCCCGGGTGCGCGGACGCTGGAGGGCTTCTGGGAGATGCTCCGGCGCGGCGGCGACGCGCGCCGCGTGCCCACGGACGCGGAGCTGGACGACGCGGGCGTTCCCCAGGCCCTGCGCGCCCATCCGCAGTGGGTGCGCTCCAGCTACGTGCTGGAGGGCGCGACGGACTTCGACGCGGGCCTCTTCGGCTACAGCCCGCGCGAGGCGGAGCTGATGGACCCCCAGCAGCGCATCTTCATGGAGTGCGCGTGGGAGTCGCTGGACAACGCCGGCTACGACCCGGGCCGCTTCAAGGGCGCGGTGGCCGTCTACGCGAGCGTGAGCCTGAGCTCGTACCTGCTGCGCGCGCTGATGCGGCAGCCGGACCTGATGGACGCGGCCGGTTCATTCGGCGTGATGCTGGCCAACGACAAGGACTACGTGGCCACGCGCGTGTCCCACCGGCTGGGCCTGCGCGGCCCCTCCGCAACGGTGCAGACGGCGTGCTCCAGCTCGCTGGTGGCGCTCCACCTGGCGTGCCAGAGCCTGCTGTCCGGCGAGAGCGACATGGCGCTCGCGGGCGGCTCGTCCGTGTCCTTCCCGCAGACGGCGGGCTACCTCTACCAGGAGGGGATGATCTTCTCGCCGGACGGCTACTGCCGCGCGTTCGACTCGAAGGCCAACGGCACCGTGCGCGGCGCGGGCGCGGCGGTGGTCGTGCTCAAGCGTCTGTCGGACGCGCTGAAGGACGGCGATACCATCCACGGCGTGCTGCTGGGCACGGCGGTGAACAACGACGGCGCGGGCAAGGTGGGCTTCACCGCGCCCAGCGTGGAGGGCCAGGCCGCGGTCATCGCGGAGGCGCTCGCCATCTCTGGCGTCACGCCGGACGACATCCAGTACGTGGAGGCCCACGCGACGGGCACCCCGCTGGGCGACCCGATTGAAGTGGCCGCGCTCAACCAGGCCTTCGGTGGCAAGGAGACGGGCCAGAAGCGCGTGGCGCTGGGCTCGCTCAAGGCGGCCATCGGCCACCTGGACGCGGCGGCAGGCATCGCGGGCGTAGTGAAGACAGTGCTCGCCATGGAGCACGGCGAGATTCCCGCGAGCCCCCACTTCCAACAGGCCAACCCCGTCATCGACTTCGACGCGGGCCCCTTCTTCGTGCCCTCGCAGCCCCGGCCGTGGACGTCCGCGAACGGGCCTCGTCGCGCGGGCGTGAGCGCCTTCGGCATCGGCGGCACCAACACGCACGTCATCCTGGAGGAGGCCCCGAAGACCGCCGCCCCCGCGCCGTCGCGCCGCGCGTGGCACGTGCTGCCCCTGTCCGCCCGGACGCCCGCGGCGCTGGACGCGGCGACGGAGCGGCTGGCCGCGCACCTGGACGCGAATCCGAACGTGTCCCTGGCGGACGTGGCCTACACGCTCCAGGTGGGCCGGCATGCGCACGAGCATCGCCGCGCGGTGGTGGTGAAGGACGTGGCGGACGCGAAGGCGGCGCTGCGGGACGCTCGGCGGCTGCTGGGTGGCTCCGGTACCAACACGCGCCGGCCGGTGGTGTTCCTCTTCTCCGGCCAGGGTTCGCAGTACGTGGACATGGGCCGGGGCCTCTACGAGCAGGAGCCCGTCTTCCGCACGGAGGTGGACGCCTGCGCGGAGAAGCTCAAGCCGCACCTGGGCCTGGACCTGCGCACCGTGCTCTACCCGCCCGCGGAGGGGCGCGAGAAGGCGACGGAGCAGCTCAAGCAGACGTCCCTCACGCAGCCCGCGCTGTTCGTCATCGAGTACGCGCTCGCGAAGCTGTGGGCGTCCTGGGGCGTGACGCCTCAGGCGATGGTGGGCCACAGCATCGGTGAGTACGTGGCCGCGTGCCTGTCCGGCGTGTTCAGCCTGGACGACGCGCTGGCGCTGGTGGCCACGCGCGGACGGCTGATGCAGTCGCTGCCCTCTGGCTCCATGTTGTCCGTGCGGATGACGCCGGAGGCGCTGGCGCCGCTGATGGACGCGCGCATCTCCGTGGCAGCCGTGAACGCACCGGGCTTCACCGTCGTGGCGGGCCCCACCGACGCGGTGGACGCGCTCCAGGCGAAGCTGGAGGCGCAGAAGGTGGAGGTGTCGCGGCTGCACACGTCGCACGCGTTCCACTCCCACATGATGGACCCCATCGTGGAGGAGTTCCGCCAGGCGGTGGCGAAGGTCGCGCGCAAGGAGCCGAAGGACCTCTACTTGTCCAACGTCACCGGCACCTGGGTGACTCGCGAGGACGCGGTGAGCCCGGCGTACTGGGCGCGTCACCTGCGCGACGCCGTGCGCTTCCAGGACTCGGCGACGTTGCTGTTGAACGACCCCGAGCACGTCTTCCTGGAGGTCGGTCCCGGCAACGCGCTGGCCACGCTGGTGCGCCGCAACGCCGCCGAAGGCACCTTCCCGGCCATCCTCTCGACGCTGCCCGCGCCGCGCGACGCCCAGCAGGACGCGCTCACGCACGCCACGGATGCGTTCGCGAAGCTGTGGCTCGCGGGTGCGAAGTCGACTGCCGGCCGCGCCTACAAGGGCGAGGCCCGACGCCGCATCCCCCTGCCCGCCTACCCCTTCCAGCGCGAGCGCTACGACCTGCTCAAGGGCCCGCCGCCCGCGCTGCCCCGCGCCGCCGCCGCACGGACCGCGACGACGCAGGGCGTGGAGTTGACCGTCCCCGCGTGGCCGCGCACGCGCGCCTCGCCGCAAGTGCCGTCGCTTTCCGGCCAGCGCTGGCTGGTGCTGGAAGCGGACACGCCGGTGGCCGCGCGCGTGTCGGAGCGGCTGCGCCAGGCGGGCGCGGACGTGGTGTCGCTCGTCGCGGGACAGGGCGCGTCGGATCCAGTAACGAAGCGCTTCGCCGTGGATGTGGCCTCGCCCGACGCGCTGAGCGAGCACCTGGAGCGCCTGCGTGGTGAGGACTGGACGCCCGCGCATATCGCCTACCTGTGGCCGCTGGTGAAGGAGCCGCGCGACCTGGAGTCGGGGCTCGCGACGTCGTTCCACGGGCTGCTCGCGCTGGCGAAGGCCGTGGGCCCGGGCGCGGCGAAGACGCCCGTGATGCTGGACGTGGTGACCACCGGCGCCCAGGACGTCACGGGTGAAGAGCCGTTGCTGCCCTGGCAGGCGGCCGCTGTCGGTGCCAGCCGCGTGCTGCCGCAGGAGTACCCCGGCTTCACCGTGCGCGCCGTCGACGTCACCTGGCCCGCTCCGGACGAATCCGCGTCCGGCCCTTGGCTGGAGCGGATGGTGACGGAACTCGCCACCGGCAAGGACTCCGTGGTCGCGCTGCGCGGTCCGTACCGGCACGTCGAGGCGTTCGAGACCATCGACGTCCCGGCCTCCACGGAGCAGACCGGCCTCAAGGACGGCGGGGTCTACGTCATCGTCGGGGGTCTGGGCCGCGTGGGCCTTGCGCTCGCGGAGCAGCTCACGCAGGCGGTGAAGCCGAAGCTCGTGCTGCTGTCTCGCCGCACGCTGCCCGCTCCCGGTGAATGGGACGCGTGGCGCGCGGGCCATGACGCGCAGGACGCGACGTCCAAGGCCATCGACCGCATGCGCGCGCTGGAACGCTCGGGCGCACAGGTCCTGGCGCTGCGCGCGGACGCGGGCATCCCCGGTCAACTCGACAAGGCGCTCCAGGTCGCGGAGACGAAGTTCGGCCGCATCGACGGCGTCTTCTACGCGGCCGGCGACGGCGGCATGGCCACCCGCATCTCCGTGGCCGAGGCCACGCCGGAGGCCACCACCCCGCTGCTGTCCGGCCGCTTCGGAGGCCTCACGCAGCTGGCGGAGGCCCTGTCGTCACGGCAGCCGGACTTCGTCGTCGTGCAGTCCTCCCTCACCGTGGTGCTGGGCGGCATGGCGGTCAGCGCGGTAGCGGCGGCGCACGCCGGCATGGACGCGGTGGCGACACGGCAGGCCCGGCTGGGTGGCACCCGCTGGTACACCGTGGACTGGGACGTGTGGGGCGTGGGCGAGGGCTTCCGTCCCGACGCCGTCATCTCCCCCTCCGAGGGCTTCCGCCTCCTGCGCGCGCTGCTCACCCAGCCCACCGGTGGACGCTTCCTCGCGTCGCTCGGGTCGCTGGAGGCTCGGCGTCAGGTGGCTCGCGACGGTGCCTCCACCTCCCGCGCGGGCGGAAGCGCCAGCGGCAAGCACCCGCGTCCCCCGCTCGCCAACGCCTTCGTCGCGCCGCGCGACGAGACCGAGGAGAAGGTCGCCGCGCTCTGGCAGGACCTGCTGGGCTTGGAGTCGGTGGGCATCACCGACAACTTCTTCGAGCTGGGCGGCCACTCGCTGCTGGGCGTGCAGCTGCTGTCGCGCATCCGCGAGGCCTTCCAGGTCGAGCTGTCCATGCGCGCCCTCTTCGAGTCCCCCACCGTGGAGGTGATGACGGTGGCCATCGTGGAGGCGAGCGCCAGTCAGCTCGACCCCGAAGCTTTGGAAGCCATGCTCGCGGAGCTGGAGCAGAGCTGAAATCCCCTTAGCAACGCCGGGCCCGCGCGCACTCCCGTAGTACGGTGCGCGGGCCCTTGACCCTCCTGCCCCCCCAGGAGAAAGAGACTTGGAATGAGCCTCGCGCAACGCCTGACCATCACCCAGCCCATGCGGGTCTTCTGGATCACCTGGTTCGGCCAGCTCATCTCGATCCTCGGCTCCGGCCTCACGTCCTTCGGCGTGGGCGCGAAGGTCTTCCTGGACACGCGCTCCACCACGCAGTTCGCGCTGCTGTCCTTCTTCGCGCTCGCCCCCATGGTGGTGCTGTCCCCCATCGCGGGGACGCTCATCGACCGGTGGGATCGCCGCCGCGCCATGCTGCTGGCGGACATGGGCAACGGCTTCACCACCATGCTCATCTTCGGCATGTTGATGGCCAGCGACCGGGGGATGTTCAAGCTCGAGACCTGGCACTTCTACCTGCCCGTCTCCCTGGGCTCGTGCTTCGGCGCCTTCCGCTGGCCGGCCTTCTTCGCCACGGTGACGCTCATCGTGCCCAAGCAGCACCTGGGCCGCGCCAACGCCATGGCGGAGGTGGCCAGCGGCGCCAGCCAGATCCTCTCCCCCATCATCGCGGGAGCGCTCATCGACAGCGTGGGCCTGGTGGGCGTGCTGACGGTGGACGTCTGCAGCTTCTTCATCGCCGTCACCACCCTGCTGATGGTCCGCTTCCCTCGGCCCACCGTCTCCGCGGAGGGCCAGCAGGGCAAGGGGTCGCTGCTCACGGAGATGAAGCAGGGCTGGAGCTTCATCAGCGCGCGCAAGGGGCTCTTGTCCCTGATGGCCTTCACCGGCGTGGCCGTGCTGTGCATGGACCTGGTGGTGCTACTGATCACCCCCCTGGTGCTCGCCTTCACGGACATCTCCACGCTGGGCCGCATCGCGTCCATCGCGGGCGTGGGCGCGCTCCTGGGCGGCATCGGCATGGGCGTGTGGGGCGGCCCCAAGAACCCGCTGTACGGCATCCTCGGCTTCCATGCGTTTTCGGGCGTGGTGCTCTTCATGGCCGCGCCGTCGCCCAGCGTGGCGCTGGTCGCCGCCGCCGCCGCGCTCTACCTGTTCACCATGCCGCCCGTGATGGCGGGCATCCAGTCCATCTGGCAGCGCAAGATTCCCTCGGACCTCCAGGGTCGCGCCGCCGCCGTGAAGCGGATGGTCATCCTCTGCGTGTCGCCGTTCGCGAGCCTCATCGCGGGGCCGCTCGCGGATGACATCTTCGAGCCCGCCATGCGCGAGGGGGGCGTGCTCGCCAGCACCATGGGCCGCCTGCTGGGCGTGGGCCCGGGGCGCGGCATCGCCGTCATCTTCATCGTCCTGGGCCTGCTGACGCTCGCGAACGTCACGGTCGGGTGGCTCAACCCGCGCCTGCGCAACCTGGACAAGGAGCTGCCGGACGCGCTCCCGGACACGCCGCCCGCCCCTCCTGACACCACCGCCCCCAACGCCCCCACCGCCGGAGCCTCCGCGTCATGAGTGCCTTCACCCAGGTCCTGCGCATGCTGCGCATGCTGCCGTCCGCCATGGCCGTGGCCACCCCGGGCGTGGGCCCCTGGCTCGCCCGCCGCCGCTGGACGCGCGAGGAAGGCACGCTCACCCTGCCCGGCCTGCACGGCAAGGTGGAGGTGCTGCGCGACACGTGGGGCGTGCCTCACATCTTCGCCAGTGACGAGCACGACCTGTTCTTCGCCCAGGGCTACGTGCACGGGCAGGACCGGCTGTGGCAGCTGGAGATGGGCCGCCGGCTGGTGGACGGACGGCTCGGGACCCTGCTGGGCCCCATGGGCGTGGGCGCGGACAAGTTCCTGCTCACCATGGGCCTGCGCGACATGGCCGAAAAGGCCTGGGCGCAGGTGGACCCGGAGGCGCGCGCCATCCTGGAGGCCTACAGCGCGGGCATGAACGCGCGCATCGCCGCGGAGCCGCTGCCCTACGAGTTCACCGTGATGGCCACGGCGCCCGCGCCGTGGACGCCCGTGGACTCGCTCGCGCGCGGCAACATGCTGGCGCTGATGCTGGGCGGCAATCACCGCATCGAGCTCTTCCGCGCGCGGCTGGTGGCGGCGGTGGGTGAGGAGGTGGCCAACGCGCTGCTGCCGCAGAACGCGCCGGAGACGCCCCTCATCGTTCCGAAGGAGGCGCGCCTGCCGGGCCTGAAGAATGTGAAGGCGATGTCCGGCCTGGACAGCGTGGACGATGTGTTGGGCGACCCCAACATTGTCTCCGGCAGCAACAACTGGGTGGTGCACGGCCAGCGCACGAAGAGCGGCCAGCCGCTGCTCGCCAACGACGTGCACATCCCGCTGAGCATGCCGTCCACCTGGTACGAGAACGGCCTGCACGGCGGCCGCTTCCAGCACGTGGGCTTCTCCCTGCCCGGCGTGCCCATGCTCATCGTGGGCCACAACGGGAAGGTGGCCTGGGGCATGTCCAACCTGGGGCCGGACACCCAGGACTTCTACATCGAGAAGCTGGACGACCCGAAGGCGCCCAAGAAGTACCTCTACCAGGACGTCTGGCACGACCTGGAGGTGCGCCGCGAGGAGATCCCCGTCAAGGGCGGCGCGCCCGTGGTGCTGGAGGTGCAGAGCACCCGCCACGGCCCGCTGATGAACACGGTGATGGCGGAGGACCTGAAGGACAGCGAACCCCTGACGCTCAGGTGGGCGCACCGGGAATGCCAGCCGCTCATCAACGCCGTGCTCAAGCTCAACCTGGCGACGGACTGGGAGTCCTTCCGCGCCGCCATGAAGTGCTGGGAGGGGCCGGGCCAGAACTTCGTCTACGCGGACACGGCCGGCAACGTCGGCTACCAGGCCACGGGGAAGATTCCCATCCGCCAGGGACACCAGGGCCTCATCCCCATGCCGGGCTGGACGGGCGAATCCGAGTGGACGGGCTTCATCCCCTTCGAGGAGCTGCCCGCGTCCTTCAACCCGCCCGCGGGTTACGCGGCCACGGCGAACAACAAGATTACGTCCGACGACTACCCGCACCTCATCGCGCACAACTGGTTCCCCGGCTACCGCGCGAAGCGCATCACCGACCTGCTGGAGGCGGGCACGCAGCACACCGTGGAGTCCATGCGGGACATCCAGGCGCAGACGTACTCGCTGCCCGCGGAGACGCTGCGCCCCTATTTCCTGGCGGCGGCGCTGCCGGCGGACGACCTCCAGCGCCAGGCGGTGGACGCGCTGAAGGCGTGGGACCTGCGCTTCGAGCCGGAGGCCGTGGGCGCCACGGTGTTCCAGGCCTGGTACATCGAAGTGCTGCGCAAGCTGCTCCAGCACAAGCTGGAGCCGTCGCTGGTGAAGGAATACCTGATGGGCCAGTACGAACGGCACGGCAGCCTGCACATGCCCTTCGTCATCGGCCTGATGTCCCAGCCGGACAGCGCCTGGTGGGATGACCCGAAGACGCCGGAGAAGGAGACGCGCGACGACATCCTCCGCGCGGCCCTGGGCGTGGCCATCGCGTGGCTTACGAAGACGTACGGCCCGAAGCCTGAGGCGTGGGCCTGGGGCCAGGTGCACCAGCTGACCTACGCGCACCAGATGCTGGGCGGGCCCGCCATCCCCGGCCCCATCCGGCGCGTCTTCAACAGCCGCCCGGTGCCGGCCCGGGGCGACAACTACTCCGTGGACGGCGCGTCGTTCGTCTGGAGCAACCCCTTCAAGGTGGTCCACGGCACCGCGCTGCGGATGATCGTGGACCTGGCGGACCTGTCCCGCTCCGTGTCCATCCACTCGCCGGGGCAGTCGGAACACCTGTTCCACAAGCACCGCGACGACTTGATGGAGCTCAACCGCAAGGTGGAGTTCCACCCCATGCTCCACACGCGCCAGGCCGTGGAGCAGCACCGCGAGGCCACGCTGACGCTCACGCCCGCGGTGGCCCTGGCCAAATAAAACAACCCGGACTTGAAGGCCGTCACTCCCCCCGGAGCGACAGGCCTTCAGGCCCGGGTTCCATTGCTTTCAGGCTCCAGCGGGAGCCGGCACTCGTATTCGCGTCGAATTCCCCCTCAGAAACTCGACGCTTCCCCCTTCTATGTGCCAGCCCCTGCGGTCCCCCTCATTTCCCGCGCGTGCCGCGGTGAGCTAAGAAGTCCCCCGACTCCGTGACTCACCGTGTTGCTGCTGCGCGGGCCCCCCTGCTTCCCGTGCTGCGATGAAGGAACAGTACCGGGACCCTCTGTTTCGATCTGTGAAGCGGCCCACAAGCCCGGTGTGAAGGCGTTCACACCCGCCGGACTTGTCCGCCGGGCCTGGATGGGAGGCTTCCCTACCTGTATCCAGGGATTCCGGGCAGAATGGACCTCCCCCCATGTCCTACGCGCAGCTGCTGGCCGAAATCCCCATGTTCGAGAGCCTCGGCCGGGAGGACCTGGAGAACATGTCGTCGCTCCTCCAGCCCCGGCGCTTCGCGAGGGGGGAGGTCATCTTCCACCGGGGGGACGTGGGCACCGCGCTGTTCATCATCCGGCGCGGCCAGGTGGCCATCCGGCTCTCCTCCAGCGAGGGGCGCGAAATCACCCTGGCGCTGCTGGACCGGGGGGACGCCTTCGGCGAGCTGTCACTGCTGGACGGCGAGATGCGCTCCACGGACGCGATGGCGCGCGAGGAGGCCCACCTCCTGACGCTCCAGCGAGATGACTTCCGGCGCTACCTGGAGACGCGGCCGCAGGTGAGCCTGGCGCTGCTGGCGAACATGAGCCGGCTGGTGCGGCGCACGACGCAGCTCGTGTACGACTCGGCGTTCCTGGATGCGCGCAGCCGGCTGGTGCGGGTGCTGCTGGAGCTGGCGAAGACGCAGGGAAAGCAGGCCCCCGACGGGCTGGTCATCACCCCGAAGCTCACGCAGTCGGAGCTGGCCAACCTGTGCGGCGTCACCCGCGAGAGCGTCAACAAGTGGCTGCGCTACTACGTGCGCGAGGGGATGCTCAGCTTCGAGGGCGGGCAGATCGTCCTCCTCCAGCCGGAGCGGCTGGGCCAGGACGCCGAGTAGCCGTCAGCCGCGCACGCGGAAGAGGGACAGGGGCTCGTCACGGCCCTTCACCAGCACCGGGGCCAGGGGCTCCAGCGCGAAGCCGTCCGCGTCCAGGAGCGCTCGCGTGGCGCCTGTAATCAGCACCTCGCCCGGCCGCGCGACGCCGCACACGCGGGCCGCGACGTTGGTGGCGTCTCCCACGGTGGCGTACTGGAGGTAGCGCTCCGAGCCGATGTTGCCCGCGGCCACCGGGCCGGAGTTGAGCCCGATGTGGACCTGAATCTCTGGCACGCCCTCCGCCCGCCAACGGGCGTTGAGGTCCGCCAGGGCCTGCTGCATCTCCACGGCCGCGCGCACGGCCCGGGACGCGTCGTCCGGCCGGGCGAAGGGGGCGCCCCACACGGCCATCAGCGCGTCGCCGATGTACTTCTCCAGCGTGCCCTCGTGGCGGAAGACGACGTCCGCCATCACCGGGAAGTACGCGTTGAGCATGTCCACCACCTGCCGGGGCTTGAGGCGTGAGGACATGGCGGTGAAGCCGGTGATGTCGGAGAAGAGGATGGTGACGTTCGCCTCTCGCACCTCCAGCGGCACGCCTCTCAGCGCCTTCAGCTGGCGCACGACGTCCGGCGGGAAGAAGCGCTGGTAGGCGTTTCTCAGCACCGCCTCCTCCTCCAGCCGCCGCGCCAGGTGCGCGTGGTCCAGCGAGATGGCGGCCTGGTTGGCGAAGGCGGTGAGGAACTCCAGGTCCTCGTCGGTGAAGAGTCCTCCCTGCGTGAGGCTGTCCAGGTACAGCACGCCCAGCACCGCGTCCCGCGTGCGCAGGGGCACGCACAGCGAGGCGCGGATGGATTGGCGGAAGACGGAGTCCGCGCCCACGAGCCGCGCGTCGTCCTGCGCGTCGGTGAAGAGGGCCGCCACGCCGCGCGAGTGCACGTAGTCCACGATGTGCTGGCTGTAGAAGTGCTCCGGCAGCGCCCCACCCCGCGCGCCACGGGACACACGCGGCTCCAGCGTCCCCGTGTCGCGGTCCACCAACAGCACCGCCGCCCGGTCCACCGCCCAGATTTGAAAGACGAGCTGGAGCACGCGCTCCAGCAGCCCGTCCACCGGGCCCGGGGACGAGAGGATCTGCCCCACCTTGAGCAGCACCTGGAGCTTGTCGCGGGTGCGGTCCGGCGAGCGCGTGTCGAGCAGCGCCTCCATGGTGGACCCGCCGGAGAAGCGCGTCTCCAACGGCTGCGTGCGCAGCGGGCCCCAGCCGTCCGGCAGCGGCGTGTCCAGGGACACCAGCCGGAAGAACACCTCGCCGCAGCGGAAGGACTGGCCGTGGCCCAGCTCCTGGCGCGACACGCGGTGTGGCCCCACGAAGCTGCCGTTCTTGCTGTCCAGGTCCACCAGCACCACGCGCCCGCCCGCGCGCTCCAGCCGAGCGTGGCGCCGCGACAGGCTGGGGTGCGGCACGCGGATGCCGTTCTCCTCGGTGCGGCCGATGGTGGTGGTGCCCTCCGGCAGCATCACCACCCGTTCATCCACCTGGCCTGGATTGAGGATGACGCGCATGGGCTCAAGACCGCGTGGAGGGGACAGGCTTCAGGTGGGCCCCTTGGCCGTGAAGGCACCGGGCCGGGGCGGGGATGCGGGCGCTTCCAGGACAGCGGGGGCCACCTGTTCGGAGGTGCGGTCCGCGGAGGACTCGGACTGGCTGCCGTGGCGGGCCACCACCTCGCGCACCGCGAGCGACGGGCCTCTGGGCCCTGGCAGGTGGCGGTCTCCGGCGAGGCGGCAGTCAAAGGCGTCCTGGAGCCGTGCGGCCAGCGTCTCGCTCACCAGCACCTGGTCGCGCGCGGCGACGGTGGCGAGCCGGGCCGCGGTGTTCACCACGTCGCCCAGCACCGTGTGGTCCAGGCGCCCGCGCCCGGCCGCGCCCACGTTGCCGGACAGCACCGGCCCGGTGTCCACGCCCATGCAGACGCCGTGGGCATACGGAGACGCGTCACCGCCGCTCCACGCCAGGCCCTGCAGCCGCTGCTTCACCGCGAGGCAGGCGTCCAGCGCGCGCGACACGTGGCCTTCGCCCTGGAAGATGGCCATCACGGCGTCGCCCAGGAACTTGTCCACCACGCCGCCGCGCGACTCCAGCTCCGGGAGGATGACCTCGAAGTTGGCGTTGAGCCGGCGCAGCGCGGACTCCGGCGGGTGCTCGCGGGTGACGGCGGTGAAGTCCGCGACGTCCAGGAAGGCCACCGTGGCGTCCACCTGCTCGCCCGCGAGCGCGCCGGGGCCACGCACCAGCGGCAGCACCCGGTCCACGATGCCGCCGTGGACGAACATGCGCAGCAGCGCGTTCTCCTCCGTGGAGCGCACCGCGCGGCGCAGCTCCGCCACGTGGCGCACCGTCTTGGCCAGCGTGGACTCCAGGTCGTCCAGGTCCACCGGCTTCACCAGGAAGTCGAACGCGCCCCGGTTCATCGCCGTGCGCAGGTTGGGCAGGTCGCCGTACGCGGAGACCATGACCACCTTCACCAGCGGATCCACCTCGCCCACGCGCGACAGGAAGGTGAGCCCGTCCATGCGCGGCATGTTCAGGTCGCACAGCACCGCGTGCGTGTCCGGGTGCTGGCGAAGGGCCTCCAGCGCCTCCTCGCCGTCGCGCGCGAAGACGAAGCGGTAGACGCCGTCGCGCACGTGCCGGCGGAAGCGCTGGCGCATGAGCAGCTCCACATCCGGCTCGTCGTCCACCACCAGCACCGTGGCGGCCTGCCCGGCGCGGCCCGCCTCCACCAGCGCGACGAAGGCCGAGGCCAGCTCGCGCGCGGAGGTGAAGCGCTGCGCGAGCGTTGGGTGCAGGGCGCGCTGGAAGAAGGCGTCACCGCCAGCGCCCAGCTCCGGCACCAGCTGCGAGACGGGCACCGCGGGAGGGTGGAAGGCGCCTCGCAGGAGCGAGCCCACGGACTCAGGCCCGTAGGGGAACTGGCCGGTAAGGGCGCGGTAGAGCACCACCGCGAGCGACCAGAGGTCCGCTCTCGCGTCCAGGTCCGGGTCGGCGCGCAGCTGCTCCGGGCTCATGTAGCGCAGCGTGCCGGTGAGGCCCTCCGCCTGCGCGGGCGTGCTGGTGGGGATGAGCGAGCGCGCGAGCCCGAAGTCGAGCACCTTCACCACCTCCTCCCCATCCACGTGGGCGAGGAAGAGGTTGGCGGGCTTCAGGTCGCGGTGGACGAGCCCCGCCGCGTGTGCCGCCGCCAGCGCCCGGGACACCGGCGTGACGAGCGCGGCCACGCGGGCCGGGGACAGGCGCCCCTGCTGGGTGAGGCGCGTCTCCAGGTCCTCGCCCTCCAGCAGCTCCATGACGATGTACGGCATGCCGCCGTCCACGCCGGAGTCGTGCACCTGCACCACGTGCGGGTGGCGCAGCCGGGCCACGGCCTGGGCTTCCTGTTCGAAGTGGCGGTGGGCCTCTGGCGTGCGTGCCACGACGTCGGAGGCGATGAGCTTGAGGGCCACGTGCCGCTGGAGTTGCAGGTCGACCGCGCGCCAGATGGCACCCATGCCACCGCCGCCAATCCTGCGCTCCAGCGCGTACCTGCCGCCCAGTGGGCGCCCGGTGTCCATCGGCCCTGTGTCTCCGTCCCGGCGGGCACGGCCTGGCGCGCGTGCCTCGCGAAGCCGGGAATGATGGCACACTTGACCCCTCCCCTGGCGTGCCCATTCGGTGCCGAGCCCGGAGCCCCGAGGCCCGGCTGCACGCCCGGTGTGGGAGGAGGAACGTCAGGTGCGGGTCAGCGCCTGGGCGAGCCTGGGCAGGACCTCCCCCGCTTTCGCCTCCACGCGCACATCCGCGAGGCCGTCGCCCCGGCTCTCCCCGATGTTGAGGATGCCAATGGGCATGTGCCGCTCCGCCGCGCGCGTGACGAAGCGGTAGCCGGAGTAGACCGTCAGCGACGAGCCCACCACCAGCAGCGCGTCCCCCTCCTCCACGAGCGCGAACGCGTCCTGCACCAGCGGCGCCGCGACGTTGTCCCCGAAGAACACCACGTCCGGCTTCAGCGTCCCGCCACAGCGCGTGCACGCGGGCACGCGGAAGCCCTCCACGGCCTCCTGCGACAGCTCCGCGTCGCCGTCCGGACGCAGCTCCACGAGGGTGTGCGCGAAGTCCGGGTTGAGGCCCAGCATCCGCGCCTGGAGCGACGCGCGAGGCTCCTGCGCGCCACACGCCAGGCAGCGCACCCGCGACAGCGCGCCGTGCAACTCCAGCACGCGCTCACTGCCCGCGGCGTGGTGCAGGCCGTCCACGTTCTGCGTGATGAGCCCGGGCACCACGTCCGCCTTCTCCAGCGCGGTGAGCGCGAAGTGCGCGTCGTTGGGCCGGGCGGTGGTGAAGCGCGGCCAGCCCAGCAGGCTGCGCGCCCAGTAGCGCTGACGCACCTCTGGCTGGTGCAGGAACTCGCGGTGCTGGATGGGGTTGCGCACCTTGTGGCGCGTCTCCGGGCCGCGATAGTCGGGGATGCCGGACTCGGTGCTGATTCCGGCTCCGGTGAGCACCACGACGCGGCGTCCGCGCAGCAGCTTGGCCAGGGCGTCCACACCCGCTTCCGGCGGGAGGGCGGCGACAGGGGAGTCCGTGAGGAGCGTCATTCCACCCTCCGTATAACGTGGCCCGTTCGTGCTCGCTCCAGGGCCTTGGCGCTTCTGACGAGGCGCTTACCGGACGAGCGCGTCCCTGGCGGGGTCCGCGGGCTTCGGCGTGGCCATGGCGGCCTTGATGTCCCTGCGCGCGGCGGGGGGCAGCTTGGCGATCCAGCGGTCCATCGCCTGTCGCAGCTCCGGCACGGAGGACTCCTCGTCGGGGAGCGATGCGGCCTCCTGGCGGGCCTCGGCGGCGAGCCGGACGGCGCGGGCCGGGTCCTGCTTCGCGTCCCACAGCGCGCGGGCCAGCATGTAGCGCGCGGCGGGGCGCTCCGCGGGTCGGGGCCGGGCGCGCTCCCAACCGGCGACGGCCTGCTCCAGCGGAGCCAGCGCCTCGCGCGGACGGCCGAGCACCATGTACGTGCGCCCCAGGTCCACCAGCGCCCCCGTCCAGCCGCCGTTCACGTCGTCTGGCAGGGACGTCTGGAGCGCGGCGGCGCGCTGGAAGTACGGCAGGGCCTGGTCCGGCTGGTTGCGGTAGCTGAGCGTCTGCCCCATGCCCCGGAGCACCAGCGCCAGCGTGGGGTGGTCCGGGCCCAGGCTCTTCTCCACCTGCTCGAGCGCCGTGGCGAAGCGCTGGGTGGCCTCCTCCAACCGGCCCATGTGCACCAGCAGCGTGCCGATGTTGTTGACGATGATGGCCACCGTGGAGCTGTCGCGCCCCTCCGTCTTCTCCGCGATGCTCAGCGCGCGTTCGTAGAGGGGCAGCGCCTCCTCGCGCTTGCCCTGGTACTGGAGCGCCAGCGCCAGGCTGTTGAGCGCGTCCGCCACCTGCGGGTGGTCCTGGCCCAGCGAGCGCTCCAGCAGCGCCAGCGCGCCCCGGGCCAGCCGCTCCGACTGCACGAAGTCGCCCTGCTGCCAACGCACGCTGGCCTGCTCCAGGCGGATGCGCGCCACGTCCGGATGCTCGGGCCCCAGCGCTCCTCGCACGGTGCCCAATGCGCGCTCGTACAGGCCCAGGGCCTCCTCCGCGCGCCCCTGTGAGCGGCGCACGGTGCCCAACTCCACGCGCACGTCCGCGACCTCCAGGGCCTCCGGGCCGAAGCGCTTCTCCAGGAAGGACAGCGCGCGAGTGAGCTGTTCGTGGGCCTCCGGGTAGCGGCCCTGGCGCGACAACAGCCGGCCCAGGTTCATGGCGAGCGCGCCGGCCAGTTCCCTGCTGGCGCCCAGCCGCTCCACCGCGGCGCTGGCCCGCTCCGCGGCCTGCTGTCCCTGGACGTAGTGGTCCAACCGTTCGCCCGTCACGCGCACCGCCAACGTCCACGCCCGGGCGGCGGCGTCGTCGTTGCGGCCGGCCTCCGCGGTCCACGCGGCCTGGAGCACCGTGGCCTCCGCGCCCCGGTAGTCCCCGGCCCCGTCCTTCAACTCCGCGAGCAGCAGCAGCGCGTCCGCGGCGCCGGACCAGTCCCCCGCGGCGCGTGCGGACTGGGCCACCGGCTCCACGCGCGCCACTCCCTGCGAATAGCGGCCGGCGGCGCGCAGCGCCCTTGCGTCCACGAGCGCCTGGAGCAGCGCCACCGTGCGGTCCCTTGCAGCGGGATCATCGGATGAGGAGTGGCCGCGCGACGTCAGCGCCTCCACGTCCGAGCAGCCCGCCAGCGGCGTCAGCCCCTCCACCGCGCGGGGCGCCCGCTCCACCAGGTCCGGGTCCGCCTGCGTGAACAACTGCGTGAGCGCGGCCACGTCCGCGAGCCGCGCGTCCAGGCAGCGCATGCGCAGCGCCATCACCGCTTCGCTCTGCTCGTGGCGTACGCGGGTGGCCTCGCAGGCCGCCGTGCGCGTCGTCACCCACGCGGCGGTGTACGAGTCCAGTCCCCGGCGCACATGCCGGAAGGCGTCGTGCGCGAAGCGGCGCTCGGTGCCGACGAAGGCCGCCTCCACCGCCTGCTGCCGGGACGCGTCCCACACGCCGTCCATGGCGCGGGCGGCACCCTCGCAGCCCGTGACGTCGCGGCGGTTGAGGACGTGCGTGAGGCCCACCGCGGACAGGAGCAGCAGCGACGCGCCCGCCACGCGCAGCCGCCGCGTCCGGCGCGCCGCGGGGTCCGCATCCAGCGCGGCGATGAGCGCCTCCATGGACGCGTGGCGGTCCTCGGGCTTCACCGACAGGCCCTTCACCACCACCTTGCGCAGCCACTGCGGCACGCCGGAGTGCCGGGGCACGCTCTTCACTCGCCCCGCATGCACCGCCTGGGACAGCTCCTCCACCGTGGCGCCCGCGAAGGGTCGCTCGCCGTAGAGGCCTTCGTAGAGCGCGGCGCAGAAGCCGAATTGGTCGCTTCGCGCGTCGGTGCGCTCCTCCGGCGGGAACTGCTCCGGGGCCATGTACGCGGGCGTGCCGCCCTCCATGGCTCGCGGATGCGCGGGGCTTCCCGGCATCACCGGCGGGACCACGGCGCCGAACATGATGCGCGACAGGCCGAAGTCGGTGACGCGCACGCGGCCATCCTGGCCCACGAGGATGTTCTCCGGCTTCACGTCGCCGTGCACGACGCCCACCGCGTGCGCGGCGGCGAGCCCCCGGGCCACGGCGAGGAAGACCTCCACCACCTGGCGCCACGGGTGCGGACCGTCGTGCTCCCACTTGCGCAGCGTGTGCGCGTCCACCAGCTCCATGGCCAGGAAGACCTGCCGGCCGAAGGTGCCCACGTCGAAGACGGAGACGACGTGCGGGTGGGAGACGCGGGCCATGGCCTGCGCCTCGCGCAGCACCTGCGTGCGTCCAGCCTCCGCGCCCAGCCCCAGCGCCTCCACCTGGAGGAGCTTGAGCGCGACGCGGCGGTCCAGCTCCGGGTCATAGGCGGCGTACACGACGCTCATCCCGCCCACGCCCAGCATCTCCAGGATGAGGTAGCGCCCCACCGCCGTGCCACGCGCGAGCGGCGGCGTGGGCAGCCTCAGGCGCGGCTTCTTCCCGCGCCACGGGTCCACGGCCAGCGTCGCCAGCTGGCTGTCGAGGACCTCCTCCTCCGGAACAGCCAGCCCGGAGTCCGTGGGCGGTTGCACCTTCAGCGCCTCGGACACCATGCGCCGGCAGGAGGGGCACGTGTCCAGGTGCTCGTCGACGAGCGCCGCCCTGTCGGAGGGCAGCGTCCCGAGCAGGAGGTCCATGAACGTGGGTTCGTCCAGACAGGCGAGGGGCATGGGAGGCACGAGGAAGGCGGCAGCACAGCAGGACTCACGGCGGGCGTCGAGTCACCCCCGGGACGTTTCATGCGTTGAAGGGTTGCCTGCTCGGCGGGTGGGACGTCGGTTCGCGAACGCCCCCGTCCCTATGTGTTGAGACAGGGCGCGCTTTCTGGGAAGTGTCCAAGCATGCGGGTGTTGCGACGTCTCGGATGGGCCGGACTGATATCCCTGGCACTGCACGCCCTCATCTTCGGGCTGTTGTGGGCAGTGGACCCCGCGCTGTCGTCCGCCGGACGCACCGCCCGGCTGCGCGAGAAGGCGGTCGAGGTGGAGATCATCACCTCCCCCTCCGTCCCCCCGGTGACCCCGCCCGCCCCGACGCCCCCGGCACCGGAGCCCGCCGCCCCACCGTCCGGCATCGCGACGCGTGAGCCGCCGAAGAGCGCCCCTCCTCCGGCACCGGCCCCCGCGAAGCCGCGTGCGCCAGCGAAGGACGCGCCGACCGAGCCACCTCCAGCGACCGCGACGCGCGAACCCCCGGAGCCGCCTCCGCCTCCCGTCGCGACGCGAGAGCCGGCTCCTTCCGAAGACGCTCCGCGCGCGTCGGCGGACGACATTCCACGCCTGGACATCGCGACCCGCGTGCCCTCTCCAGACGGGGACCGGCCCCCGGGTGCCCTTCCCCAGAACCTGATTCCCTCCCCCGGTTCGAACAAGGGGGTCATCATCACGACGCCGGAGAACTCCCGGGGCGGAGGCCGCACGCTGCGCCCTGGCGACCCGAGCCTGTCCGCCGAATCCCTCCGAGCCGAGGAACACGCACGCGTGTCGGAGCGGGTGCAGGGCATCGTCGACGAACGCCGCGCGCGCGACCGCGTGGACACCGGCCGCATCCATCCCTACTTCGGCCAGCTGCGCGCGCAGCTGGAGAAGCAGATGGACGCCCCGCCCCTCTTCGACATGCCCAGCTTCCCCAAGCAGCTGATGTACTCCTACGCGGAGAAGGCCCGGCAGTTCGGCGCCACCGGCTCCCCCGGGAGCATGCCCGGGCCTCGCAAGCCTCCCAAGCCGGGCGAGCTCCTCGCGAAGCGCGCCCGCGACGAGCCCGGCTACAACCGACTGCGAGGCCTCTCCCAGGCGGGCGAGGAGCTCCAGGACTTCGCCCACGGCGTCAGCACCATGAAGCTCACCGTCACGCTGGAGCTGCTCCAGGGCCCGGACGGCCTCCTGCGCGAGGTGAAGCTCATCAGCCGCAGCGGCAACCGCGCCTACGACGACTACGTGCTCCAGGCCGTCCCGCCCGCGCTGGGGAAGGCCGCCGTGCCGCCCCCGGACGCGATGGGCGTGCACACGGACGGCATCCGCAGCGTCTGGGCCGTGGAAGGTCGCGTCGTCTACGTGCGCAAGGTCAGCGAGATGAAGAAGGGCGCGGACAACATCTACCTCGCCGCCCTGACCGCCGCGGGACTGCTCGCCGGCAACTTCGATGAGACCACCGGCGAGGTCTACGTCATCGACGTGCGCAACCCGCACTTCGAATGCCGCTCGCGCCTGCTGCGCGTCTACTGACTCAGGGCGTGAACGCCGCGGGCCACCGCACGCCTCCGCCCAGGGGCAGGAGCGCCTCCGCCACGTCGAGCAGCGCCCCGTCCGTCCACCGCCGCCCCACCAGCTGCGCCCCCACCGGCAGGCCCGCCGACGTGAGCCCCAGCGGGAAGACCACGACAGGGCTCCCCGTCGCGTTGAACAGGCAGGTGAACCCGCCAAAGGCCTCCAGGTAGTCGCGAGGCACGCCGTCCACGTCCAACGGCGCCCCGAACGGCATGTGCGGCGGCGCGGCCGTCATCGCCACCGGCACGAGCCACGCGTCCCAGCCGGACAGGAAGTCCTCCAACAGGCCGATGTGCACGTCCCGCCGGCTGAGCGCCGTGCCGTAGCCCGTCATGTCCACGCGCGTGCCCTGCACGATGGCCTTCGCCAGCAGGTCCCGCTCGAAGGGGAGGAACTGCTGCTGATAGCCCTCGCGCACGGGCGGAGGCAGGGGCGCGCCCACCTCGGCGCCCTCCGTCAGCCCCCACACCTCCACCAGGTCCGTGAAGTCCTGCCCCGGAGGCACGGCCTGCTCCACCACGACGCCCTCCGCGCGGGCGGCGGCGGTGAAGCGCTGGAACAGCTCACGCGTCTCGCGGTCGGCCTGGAAGGGGCCCAGCGTGTCCGCCCACGCCAGCCGCAGGCCCTTCAGCGCCCGGGGCTTCGCGGCGCCCACCGGCGCGACGGGCGGCACCTCCGGGGCGCGCGGATCCGCGCCCTCGATGATGGACAGGATGAGCCGCACGTCCGCCACCGAGCGCGCCAGCGGCCCCGCGCACGCCATGTGGCGCACGTGGCGCGGCCCGTCCGGCGGGTCCGGGATGTGGCCGAAGGTGGAGACGCGGTGCTCCGTGGGCTTGAGGCCCACGATGCCGCAGTAGGCCGCCGGCTGCCGGATGGAGCCGCCAATGTCGCTGCCCACCTCGAACGGCGTGAGCCCCGCCGCCACCGCCGCCGCCGCGCCACCGCTGGAGCCGCCCGGCGTGTGCCCCAGGTCATGCGGGTTGTTCGTCCGGCCCCAGAGCGGCCCGTCCGTCTGGAAGTCCCCCGCGAACGGCGGCAGGTTCGTCTTGCCGAAGAGGATGGCCCCCGCCGCCTTGAGCCGGGCCACCACGGTCGCGTCGTGCGCGGGCACGTACTCCGCGAGGGCCGGGTGGGCGGACGTCGTGCGCAGGCCCTCGGTGCTGAACGCGTCCTTCACCGTGAAGGGCACGCCGTGCAGCGGGCCCCACAGCTCGCCCCGGGCAAGCGCCGCGTCCGCCTCTTCCGCCCGCTTCCGGGCCTGCGCCTCGTCCCACGTCACGACGGCATTGAGCGTGGGGTTGTGTGCTCGCGCGCGGGCGAGGAAGGCGTCCAGCACCTCCACCGCGGTGACGTGACGCTCGCGCAGGGCGGCCGCCAGCTCCGTCGTCGTGAGGGAGACGAGCGCGCGTGCGCCCCCGGCGGTTCCGGCCTCCTGAAGCGGGACAGATGACTTCATGTGCGTGCACTCCCCCAGAGGCCGGCCCCGGCGGCGCGGCCCTCCCATGCCCAGGGTTCTACCAACTTCTCAGCGCGCCCGGGCCCGCGGAGCCGGCGACACCACGTAGGCGGACGCGGAGTCATCCACCTTCACTTTCGGTGGACGCCGGGACTCCTCGAAGAGGCGGTAGCCCGGCTCCAGGCCGCGCCAGAAGGCCTTCCGCGCGTCGGTGACACCGGAGAGGGCCTCCAGCGCCGTGAGCCCCGCCGCGTCCAGCCGCCGTGGGAACACGTGCACCGGCACGTCGCGGCGCATGCTCGCGCGGGCCTCGGACACCATGACGTACAGCTCCTCGATGGGGCCGTCCTCGATGGCCAGGCAGCCGATGCTCACGCAGTCGCCGTGGATGTAGATGTCGCCCCCGGGCTTCGCGGCGCCCAGCTTGCGGTCCAGCGCGTTCGGGTAGCTCACCCGCATGGACAGGTGGTACGCGCTCTTCGGGTTGAAGAGGTCCACCGTGTAGAAGCCCTCCGGGACCTGCAGGTCGCCCTGGGCCCGTTTGGGGCCCACGTCGCCGGAGGCCGCGCAGACGGGGAAGGTGCGCACCTTCACCAGCGGCTGGCCCGGCTTGCCCGCCCAGACCTCCAGCTCGCGCTCGACCTTGAAGGCCCGCAGGTAGAGTTCCTCCGGCGGCCAGGACAGCCCCGCCTCCTTGAACGTTTTGACGAGACCGGCCGTCTGGCGCTTGCGGGCCGCCGCGACCCGGTCTTCCGCGTGGGCGCACAGCGAGGCCAACAGGACACCCCACGCGAGCAGGACCTTCATGGGCGGAATGCTCCTTTCGTGAAAACGGTTTGACGCCGGGCGGACGTCAATCCGGTCCCTGGGCAGGGGTGGGCGGAGAACAGGCTACAGGCACGGGGGCACCCCTGGCCCCCTGCTTCCCAAGCTGCTAGCAAGCGGTACGTGGGCTTCCTGGATGACGTTCAGCGTAACGGCGATGGAAACCAGGGCCGGCCCGGTGTTCTCATCTCCAACGTGCATCATGGCGAGCAGGGGCCGCCGGTGTGCGCAGCGGCTGTTGCTCCCCGCCCCGTGCCGTTCCGGCCTTTTGCTTAAGAATGAATGACTCCCTCGAGACCCTCCTCGCCGACGGCATCATCGACGCCGTCATCGGCCAGCTGAAGACGGGGAAGGAGGCGGAGGTGTGGCTCGTCCAGCACGCCGGCCAGGTTGTCGCAGCGAAGCTGTACAAGGAGCGCCACGAGCGCAACTTCCGCAACAACTCCGGCTACAAGGAAGGCCGCGAGGTGCGCAACTCGCGCACGCGCCGCGCCATGGAGAAGGGCAGCCGCTTCGGGCAGGCCGCCGCGGAAGAGGCGTGGAAGAACGCGGAAGCGGACTCGCTCTACAAGCTGCACGCACAAGGCGTGCGCGTGCCCACGCCGGTGCTGTTCTACGAGGGCATCCTCCTCATGGAGCTGGTGCGGGACGCGGAAGGACAGCCCGCGCCCCGGCTGGTGGAGGCTCCGCCCCAGACGCCCGAGGAGGCCGAGGCCCTCTACCTGGACCTGCGGGCCCAGGTGGTTCGCACCATGTGCGCGGACCTCATTCACGGGGACCTGTCGCCCTACAACATCCTGATGAGCGGGTCCGGGCCGACCATCATCGACTTTCCGCAGACGGTGGCGGCGGCGCGCAACAGCCAGGCGGAGTTCTACTTCCGCCGCGACCTGGATAACGTGCGGGAGTTCCTGGCGGGCTTTTCGTCCCGGCTGGCGGGTCGCGCGGGTGACACGGGCGAAATCTGGAACGCGTACGTGCGGCGCGAGCTGACGCCGGACTTCGTGCCGTCGGGAGCGTTCCGAGAGGCGCCGCGTCGGCAGGGCGCCGGCCGTCAGACGTCCCGGCAGGAGCGGTTCCTCCAGCAGGAGGAGGCCCGGCGCAACGAGATCCGTCCGGCTCCGGCGCCCGTGCCGGTGGAGGAAGGGCTCAGCGAGGAAGAGGCGGAGCTGCGCGCGCTGGAGGCGCTGGTGCTGCGCCAGGGTGGCGGCGAGCGTGGGCGGCCCGTCGTCACGGCGAGCCCGCGCGATGGGCGTCGGCGCGGTGGGTCTGGTGGCAAGCCGCCGCCGCGCACCGGCAATGCGCCGCGGCCCGGGAGCGGTGGGCCCCAGCAGAACGCGGGAGCGCGTCCGGCGCAGGGCGGTGGCAACAACCGGCCCAACGGCAACAACGGGCGTCCGCAGCAGGGCGGACCGCGCAACGGCGCTCCGGCGCAGGGCGCGAATGCTCCGGTGGCGCAGGGTGCGAATGCGCCGGCGGCGCAGGGCGATGCTCGCATGAACGGCCGGCCGCAGCAGGGAGGGCCGCGCAACGGCAATCCGCGCAACGAGCCGCGCCGTGATGGACGTCCGCCGCGCTCGCCCAACGGCGAGGCGCGCATGAACGGCCAGCCGATTGGCGAGAACGCTCAGGCGTCGCAGCAGAACAGCCGGCCGCCGCGCATGAATGGCCAGCCGTCTGCAGAGAACGGTCAGGCATCGCAGCAGAACGGCCGGCCGCCGCGCATGAACGGCCAGCCGTCTGGCGAGAACGGTCAGGCGCCACAGCAGAACAGCCGGCCGCCGCGCATGAACAGGCAGCCAGCTGGCGAGATTAGCCAGGCGTCGCAGCAGAACGGCCGGCCTCCGCGCATGAACGGCCAGCCTTCTGGCGAGAACGGTCAGGCGTCGCAGCAGAACAGCCGGCCGCCGCGCATGAACGGCCAGCCGTCTGGCGAGAACGGTCAGGCGTCGCAGCAGAACGGCCGGCCTCCGCGCATGAACGGTCAGCCTTCTGCCGAGAACGGTCAGGCGCCACAGCAGAACAGCCGGCCGCCGCGCATGAACAGGCAGCCAGCTGGTGAGAACGGCCAGGCACCGCAGCAGAACGGCCGGCCTCCGCGCATGAACGGCCAGCCGATTGGCGAGAACGCTCAGGCGTCGCAGCAGAACGGCCGGCCTCCGCGCATGAATGGCAGGTCTCGTGGCGGTGAGTCGGGCCTGAAGGGTCCGTCGCGCCAGAACGGTCAGCCGGATAGCGGCGAGGCTGCTGTGAACGGCCAGCCGCACGGCGGCGAGGCTGCGGTGAACGGTCAGGCTCAACAGCCGAACGGCAACGGCCGGCCGCCGCGCAACGAGTGGCGCGCGAATGGTCGTCCGCAGCAGAACGGCGAGCCGCGCCAGGAGGGTCCGGGAGCGCAGTCGCGCATGAACGGACGGCCTCCGCGCAACAACGGTTCCTTCCAGGACGGCGACCCGCAGCAGAACGGCGAGCCGCGCCAGACTGGCCGGGGCCCGGGCTCGGGTCCCCGCGAGGCGCGTGGCAACCTGCCCAACAACGGTCCTCGGATGCCCCGTCAGGGCCCGGAGCGCGGCGCGGGACGTTCGTCCCGGGGTTCCGCGCCCCAGGTGAGCTACGTGGGCCGTCCGCCCGCGGCCTCGTCCTCGAACCCCGAGACAGGCTCCTCCTAGCCTTCGGTCAGGGGAGCGCCCTACCAGGCCTCCCCGCCGCCAGCGCACCGTGAAAACCTGTCCGACTGTCGGACAGGTTTAGACGACCGAGAGGCCAGCCGCGTCACCCGCCGGACCGCGGAAACCTGTCCGACTGTCGGACAAGTTTGGAAGACGCGAGGTCGGCCCCGCCGCCAGCGCACCGCGGAAACCTGTCCGACTGTCGGACAGGTTTTGAACCGCGCCGGCCGGAGGGTGCCGCGCCCTACTCCGCCTTTGTCGGCGGCTGTTCGCGCGCCAGTTCCTCACGGAAGAACCGGCTGCCCTTCGCGAGCGTCTCCATGTACGGGCGCACGTCCTCGCGGGCCTCCGGGCTCAGCGCCGCGAACGGCGTCACGTGCGCGTCCGGCACGTAGCGGAACGTCAGGTTGATGCGCCGCGTGCGGAAGTCCGGCAGCTCCGGCGGCATCACGTGCCCCGCGCGCGTGTCCACCCGCTGCACCCGGTGGAACGTCTGCTCCTTCCACTGCGCCCCGCCAAAGAGCTGCAGCGCTCCGTCATCCAGCCACTGCTCCAGCACCACCGCGTCCCGCTCGCCGGGCCGCGTGGACGTGACGAACTGGATGAGCGCGCGCTCGCCCAACGACAGCGACGCCACCGGGCCGGGCTCGAAGTCCTTGTGCTCGCCCACGCGCGCGGTGTCCACCCAGCGCCCGTCCTCCAACCGGTTGCCGTAGAAGTTCACCAGGCACGTGTTGAGGTGCCAGCCCTGCGGCATGTCCGGGCCCCGGAACATCCGCCGCGCCAGCGCCTCCACCTTTTCAATCTGCCGCTCCAGCACCGCCGGGAACGGCTCCGCTTTCACGCAGCGGTTCTGCACGCCCTTCGGGGGCCGGTAGTAGTCCAGACACGCGAACTGCCAGTTGCCCAGCCAGTACACCGGCCTGAGCAACCGCCGCTGCTGCTGGCCTTCCGGCGGCGGGAAGTGCTTCGAAAAGCGCTCCTCCCACAGCGGATGCAGCGTCCCCAGCCACGCCAATATCTCCGTGCGGTCCGCCGAGTTCAGGAAGCTCGCGTTGTAGTGGTGGCCCGGCGTGCGCTGCGCGGCCTTGCGCGCCAGCGGGGAACCCGGGCCCCTGCGGGGAGGCAAGGCCATGCGCTCAGGTCCTCACGCCTCGGAGGCGGCCACGTCCAACGCCAGTTCGATCATCTCGTCGAACGTCGTCTGACGGTCCTCCGGCGACAGGTGCTCGCCGGTGCGGATGTGGTCCGACACGGTGAGCAGGGACAGCGCCCGCGCGCCGAACTCCGCGGCCACGCCGTACAGGCCGGCGATCTCCATCTCCACCGCCAGGATGCCCATCTTCTCCAGCGTCGCGTTGAGCGCTTCCTGCGGGTGGTAGAAGAGGTCCGAGGTGAAGACGTTGCCCACGCGCACCGGCTTGTTGCGCTTCTCCGCAGCCTCCACCGCGCGCCGGGCCAGCGTGAAGTCCGCCACCGCCGGGAAGTCGTGCCCCATCACGCGCATGCGGTTCACGTTGGAGTCCGTGCCCGCGCCCATCGCCACGATGACGTCGCGCAGCTTCACGTCCGTGCGCAGCGCGCCGCAGCTGCCCACGCGGATGAGCACCTTCGCACCGTAGTTCTTCACCAGCTCCGTCGCGTAGATGGAGATGGAGGGCACGCCCATGCCGTGCCCCATCACCGACAACCGCTTGCCCCGGAAGGTGCCGGTGAAGCCCAGCATGTTGCGCACCGACGTAACGGAGCGCGCGTTCTCCAGGAAGCGCTCGGAGATGTAGCGCGCCCGGAGCGGGTCGCCCGGCATGAGGATCACTTCAGCGAAGTCACCGGGAGACGCGGAGATGTGCGGAGTTGCCATGGAAGCAGAAGCCTTTCAGCGTCCGGTCGACAGACCGGAGGGAACACCCGTGGGAACGGCCACCGGCGTCGGTGCCGGCGCGGCGGGAGTGCACGGGTTGGGCAGCTTGCCCGAAGCCGCGGGCTCCGTGTTCACCAAAGCGGGGGCCTCCGCCTGGGGAGGCATCCGGCGCGGCGGCAGCTGCACCGGCGGGGGGATGGGGCAGTGCGTGCACGGGCCCTTCAGCGGAATCACCAGCCGCCGGCCAATGCTCAGGAACGTGTTGCGCATCCGGTTGGCCTTCTTGATGGCCACCACGCTGGAGTTGTGACGCATCGCAATGCCACCCAGCGTGTCCCCGTTGCGCACCTTGTACATCATGAGGTTCTGGTCCGGCTGGAGCGCCAGCAGCGGCGCCACCCGGCGGCCCAGCTCCTGCGCGCGTCCGTTGAAGAAGCGCACGTGGAAGTGATCGCGGTGCCGGCGCGCGTGCTTGATGAGCGAGTTGAAGCCCGCGTTGAACAGCGAATCCAGCCAGACCTTGTCCTCGCCAATGGACAGCGCGTAGTCGTACAGGACCTTCATCACGCGCTTGTCCACGAGGATCATCTGCACGTCGGTGTTCACCACCAGCGAGCGCACCAGCGCCCAGTTCATGGCCACGTCGATGTAGCGCTCCCGCTCGCGCTCACGCACCGGCTCCGCGGTCGGGTAGTAGAAGCCCAGGTCGACGTCGCGACCGTTCTGGTGGCTCTTGTGCGGGCGCAGGTAACCGCCGTCCTTGGTGGACAGGCGGTTGACGCGCAGCGTGGGCACGTTCGGGTACTGCGCGCGTACGGCGCGGATGGCGGCGGCCACGTAGTCCACCGTCTCCTTCGTGCCATAGGCAATCTCCGGAGACACCACGAGCCAATCCTTGTCATCCGGCACGCGCACGCTGTTGATCTGCCGGCCGCTCTCCACGAAGCCAATGGACATGGAGCCCAGCGTGGCCGGGTCCTTCTTCCACGCCTCGGTGAGCGCCTCCTCGGACAGGTCGGCGGTGTACAGCGGCCCCGAGGGCGCGGCGGGCGCGAGCGGCGCCTGCATCTCGCCTTCCTCGCTCACGCCTTCGTCATCCGTGGCCGCGGTGGCCTCGTCGTCCTCGTCCTCCGCGTCCACGGGGCAGGGGTTCTCCCGCACGGCGGCGGCGGTGACGACGGCGGCGACCTCCGCCGGGGAAGGCATCGCGATGGGCGCGCCGGACGCGCTCACGGCGGGCGTGGCCTGGGGTTCGGCCGCGGCGGGCGTCTCCACGGGCGGCGTCGCGGGCGAGGCCTGGACCGGAGCCGGAGCCGACGCCGGAACGGGGGTGACGACACGCGCGGCGCAGCCGGCGCAGAACAGGAGGATCAGGAGTGAGGAACGCACCGGGCCGAAGGATGACCCGAGATGCCCGGGTCACCAAGCGCGGAGCGCGATTTTGACTGCCCGTGCGCACTCCTGCCTGCCTGCTTCAAGCGCTCCGTACGAAGCCTTCCGCCTCGAGCACCTGCGAGGCACGGCGAGGCGAGAGCACGTCGAAGGGCAGCCGCCGCCCACCGCCCATGGACAGCACGCGCTGGTCCTTGCTCACCAGCCATGAAGCCCCCGAGCGTGCCGTCAGTTCCAGGAACTTCTGATCATCCCGGTCCCGGCACGGCGGCAGCTCCACCGGTGAGCCCTCACCTTCCGCCACGCGCACGAGCGCGCTGTACGCGTCGCGCACCGTCGCTTGCGCATCCGCCGTCAGCTTGAACGAGGGATAGGCGAGCACCAGCGCCAGCTCCTTCAGCGTGTGCCGGTCCGCCCACGCCGTCAGCGCGCCCGAACGCAGCGCCTGCGCCAACGGCCGCGTGAAGACGTCGTCAAAGATGAACACGTCCAGCACCACGTTGGTGTCCAGCACCACGGAACGAATGGCAGGCGCAGCGGAAGGCGTCTTCACGATGCAGGAACTTTCCGTCACCAACACCGCGGACACAACCCTGCCCTTTCACGCGTCAATCACAATGCACGGAGGGTCCATGGCGGAAACCAGGAATAACCGACAAGAATGCATCTCGCTGAACCCCTCCCCCTGACCGGTCCCCGCCGGTGAAAGGTCTGTCCATGAAGCCCTCGTCCCGTTCGCTGTGTCTGACGTTGCTGAGCGCCGCTGCCCTGCTGGGCGGCTGTGGAGGCGAGGAGGCGCCCACGCCGCAGGGGGAAGGCGTCGTGGTGCCGCCGGTCCAGACGGAGGTCGCCGGCAACGGGCTGAGCGCGAGCGCCGCGTATTGCGACGACGTGACGACGTGGGATCCGGCCTGGGTGCAGTTCGAGACGGACGTGCTCAACCTCATCAACCAGCGCCGCGCCGCGGGCGCCACCTGTGGCGGTGTGGTGAAACCGGCGGTGGGCGCGCTCACGACCAATGACAAGCTTCGCTGTGCGGCGCGCAAGCACTCCAAGGACATGGGCACGAACAACTTCTTCAGCCACACGGGCTCCAACGGCTCCACGCCGTGGCAGCGCATGGCGTCCGCGGGCTACAGCTACCGGACGGCGGCGGAGAACATCGCCGCGGGCTACGGCACCGCGCAGGCGGTGGTGGACGGCTGGATGGCCAGCACCGGGCACTGCAACAACATCATGAACGGGGCGCTGAAGCAGTCGGGCATCGGCTACTTCAACGCGCCGTCCAGCACGTACCGCGCGTACTGGACGCAGGACTTCGGCACGCCGTAGTTCCGCCTGGAGGTCGGAGGGCTATGCTTCCCGTCCCATGCCCTCCCCCTTCGCCGAGCACTTCCCCGCCCTGCGGTCCGGCTTCAGCTACCTGGACAACGCGGCGGGGGCGCAGGTGCCCACGCACTGCATCGACGCCATCCATCAATTCCTCTCGGGTGGCAGCTGCAACGTGGGCCAGCCCTACCCCGCCTCCCGAGTGGCCACCGCGCTCAAGGCCCGGGCGCGCGAGGAGACGGCGGAGTTCCTGAACTGCCGGCCCGGCGAGGTGATGCTCGGGCCCAGCGCCACCGCGCTCACCTTCCAGGTGGGCCGTGCCGTCTCGCGCCTCGTCCAGGCGGGCGACGAGGTGGTCATCTCCGAACTGGAGCACGAATCCAACGCGGCCCCGTGGCGCGCGCTGGAGGCGCAGGGCGTGAAGGTGACGACCTGGCGCGCGAGCTGGCCGGAGGGGCGGCTGGAGGCCTCCGAGCTGCGCAAGCTCGTCACGCCGCGCACGCGGCTGGTGGCGCTGTCAGCGGCGGCGAACTCCGTGGGCGCGACGCCGGACGTGACCGCGGCGGCGGAGGTGGCGCACGGCGTGGGTGCGTGGCTGTTCGTGGACGCGGTGCACTCCAGCCCGCATCACCTGCCGGACGTGCGCGCGTGGGGCGCGGACTTCGCGGTGTTCTCTCCGTACAAGGTCTTCGGTCCGCACCTGGGTTGTCTGTTCGTGCGGCGCGAGCTGCTCGCGGGGCTTCCGGCGGACAAGCTGTGGTTCATGCCGGATGACGGGCCGCAGAAGTTCGAGCCGGGCACGGCGAACCACGAAGGCTGGGCCGGATGGTTGGGCTCGCTGCGCTACCTGCGTGACGTGCTGGGCGGTGGCCAGCCGGGACGCGAGGGATTGACCCGAGCCTTCCAGCGCATCGCGCAGTTGGAGCAGCCGCTGCTGGAGGCCGCGCTGGAGCAGTTGTCCCGTCATCCGCGCGTGCAGCTCTACGGGCCGAAGGCGTCCGCCGGGCGCGTGGCCACCTTCTGCTTCAACGTGACCGGCCTGTCACCGCGCGCCGTGGCCGAGCATCTGGCGGAGCAAGGCGTGGGCGTCGCGGCGGGGCACTACTACGCAACGATGGCGGCGGAGGCACTGGGGCTCATGCCTGACGGCGCGGTGCGCGCGTCGCTGCTCCACTACAACACGGCGGAGGACGTGGGCCGGCTGCTCGCGGCTCTGGATTCGCTGCGCTGATGCCTGGGACCCTCACGCATCGCGGCCTCCCGCTCCGTGTCGACTTCGACGAGCACGGGGGACCACTGCACCACAACATCCTGAAGTTCCGGACCCAATCATTTCCTCCAATACGGAGCACAGGAGCCTTAGCATCACCTACTACACCTAGAGGAGGTACTCACCTTGACCGAATGGTTTCGGCAATTCATCGGCGTTCGATTAACCGTATCGATACCGCGTCCGACGCCTCTTCTACCTGGATGGGAACGGCAGGTACGCAAGGCCGCAGAATCAAATGGTCTCGATCTGCTTGATGCGACGTCTTCAGAAGATCGATTAATGCTGCGTCTGTTCGACCGGGGGAGCAGGTCGACAGTAGGTCCCCGAACCCGCGATTTCGCCCAAGCGACCATGGACGCCTTATCCATTCCTGCGAAGAATCGCTCCCTGGCAGAACTCAGCGTAATGAGCCCCCGAGTCCTCCTCCAAAAAGGAGCAACTTGGTTTGCCATCGCACTACCCGTTACTGGGCTTATCTACGGAATCTGGCGACTCCTACTGTGGACTTTCTATTGGTGGCTGGCTACGCGCTCAATCGAGAGGAGTCTCGTTGTCATCGCGCCATTCGTCTTCGCTGGCTTGGTTGTTGCGGCTGCATATCTCTCCGATAGCGCCAATGACATTGAACGCCCGTTCCAGCGAGCATTTGGAGATAAGACAAACCCGTCCATAAGCAGGAGACGTTTATCAGATGACATATATCTTCACCCCGACGGGAGGATTATCCGGCACGACTCCGCTGGACGCTTGCTGGAAGTCACCAGCAAATCTTCTGACCCGAATACCGATCCGAGCTCACTCTCGGCGTCGACTGAAGTGCCTTTTGGCATTACTGAAGACTATCCAGAGCCTGAACAGATTGTTCAACTGGATGCTAGCGCAAAGCTTCGCAGTCGGACAACGTCCATCCGAGATGATCGCGATCTGCTTTGGGTTCGCGCCCAGCGGGCATTTCAGCTAGCTTGCTTCTTTCTTTTTCTATCTACTGGCGGGCCAGGAGTTGCAGTTTGGCTACTTGTAACAAGTCGGGACTGGCACTACCTACTTGCAAGCATCAGCCTAGCGGCTGTTCCTCTGGCTATTGGGCTTGCTCTCTTACGCCATGACAACAAACTGCGCGAGCAACATCGTGACGCTGAGTCGGAACTCGCCGCACTTGACCGCCTCCAACTAGCCCTCGACTACGCCCAGGGCGACACAAAAGACACACAACGCGAAACACTGCGAAAGGTAATCGGACAGCTGCTTCGCCCCTCTAAACCTGCCTCGCGCCCTGAGTCTCTCCGCCCAAGCAAGACTAGCGAAAAAGATGCGGACGACGGCAGCATTGTGGGAAATGTCTTTGGAAAAGCAGCCGACTCTGTTGCGGCGGTTCTCAAGAAAGGCGATTGAATGCTCCCCAAGGGAATCCAGTCCTGGCAACACTCGCCGTTAGAGGAGGAGCCCTGTCAATGAATTCACCAATTGACTTGGCATTGCCGGCTGCTTCTTCGCAGCGATGTTCTTATTAACTGAATGCAGCAGACGCCAGCCCCGTGTTCGCAGGAGCACCCGTACGAGCATTACGCCTCCACGGGCGGAGGAGGCCGCTTCGCCGTCAGCGTCGCTCCCGCGGATGCGACGCTCACCAGCCCGACCGCCAGCCATTGCAGGGGCGTGAGCTGCTCGCGCAGGAACAACCACCCCACCACCGTCGCCACACCGGGCTCCAGGCTCATCAGGATGCCGAAGGTGCGGCTGGAGAGCTGGCCCAACGCCATCATCTCCAGCGTGTACGGCAGCGCGCTGGACAACAGCGCCACGCCCACGCCCGCGGCGAAGAGCCCTGGCGTCATCCGCTCCAGGTGACCCTCGCTCAACATGAAGGGCAGCACCGTCAACATGGCCACCACCATGCCCGCCGCCACGCCCTGCCCTTCCGGCACGCGGCGCGACAGCCTTCCTCCCGCCAGGATGTAGAGCGCCCAGCACGCGCCCGCCGTCAGCGCCAGCACCACGCCCAGCGGATCCAACCCGCCGGGGTTCGCCGTCCAGGGCGTAATCAGCACGATGCCCGTCGCCGCGAAGAGCACCCACACGAAGTCCAACGCCTTGCGCGAACCCACCACCGCGAGCACGAAGGGCCCCACGAACTCCAGCGTCACCGCGAGCCCCAGCGGGATGCGCGCGATGGCCAGGTAGTACGTGAGGTTCATCACGCCCAGCGCCACGCCATACGGCACGACCGCCGCCCACTGCGACCGCGTGTAGCGCAACAGCGGCGGACGGAAGAAGGCCAGCAGCATCACCGACGCCAGCACCAGCCGAAGGCCCGCGGCCCCCACCGCGCCGAGCACCGGAAAGAGCCCCTTCGCGAGCGCGGCGCCCCCCTGCACGCTCACCACGGCGACGAGGACCGCGGGAATGGGGGGCAAGGCAGGGACACGGCGTCCGGCGACTTCGCTCATGGCGCGGCAATCTAGAGCGTGTCCCCTGAACCGGCGAGTGCACCCTGCGATTGCACCTCACACGACCGCCACGCGAGCCGAGGCGTCGGCGCGGAGCTGCTCGCTCAGCATCCACAGACCGGCCGCGAGCTTCGGGTCCAGCGCCTGATTCCGCGGTTTCACTGGCCGTCGCTTCGAGGCGTACTCGCCCTTGAGCGAGGCCGCCTTGCCGATGCCGTCGGTCGCCCCGGTGAGCAAGATCACCTTGCCTGCGAGATTCTGCGCCAGGGTTTGCATGGGCGACGTCCGCCCCTGGAGGCCCGGTCGAGCGCGGCAATGAGAATTGAAGCGACGAGCAGGCCGCCGAGGATGGGCCACGCGCCGGGCTGCATCCGCCCGGATGCGTCGAACATCTCGTTGCCGAGGTAGCTCACGAGGAGCAGCGGCGGCACGTAGCCCACCAGCGAACCCCAGAAGTGGGTCCAGAACCCCACCTTCGAGACGCCAAGGAACCCGTGGAGCACCTGCGGCATCCAGAGAACCAATCGCAGCACCACGACGGTCTGGAAGGCGCGCCTCTCCAGTGCGTCGTCGTATTTACGGAATCGCGCGGGAATGCGCGCTGAAACCCAATCCTTCGCCACGAAGCGCGCGAACGAGAAACCGACCACGCTCGCGGACATCGTCCCGATCATCGAAAGCGCGAAGGCTGTCTGCCATGGCCAGATCAGCGGTGCCGCTACGATGAAGATAGACCCGGGGACCCCAAATGGCTGGAGCACCGTGTACGCGACGATGAACGCGAGGTAGCCCCATATCCCCATCTCGACGAGCGTGTGGGCCAGGGCCTTCGGCTCGGAGAGCCATGCGAAGACGTCGAAGTACCAGGCGCCCGCGAGCGTGAGGAGCACCAGCGCGACGACGCCAAGCCTCGCGACTCGCAGCGAGCGAGTCGTCGCGCTCATGCGCCAACCCTGTTGATGTCGGCCGACTCGAGGATGAAGCGATCGGCCTTCCCCTCGACGACACGGAGCATCGCGCGGCCGAGGATTTCGGAAGTGGTGAACACGGACGGGAAGACCCGGATGAAGAAAGGAATGACCGGGTTGAGGGGCTTCATCAGGACCACTCCGACCTGATAGGCCCGCGTGCGGCTCCGGATCCCGGGACCCGCCCGGATGAATGCAGGGCGGACGGCGCCGGCATGCCGGAACGGCATGGACTTCAGCGCACCCTCCACGCGCTGCCGGACGCGCGCCCACATCGAGTTCCCGCCAGCCCCCCCTGCGGAGCAGTAGCAAAAGGAGAGTCCGGGGTTGAGCCGGAGGAGCGCGCGCGCCCAGACGAGCGTCAGCTCCTCGGTCAATCGGGCGTAGGCCGCCTCGTCGAGTCCCATCGAGCTGATGCCAATCGCCCAGATGCAGGCGTCGTAGCCAACGAGCTGGTCCTCGATGGCGGAGAATTCGAAGAGATCGTTCAGCAACAGCTCGCGCAGCTTCGGATGCTCGACGCCACACGGCTGCCGCCCGATGCTCAGCACGGCTTCGACCTCAGGAGCACTGAGCGCTTCGCGCAGGGCGCCCGCGCCAACCATTCCGGTCGCGCCAAAGATGATGACTTTCATTTCCGCCTCCCCTTCTCCTTCGCGGGAGGGGTGAAGCGCGCCGCGAGGAGCTCTGTTCGTTTCTCCAGCACCGCCGTCTTCGGCTCGTCCGCGAGCAGACCGTCGAGCGCGAGGAGGAAGACTTCGGCGCTCGCCTCATCGCCCAGGATGGAGACCACGCACCGCAGCGCAATCTTGCGATGGAGCGCATCGGTCTCGGGATCAATCCGCTCGCAGGCCGCGAGGAACTCGCCTCCCATCGGCGTACCGACCATCTCCGCCCAGGGCTCGAGCACCATCACGCGGCAAACGTCGAGCAAGCGCTCATACGGCGTGCGGCCCGGTGCCTTCGCCGCCTGCAACGCCAGGGAATGGCGCGAAACCAGCCACTCCACGAAGACGGCCTTGAAGATGTCTTCCTTGTCCTTGAAGACCCGGTAGAGGAGCGTGCGCGAGAGGTCCGCGCGCCTGGCGATGTCCTCGAACGACGTCTTCGCGAAACCGAAGTTGAGGAAGCACCACCGCGCGGCGAGCAGGATCTTCGCTCGGCGCGCGGCGGTCTCCGCTTCGTTCATCGTCGTCACCATTCAGACAATGTGACAACGGATGCATTTTTTGTCAATTCGACCCGACGGAGTCTGGCGCACTCGACCCGATCCGCAGCAGCGCCCGGCGAGCGAGGAAGCGGGAGACGTTCCACTCCGGCACCGAGTCCTGCTGGGACAGCCGCTCCCGGTGCTCCCTCAACACGGTTTCCAGACGCCACTGGTCCCCATTCTGGAGAGTGGAGGCCGCCTGGACCAGCCCGGGCACGGCGTCCGCGGACAGGTCGAAGAACATCTCGGTGTCCAGCGAACCGCCGGTGCGTGCGGACCGCTCCAGGTTGTGACGGACGATGAAGGCCTCCGGGTTGAGGAAGTTGAGCACGAGGACCGACCCCAGGGCCGTGGCGAACGCGCCCACCGCGAAGCGCTCCGGCTTCCACCACAGCGTCACCGCGCGCCAGGCCAGCGCCGCGCCCAGCGCCATCATGAAGACGTGCGTGTGCACGCGCAGCAGCGTGTAGCCGAACGCGTCCTCGTACAGCGACAGACGGCGCATCGCCGAGGAGAGGATGATCAGCGTCAGCACCACCATCAACGACGTGCTCGCGCGGAAGACCGTCTGCGCCACGCGCGTCTCGCGCCGCGTCCAGCGCGTCAGGGCCATCACCAGCGCCAGCGTCAGCGAGGCGACGACCACCAGCTCGAAGAAGCCGCGCCGCGCGTACTCCGCGAAGGTGTAGCCGGCCGCGGGTGACGACGCGTCGCCGACGAACAGGTACGCCACCTGGAAGGCCGCGAAGACGAAGAACAGCGCGTTCACGGCGAAGATGAGCGTGAGCGCCTCGATGAGCCCCAGGCGGGGCGTGGCGGACGACAGCTCCGCGTCCCCCAGCTCCTTCGTGGCGCGGCGGCGCAGCGCATGCCCCAGCACGCCCGCCGCGACGCTCGCGCCGAACGCCACGCCGAGGCCGCGCGACATCAGCGTGCCCAGGTCCATGTCGAACGACAGGAGCCGCTGCATGGTGGAGGAGAAGATGCCGTCCGCGGACTCCAGCAGCAGCCCGAACACGAACAGCACCGGCAGCGCCAGCAGCAGGCCTCGCGTCAGCGCCCCCAACAGGCGTGAGTGGGTCTTGAGCCCGCGCAGGTCCACGCTTTCCCGGACGAGCACCGGCGGGTAGAGCAGGCTCTGCGCGGCGGAGCCGAAGAAGACGACGATGTAGTCGGTGAGCCCCAGCCGCTCCACGCGGCCCGCGGCCCAGAAGTGCGACAGCATCATCAGGAGCACGGCCGCGGTCATCACGTTGAGCGGCAGGAGCCAGGAGCTGTCCCGCACCGCCACGAAGACGCTGACCATCCCCAGCGGCGCCAGCAGCCACGCATTGGGCCGCGCGCGCTGCCAGCCTTCGCGTCCGCCCAGCCACGCGAGCGCGCCCACCAGGACCGCCACCAGCAACGGGAAGCCCAGGCCCCAACGCGCCCTTTCGAGCAGGACCTCCGCGAGCACACCCACGGTCAGCGACGCCGCCAGCGTCCGGCGAGGGGCGCGCACCCAGGGCAGCAGCGGCCGGGCCGGGGCCGCGACGGAGGGAGCGGGAGAAGGAGGAAGCGGAGACAGGGGAACGGACGGGTTCATGGCGGCGGCACCTCGCGGGCGCGTCGGCACCCGGAACAACGCCAGGATGCTCACGCCCGGCGGCACGGCTGGGGACCTCGGGGGCGAGCGGTCGCGGAGCCACGCCGAACGGCGCTGGCCCTCCCGTGGCCGGTCGGCACGGCCCGGGCCTGGAGCGGCGGGCCATCCCCACCCGGGGTCCGCATCACAGGGACCAGGAGTCCGCGCCCTGGACGAAGATGCGAGCCGCGCCGCGTCGACGGACACTCCGGACCGGTCCGCGCGGCGTCCGGGAAGGCCCGATGTTAGGTTGCCGCCCCGATGTCACCCCCGCCGCGGCGCCCCTTCCGCTTCCGTCCCCGCTCGACCCTGGCCCTGTGGGGCCTGGTGCTCGCCTTCGCGGGCTGTGACGGCTCTTCCCAAAACCTGCCGGTTCCAGACGCGGGAGCCTGCGTCCAGGGCAACTGCCCGCAGCCCGACAGCGGAACGCCGGTGGATCCGTCCGGCACCCGCGTGCGCATCGCGGCGTTCAACGTGCACCGCCTCTTCGACACCGTCTGCGACACGGGCTCCTGCGGCGGCACCAACTACGAGGAGCTGCCCACGCCGGAGCAGTTCGAGGCGCAGGTGGGCCAGCTCGGCCCGGCCATCACCGCGCTCAACGCGGACATCGTGATGCTGGAAGAGGTCGAAACGCAGAACTCGCTGGATGGGCTGCTGACGAAGGTCCCGCAGTTCCCCCACTCGCACCTCGGGGAGACCTACACCAAGGCCTCCGTGGACGTGGCGGTCCTCTCGCGCCACGCCATCACGGAAGTGCGCAGCCACCGGAGCCAATACATCTACAGGCCAGATGGTTCCGCCACCCGCTTCTCGCGCGACCTGCTCGAGGTCCACGTGGACGTGGACGGCACGCGGGTCATCGTCTTCGCGGCGCACTTCCGCTCCAAGGTGGACGACGATCCGGGCCGCCGCATGGCGGAGGCCAATGCCGCGCGGGAGATCCTCCTCGCATCGGCGAAGGAGTTCCCTGACGCGATGATCGTGCTCGGCGGAGACCTCAACGACATCCCCGGCTCGGAGCCCATCAACGCCCTGGACCAGGCCCTGCTGCGCGTCGCGAAGGACCGGCCGGACAACGAGACCTGGACGTATTTCTATTCCGGCAGGGGCCAGGCCATCGACCACCTCTACCTCGCGCCCAACGGGGGCGGCGTCTACGTGCCGGGCTCCTTCCGTGTGGCCCGCGAGCCCACCGGGGGCTACGGCGGCTCCGACCACGGCGCGGTGTACGCGGACTTCGCGCTCACCCCTCCCTGAAGCGCGGGACGGCGAGCCCCGCACACTCCCCCGCCCTGTCAGCGCGGTGCCTGTGGACCACCGCACGCGGAAGGCCTCGCATTGACGGAGCAATGACAGCCAGGGAGGAACCGGGCTCGGCGGCCGATTTCCCGCCCGGCCCCCCTCCCTACCTTCCATGCCATGAAAGCAAGCTCATGGCGCATGCGTGCGACACGCCACCCCCGGGCGCTCTGGCATCCCGTCCTGGAGGGCAGGCAATGATTGAGGTGCGCACCTTCGAAGGCGACGCCTCCGAGGCGTCCTGGTTCCTCAACCGCGTCTGGCAATCCACCTACGGCAAGACAGCCCCGCTCCCCGTCTGGGACTCGCGCTTCTGCGACTGGCGGCTGTTCCGCGGCGGTCAGGCGCCACGCGACTACCTGCTGGCGGCGTACGAGGGGAAGACGTTGGTGGGCACCCTCTTCGCGGAGCCCGCGAGGCTGCGCCTGGGACGCGTGGAAGTGGACGGCAGCTATGGACTGCGGGCCACCGTCACGAACTCCCATCGAGGACAGGGCATTGGCGCGAAGCTCGCGCACGAACTGCTCCGGCGGCACCAGGACCGGGCGGCGCGGCTCACCCTGGGCTTCACGACCACGGAGCCCCGTCCGCCCGGCTTCTGGCGGCGCACGTGGAACACGCGCCTCTTCGGGGGCCTGGGGATGTGGATGTATGCCTTTGATGCGCGAGCGCTCGCCCGCTGGTCCTTCACGGACAACGAGCGGAGGCTGTTCACGCTGGCGCATCCCTTCCTGCGGCACCGCTTCCGGGAGGCGGACCGTCAGGACATCCGCCCCTACCAGCCGGCGGACCTGAACCGCTGCACGGCGCTGGTCCACGACATGCTGCGCCCGGTGACGCTGGGCTACACGTACACGACCGAGCAGCTGGCGGCCCAGCTCCAGTACCGCGACGTGCCCCGGACCTTCGTGCTGGAGCAGGACGGCGAGGTGCGCGGGTTGGTGAGTGCGCACAGCCTGTTGATGACAGGCGTGGGAGAGCTCACCGCGGAGGTGGTGGACCTGATGGCCTTCCACGCCTCCGTGTCCACCGAGGACCGGCAGCGGCTGCTCCAGGTGGCCATGCAGGACATGGAGCGCCGGGGCGTGGCATTCGCGGGCATGTTGCGCGGACCCGGCACTTCCGCGTGTCTGTTGTTGCGCTCGGGCTGGGTGCCGATGCCCCGCCGCGCGAAGGTGACGTGCCTGATGCCCACCTGCGACCTGGACCTGCCCGCGAATCCGTGCGTCTTCACGCACCTGCGCTGACGCGCGAGCCCTGCACCTTGCGGAACAGCCACACGGCGAAGCTGGCCACGGTCCGCACGCCCCGGCCCGCGCAGACGCACAGCGCGGGGATGACGAGCAGCAGGTACTGCGGCCACTTGGTGTTCCAAAGCAGCAGGAACACCAGGCCCACGACGGCGGCCACCGCCCACACGGGCCGCTCGCGCCACGTCCGGGGCAGGCCCAGCACCGCCAGCGGCAGCAGCGCCCGTGCGTTGAAGTGCGTGAGGTAGATGCCCGGGTCGGAGCCTGACAGCCACGTGTCCGTGAGGAACACGAGCGGCTGGTACCAGGGCAGCGCGGCGCGGCGCACGTGCTCGTTGTGGGAGTAGTTCCAGTGGAAGGTGATGGACTCCCACAGCGACGCGAACGGAGACGCCCACAGGGCCGGGTTCGCCAGGATGAACACCGCCGCCGTGGACACGACGATGGCGGCCCACGGGCGCCACCGCGTGCGCGCGCCCGATATCAGGAACGGAAGGAACGTGAGCCCGCCCACCAGTCCATACGGATACTTCCCCGCCGCCGCGAGCCCCAGCAGTGCACCGGACACCGCCGTCCATCCCGGCGCGAAGCCCATTCGCCGGGCGCGCTCGAACGCGAGCAGCGCGAGCACCGCGAGCAGCCCCGGCACCGCCTCCAGGTACGCCTGGGACGTGTACTTCGTGTGGTACGGGTCCCACGCGAGCAGGAGCGCGCCCAACGGGTCCACGAGGGCGACGAGCCCCACCTGGAGCACCCCGGCCACCGCGGACAGGCCTCGCGTCACGTTGAACGAGGGGCGAGCTGCGTCCGGGATGGGCCGGCCCATGGGGACGTCCCGCCAGTCCGGCTCCGGAGCGTCCGTCACGCGCACGGCTTCGGCGAAGAGCAGCTTCACCAGCGGCGGGTGTTCGAAGTTCTCCCGGAGCGCGCCGATGTCGCCCCAGCGGCCTTCGTCCAGCATCCCGGCATAGGTGAAGGCGATGGGCAGGTAGACCGCCTCGTCGAAGTCCTGGCCCAGCCGTTCGACTGCTCGGGAGCGCTGCCAGACGGCGACCACGATGGCGACGAGTGCGACGAGTGCGACGAGGAGGGCCAGCAGGCGCGTGCGGGACACGCGCGCACGGATATCACGAACGTGCGGCCCGCCGAGCAGCCGGGGCATGGCCCTGGTGACGCGCGGCCCGACGCCCCAGCTTTGGAGCATGAGAATCGCTCGCATCCTCACCGTTGCCGCCCTGCTCGCGGGCGGATCCGCCATGGCGAAGAAGAACGACACCGTGGAGCTGCGGACGCCCCGGACGACCGTGCGTGCGAACGTCGACGCGCAGGGCCTCCAGGGTCCGGACCTGAAGCTCCAGCTGTCGGACAACGCGCTGAAGGGCCAGGCCTTCCAGCGCCCCGTGGACCTGAAGCTGTCGGAGCGGCGCATCGAGGGCACGGTGGGAGAGAAACCCGTGGACCTCACCGTGGCCGAGCGTCCGGACGTGGTGGAGATGATGGGCACCTTCGCGGGCGAGCCCTCATCGCTGACGCTCAGCCCGGACGCGCTGATGGGGTCGGTGGGGCCGTGCGGCTACAACCTCATCATCGAGCGGGACCGCAAGCACTACCGGGGCACGCGCGCCTGCGGCGACCTGCGTGAGAACGACGTGTTCGTCTCCATCCCGAAGTCCCTGGAGCGGGAGTCCGCGACCGGGCGCATGGCGGCGCTGAGCGTGCTGCTCGCCCATCCGTGAGCACGGCGATGGTGCGCGGGGCGCGGGTGTAGTGAAGTCCACGCCGTGTCCACCCTTCCCTCCGGCGTCGCGCCCGAGCGCACCATCGGGCCCTTCCAACTGCTGGCCCTGGGCGTCAACGGCATCGTGGGCGTCGGCATCTTCTTCGCACCCGCGGAGGTCGCTGCGCAGGCGCCCGGTCTGGGCGCGGTATGGGCCTTCGCGCTGACGGGGCTGGCGCTGGTGCCGGTGGCGTTCGCGTTCGCGGTGCTCGGCCGGCGGTTCGACTCGGATGGCGGGCCCGTGGTGTTCGCGAGGGCGGCGTTCGGCGAACGCGTGTCGTTCCTCGTCGGCTGGGTGGCCTACGTCAGCGCCTTCCTGAGCACGTCCGCGGTGATGGCGGGCCTGGCGCGAGCGGTGGCGCCATCGGTGGGCCTGGGCGGGCCCATGGGCGAGCGGCTGCTGGCCTCCGCGCTGGTGACGGGCCTGGCGGCGCTGGTGGCGTCGGGCATTCGAGTATCGGCGCGGACCTGGACGGCGCTCACGGTGCTGAAGCTCGTGCCGCTGGCGGTGCTGCTGGGTGCGTTCTTCTTCCTGCCTGACAGGGATGTGCCGCCACCGCTGCCCGCCACGGGAGCGTCCTGGCTGAAGGCGGGCCTGACGGTGATGTTCGCCTACCAGGGCTTCGAAATCGTCCCGGTCATCGCGGGACAGGTGCGCGCGTCCGAGCGCACGGTGCCCATGGCGACGGTGGGCTCGCTGCTGCTGGCGATGCTGCTGTACGTGGGGCTCGTGTGGGCGTGCGTCGCGGCGCTGCCGGCTCTGGCGAGTGCGTCCGCGCCCCTGGCGCAGGCGGCGGGGGTGTGGGGCGGCGCGGGGCTGGAGCGGCTGGTGGGGGCGGGCACGAGCGTGTCCGCGCTGGGCATCTGCGTGGGGATGATGGTGACGACGCCGCGCTACCTGTCCGCGCTGGCCTCCGGGGAGCATTCGCTGTTCGGGCTGGAGCGCATGTCGGCGTCGGGCGTGCCCGTGCGGGCGCTGGCGGTGACGTGGGCGCTGGTGCTGGGGTTCGTGAACCTGGGGGACTTGTCGGAGCTCTTCGCGCTCTCCGCCATCGCGGTGCTGATGCAATTCGGTGTCACGGCGGCGGCGCTCGCGGTGCTGTCGCTGCGGCGGGAGCGGAACCTGCGGCCGGTGCACGCGCTGCTGGCGGTGCCCACGCTGGTGCTGGGGCTGACGCTGGTGGCCTTCGGCGCGAGCGCGCGGGAGGCGGCGGTGGCGTCAGTAGCGGTGCTCGCGGGCCTGGCATTGATGCGCCTATCGCGGCCGAGGGAGCCAGCGCCCGTCCGCCTGCCCTGACGCCTTCGCACGTCAGGAGAGCGGGCAGGCCTTGGGACAACCCGGCACGTTGTGTTGCGAAGGAGGGATCGGGCCGGGAGACTCGCGAGGCGATGCTCGGGTATCAGGCGAATGCGCAGTGGCGGGACATGTCTGACTTCGTGGTGCATTTCACGAAGCCCGGGCCCCCGTACCACGACGCATACCAGAACATGATGAGCATCCTGGGAGCGCGCACGCTCATCCCGGGCGCGGAGGGGTTTGGCATCGCGCGGCGGGAGGCGGTGGTGGCGGACCGGCACCGCTCGGTGTGCTTCAGCGAGATTCCGTTGGATCAACTCGCGAGGCTGGTGCAGCGCCGGAGTCTGTACGGCATCGCCTTCCGGAAGAGCTTCATCCTGTCGCAGGGCGGAGGCCCTGTCTGGTACGTGCAATACGGATCCCCGGCGCACCTGGCAATGAAGCACCAGTTGGACCAGGCCCTGGCGGCGAAGGAGCCCCAGAAGGAGCCCGTGTGGGCGGTGACGCCCTTCGTGGACATCCAGGGCGACGCGCACAACGCGCCCTACAGCTACCGCTTCGACTGGGAGCGGGAGTGGCGCGTCCCAGGCCTCATGCGCTTCACGGAGTACGACGTGGCGGCGCTCTTCCTGCCAGAAGAGGTCCACACCGTGGCGAGGGACTTCTTCGCCTGGGCCGTGCGCGAACGCGCGGGTCCGGGCTACTTCTGCCCGGTGTTGGATCCGGGATGGAAGGCGGAGCAGATCATGGAGGCGCTGGCGAAGCACACGCAGGCGCCGGTCGCGACGGAGCGCAAGAGCGCGCCGGGGTGACAACTCCTAATGAGCTACTAATTCCGCGGGAAATTGGTAGTTCCTCACCGTTCCTGCTCAACGCGGAGCCGGAAGTCGTCCTCAGCGGCCTGGCGCAGCGAATGGGGAATGGCGGGCTTGCCCATGACCGTGCGCACCCAGGCCTCCTTCATCTGTCGCGCGCAGCGCGCCGGCGGCATCCGTCCCACGGCAGTGCCCAGGCCCGGGCAGAGCATCGACCGGATGGGGGTCTTCGCCGTGTCCCAGGTCTCGCAGATGAAGCTGAAGCGCAGGCGTCATGGTGGGCCGCATTTTACTCCCGGGTGAAGCGGGTGCCCGACACGGGCTTCACCTTGCCTCGCAGGACGGCCACCGCCAGCGCGCGCGTATCCTCGTAGGAGGGCTCGCCGTCGAAGAAGGCGAAGGTCAGGTGTGAGTTGTCGCTTTCGTAGGCATCGAAGTGGAACAGTCGCTCCTTGGAGCCGGGCGGTCGCGAGGAGTTGGTGAACGCATACGAGCCCAGGCTCAGTCGCCACTCGTGGGACGTGCCATCCGGCCGCGCCGTCTCCATATGGAAGACGTAGCGGACGGCCCAGTCACCTTCGAGCTTGAAGTACTCGGCCACCATCACCTTCTCGGTGCCCTCCTGGAACTGCTCCCGGACGAAGAAGGGGCTGTCCACCTTGCCCTCGTCGTTGAGCTTCAGCAGCCTCGCGCGCGCGGCGTCGCGCTCTGGAAACTGCTTCAAAGCGGCATGCTCCTGCACCAGCTTCGCGAGCGTGCGCCAGTCCTCGGGCATGCCCAGGGCGGCGGACTGGAAGTGCGCCAGGGCCCGCGGATGATCCCCTTGGTTCTGGAACGCCTGCCCGATGTTGTACTGGGTCATCGGATCGCGTGGTTCCTCGGGCGTGGTCTTCACCAGCCATTGGAGCGCCTCCGCGTCCTTGCCCTGATCCAGGAGCATCAGGCCGAGATGCCCCGCTGCCAGGGCGCTGTCCGGCTCCACCGCCAGCGCCTGCATGAGCGCACTTCGGGCCTTGTCCGGGTCCTCCGACATCAAGGTCTCGCCCAGCACGGCATGGTACTTCGCCGTCCGGGGCGCCAGCTCCGTCGCGCGGGTCAGCTCCGCGATGGCCCCCCGCACATCGCCGGCGGTTCGGAGGTAGTGCGCCTTGAGATAGTGGTACTCCGCGACATCTGGCGCCAGTGACAGGGCCCGGTCGAACTCCCGCCCCGCCTCCGCGTCACGGATCAGGTAGTAATACACACGCCCCAACAGGTAATGCAGGTGCGCGTCCGCCGGGTCCTTCTGGACGGCGGGCTCCAGTTCCTGTTGGACCCGGACGAAGCCCTCTTGCTGGGCGGGCCCCGCGGGCGAAAACCGGATCGCATCCAGCTGTTTCTCCCACTCCGCCGCGGTAGGCGTCCGGGCCACCTGGACGGCATCGGGAGCGACGGGCGCGGCGGTCCTGCACGCCACGCTCAAGGTCAACAACGCCAGACACACAAGGCTTCGGGGCATGCGAGCAATCTCTCATGCCCCTCCCAGCCTCCTTCATCACGGTTCCATCATGAGACAATCACCGCACGCGTTCGATGCGGTGCTTGCGGCCCTTGATGCGGCCTTCGCTCAGCCGCTGGAACGCGACCTTCACCACGCGCTTGGAGACGGCGACGAAGGCGTGATGGTCGTGGATTTCAATCTTGCCCACGTCCTCCGCCTTCAACCCGCCCGCCTCGCCCGTGAGCGCGCCCAGGATGTCTCCGGGCCGCATCTTGTCCTTGCGCCCCGCGGAGATGGACAGCGTCTCCCAGCCGGAGATGAGCGACACGCCCGGCACGTTCTCCGGCACCAGCGCGTCCACGTCCCCCTTCTCCAGCTTCACGCCCGTCGTACCTTCGATGTCCTCCACCTTGCGGCTGTCCGAGCGCGTCACCAACGACAGCGCCAGCCCGCGACGGCCCGCGCGCCCCGTGCGGCCGATGCGATGCACGTACGCCTCCGGCTGCTGCGGCAATTCGTAGTTCACCACCGCGTCCAGCGCCTCCACGTCGATGCCCCGGCCCGCCACGTCCGTGGCCACCAGCACGCGCGTACTGTGATTGCGGAACTTCGCCATCACCCGGTCCCGGTCGAACTGCTCCAGGTCGCCCTGCAATCCGTCCGCGCTCACGCCCGCCTGCACCAGCGCTCGCGTCAACTCCACCACCACCGCCTTGAAGTTGCAGAACACGATGGCGGAGGCCGGCTGGTGCTGGCGAAGGAGCCGCAACAGCAACGTCTGCTTCTCCTCCGGCGTGCACGCGTACCCCACCTGCTGGATGTCCGGCGCGGCCTCCTCCTGCGCCAGCGACACCCGCACGGGGTCCTTCTGGAACGCGCGGCTCAGCTTCTCGATGTCGTCCGGGAACGTCGCGGAGAAGAGCACCGTCTGCCGCTTCGAGGGCGTCGCGCCGAGCACCCGCTCCATGTCCTCCCGGAAGCCCATGTCCAGCATCCGGTCCGCTTCATCCAGCACCACCGTGGCCAGGTGCCGTGTGTCCAGCACCTCGCGGTCCAGCAGGTCAATGATGCGCCCGGGTGTCCCCACGCCGATGTGCGCGCCCTTCTCCAGCGCCTCCACCTGCGGCCGGATGGGCTGCCCGCCCGCGAGCGCCAGCACCTGCACCCCCGGCATGCGTCGCGCGAGCCTGCGAATCTCTCCCGCCACCTGCGCGCACAGCTCGCGCGTGGGGCAGAGCACCAGCGCCTGGAGCCGCCGGTCCTGCGTGAGCTTCACCTTCTGCAGGATGGGCAGCGCGAACGCCGCCGTCTTCCCGCTGCCCGTGCGCGCCTGGCCCACCAGGTCCTTTCCCTGCAACAGCACCGGGATGCTCTGTGCCTGGATGGGGGTGGCGGTCTTGAACTCCAGCTCCTCCAGCACCTGGAGCAGCGGGGGCGACAGCGAGAGCGCGGAGAATTCCATCGGAGCCTCGGGGGACGGAGGCACGGGGCGCCTCGGGAGATCGCGCCCTTGTACCAGCCTTCCCACGCCGGACAAGCCCGGCGCCCCCCTACCCCGCCCAGCCCGCCACCTCGCTCGCCGTCGCCTGGGCCAGCTTCGCCGCGGCCGCCGGGTCCACGCGCGCCGTGACGAGCACCCCGATGACCGCGCCCAGGAGCAGCTCCACCCGGCGCGCCACCGTCTTGCGCGGCAACACGCCCGCCCGGGCCGCGCCCTCCAGGGCCCGCGTCAGGTGGCCTCGCAGGAGCGCCCGGTAGTCCTCCACGGCCTGCTTTGCCTCCGCGTCATGCGGGCCCAGCTCCGTGGCCGTGTTCACCAGCAGGCAGCCCCGCCGGGTCAGCGCTGGCGGCGCGGTGGCCATGGTCGCCGCGAGCGACTCGAAGTACTCCGTCACCTGCTCGAGCCCCGGCGCGTCCTTCGCGAAGACACCCAGCCGGGGCCCGATGACCTCCTGGAGGTACAGCGCGATGGTCCGCGCGAACAGCCCGCGCTTGCTGTCGAACGTCTGGTACAGGCTGGAGCGGTTCAGCCCCGTCGCGGCCTCCAGGTCCGACAGCGACGTCGCCTCGTAGCCGCGCGACCAGAACACTCCCAACGCCGCCCGCACCGCCTCTGTCTCGTCGAACGACCGCGTCCGCGCCACGTCACCCTCCTTGACAATTCTGAACTGACCGTTTCAATATGAATTCGGAACTGACTGGTTCAGAATATCCCAACCCCGGAGGGGGAGTCATCATGTCGCCACTGGCACAGGTCTTCGCGGTCATCGCCGCGCTCATCCACGTGTTGTTCTTCGTGATGGAGAGCATCGTCTTCTCGCAGCCGAAGGTGTGGAAGCGCTTCGGGCTGAAGTCGCAGGCGGACGCGGACGTGGTGAAGCCGATGGCGCTCAACCAGGGTTTCTACAACCTGTTCCTCGCCGTGGGCGTGCTGGCGGGCGTGGCGCTGGTGCACTCGGGCGCGGTGGCGTCGGGCGTGGCGGCGGTGGTGTTCGGCTGCGGGTGCATGCTGGCGGCGGCGGTGGTGCTGGTGAGCAGCAACCGGAAGTTCCTCCTGGCCAGCCTCGTCCAGGGCGCGCTGCCGGCGCTGGCCATCTCGATCGTCGTCTTCTGAGACGGTGCCCGCTCAGGGCGTGACGGTCTCGAAGACTTCGGCGTCTGGCAGGGTGAGGACGGCCCGGCCCGCTTCGCCCAGCTTCTCGCGCGGGACGTCCCGGAAGCGCTGCACGAAGCTGGCGGACGGGCGGAGCGTAAGGGACTGGCCGGTGTCGCGGTTGCGGAACGTGGTCGCGACATCCTCCGGCGAGGGTGTGGTCTCCAGCGACAGGTTGAGCTTGCCCAGGCTGGCGCCGGTGGCCGCCGCCGCGCCGTCCGCGACGCAGGTGTATTGGACCTTCGCCGGGCTGTGATGGACGACCTCCAGCTTGAAGCTGCCCCGGGGCAGGCTCAGCTGCTGGAGCGCGTAATCGCCCATCCGGTAGCCCGCGACCGCCCACGGCCCCGCACCACCATGCACCAGCGCCACCCGCTCCAATGCACCCGGTTCGGCGGACAGGGTCGCAGTGGGCTTCGCGCCCGCGCAGCCCAGGGTGAGGCCCAGCGTGACGGTGAGCAGAAAGTGGCGGCGCAGGGTCATGGGTGGCTCCGGAGAAAGACAGGCGAGGCGTTCTACCCGCAAGCGGCGAGCCATGGCGACACATGGCTCCGGCCATACCGTCTGCTCAGAGCGCGTAGCCGACCATCAGTGACGCGGAGGCCCTGGGCACCAGCGCCGTGCCTGAGTCCCGCTTCGCCATGACGCCTCCGGCGGAGGCGCTCAGCAGCATCGACAGGCGGCTTCGCACGTCCAGCCGCACGCCCCCGGTGACGAGCCCCAGCGGCTCCAGCCCGAAGCGCGCATCTTCGTCCGGGATGCGCGACTGGAAGACGGCCAGTGCCCCGGCCTCCAGCGCGCCGCTGAACGTCCAGGCTCCGAGCTTCCAGTGCGGCCCCGCGCCCAGCCTCAACTCCAGCTCCGTCTGCTGAAAGGACACCCTGCTGCCCGTCCCCCTCCGCACCGCGAGCCCCAGGCCGGATGTGTCCACACCGGAGAACAGCCGCCCTTCGCGCACCAGGCGCACGTCCAGGCCCGCGAGCGACGACAGGCCCGACACGATGCCCGACGTCAGCGATGGCCCTACCGCGACCAGCAGCGCCGACCCCGCGCCACCCTTTCGCGCGAGCCTCATCCTCGCGGCCTGCTCCAGGGGCTCGCCACCCACCGACACGGTTCCGTCGAGCGGCACCCTCACCGACCGCTCCAGGTATCCGTCCTCTGCTCGCAGCAGCAGCCGGTAGGCGCCGGGCGCCACGGCCAGCGTCGTGGGGCCCTCGCCCTTCTCCAGCTCCGCCACCAGCGCGCCACTCTCCGATGCCATGACCAGCCAGCGGCCCGGGGCCTTCACGTCGAGCGTCAGCCGGCCTCGCGCGCGCTGGGGCTCGGAGAGGATCAACTCTCCGCGGCCGCTCAGGTCCATGCGGAACGTGGGGCGTTGCATGCCTCCCGGTGAGACGAGCGTGGATTCCAGCGTCCTCGCGTAGGCGTAGCGGTAGGCCTCCTCCAGCGTGACGCGACCATCTCGCGAAGCATCGGCCGCTCCGCGCAGGCCCACCGCCAGGTGGTGCGTGAAGAAGGAGCCCTGCAACGCGTCCGACTCCTGCGCGTACTCATCCGCGCCAGACGCGCTGATGACGACCCGGCCCTCCAGGTCCGAGGCCTCCATCGTAATGGGCGCCGCCACAGGCTTCAGGCCCTTCAATCGCGTGGCGACACCGGAGCGGCACGAGTCCAGGATGAGCAACCCCACGCCCACCGGCGCACCCTTGAGGAAGTCCACCAGCTCGCGCATCGGCAGCTCGGTGCCGCGCAGGTGCAGGCTGCCATCTCCCGCGTGCGACGACACGTAGAGCAGGAGCCAATCCCTCGGCGAGGCTTCCACGGCCAGCCGCGCCCGGAAGAGCGCCAGGGCTTCGCGCAGCTTCGCGGCATCCGTGCCCAGCAGCGTCATCGTGCGCTCTGGCGACACGGTGCCCACTTCCTGGAGCACCTCGCGCATCCGCTGCGCGTCCGTCTCCGCGAAGCGCAGCCGCTCCTCGTTGGCCAGGCCCTGGTTCTCTCCCACGACCAGCGCCCAGCGGCGAGGCACCTCCTCGGCGGTGCTTCGGAGCGGGCCCAGCACCGTGAGCAGCACCGCGAACACCCGAACGCCCAGGCCCACCGCGCGGCTCACGGCACGACCCTCAGCAGCGTGCGCGCCTGCGCCTTCCCGATGGCATCCGGCGTCGCCACCTCCAGCGGGCCCTGCCCCTTCCCGCGTGCCTCCGCGACGCGCGCCGTGAGCGCCTCGCGCGCCTGAGCCACGTCCAGCGGCGCATCCGAGAAGAACGCATGCAACGCCACCGACCCCGGCGTCACTTCCAACGCGGGGGACAACCGGACCTCCGCCCCTGGCTCCACCGTGCCGCTCGTCTGCCCATCCCTCGGCCAGAGCGGATCCACCGCGCCCGCTTCATCCACCGCGAGCACCAGCACGTTCCGGTACGGCCCCGTGCCCACCGCCAGCGTCACCTGCTCGCCGGGCTTCGCGTCCTGCACCGGAGTGCCCTGCACGGACAGCAGCCGCAGCGCCACGGTCCCCTTCAGTCGCACGCCGTCTTCCGCGCCTCGCGGCACGTAGACGACCATCGCGAGCCCCACCGCCAGCGCGGTCACCAGCGGCACGCCCCAGCTCCACCAGGGACTCGCGGACCGGGCGCGCTTCTCCTCCAGCCTCGCCAGCACCGCCTTCGCGCGGGGCTGGGCCAGGCTCGACGCTCGCGCCTGCCGCATCCGCTCGGCGATCATCCCGCATGCCGGGCAGGCGGCCACGTGCCGCTCCACGCGCCCCGAGGCATCCAGCCCCGACAGCCACTCGTCCAACTCCAGCCGTGTCAGGTGCTCAGCCACGCTCCGCCTCCAACGCTTCCGGCAGCCGCCCCAGCTCCGCCGCCTTCTTCCGGATGGAGTCCAGGTCGCGGACGATGGTCTTTCGCGACACGTCCAGCATCCCGGCGATCTCCTCCTGGGTCAGCCCGTCGAAGAAGTGCAGCGTGGCCACTTCCAGCTCGCGCTCGCCCATCCGCCCCACGAGGTGCCGGATGAAGTCCGCGGCCTCCCACTGGCTGGGCGTGAGCGCCGCGGCCTCCGGCGCCTCCAGGAGCACCGGCTCCCGCAGCTGACGCGAGCGCAGCGCGTTGAGACACAGGTTGGTGGTGACGCGGTACACGTACGTCATGGGACGGGCCTCCCGTCGGAACCGCGCGCCAGCCGTCAACATGCGCTCGAAGACCTCCTGGACGATGTCCCAGGCATCGGCATCGCGTCCCAGCAGCGCGAGCGCGCGACGGTGCACCACGGGCGCGAAGCGCTCGTAGAGCTCCCTGAGCTCCTCCGCACCGAGCCCGCTCGCCATCCGATGGGTCCGACCTTCCTTTTCGTCCTTGAGACACCCGGCCCCGGCGGCCTGGGACATCGCATCGCATCGGCGATGGGCTGTGGGATACTAGTCGTACCCCGGCGGCATGTCCCAGGCCGGCCGCACCGGGTGTCCCAAGCGCCGTGAAACGACTCGCCATCGCCATCCTCGTCGCGCTCCTGGGCGCCTGCTTCGACCCGCTCTACGAGGACCCCGACGAACTGGGCGAGGAGTCCTGGGCCGTCTGCTGCGTCCGCAACCAGGTGGACACCTGTCTTTGCGAGGACCTCAACGGCTGTGAGATCCGCTTCCAGGCCTGCTCGGCTGGCACCTGCACGCCGTCGCTCCGGGACAGCTGCGAGACCCTCCACGGCAGCCAGGACGGCGGCACGAGCTTCGACGGAGGCGCCGGCGTCGACGCGGGCGTCAGCACCGACGCGGGCACCGGAATCGAAGACGGCGGCGTCAGCACCGACGCGGGCACCAGCACCGACGCAGGCACCAGCACCGACGCTGGCACCAGCACCGACGCGGGCACGCCGCCGGTGTCCTACGCGCCGTGCTGCGACCCACTCACCCGCCGCGTCACCACCTGCCGCTGCGAGGCCACGGGCTGCTCCAGCGCGTCCTTCACGCCCTGCGCGTCCGGCCGCTGCGCACCCAACGGGGAGTCATGCGGATAAGGTCTCCCGCGGAATGAAGGGCACCTTCCATTCGCTGCGCGGCTACAACTACCGGACGTGGGCAGCCGGGGCGCTCGTGTCCAACGTGGGCACGTGGATGCAGCGCACCGCCCAGGACTGGCTCGTCCTCACGCAGCTCACCCACAACAACGCCACGGCCGTGGGCGTGGTCATGGCGCTCCAGTTCGCGCCGCCGCTGTTGTTCCTTCCCCTGACGGGCTTCGCGGCGGATCACTTCGACCGGCGCAAGCTCCTGTTCGCCACGCAGGCGGCCCTGGGCGCGCTGGCGCTGGGCCTGGGGCTGCTCACGCTCTCCGGACACATCCGGCTGTGGCACGTGAACGTGTTCGCGTTCCTCCTGGGGTGCGTCACCGCGTTCGATGCCCCCGCGCGCCAGACGTTCGTATCGGAGCTGGTGGGCGAGGAGGACCTCGCCAACGCCGTGGCGCTCAACTCCACCTCGTTCCACGCCGCGCGCATGCTCGGTCCTGCCATCGCGGGGCTGCTCATCTCCGCAGTGGGCTCCGGGTGGATGTTCGTCCTCAACGCGGCCTCGTTCGGCGCGGTGCTCTGCTCGCTGAGCCTGCTTCGCGTGAATGAGTTGCACGTGAGGGACCGGGCGCTCCACACACGAGGGGGCCTGCTGGAAGGCTTCGTCTACGTCGGGAAGCGGCCCGACTTGGTGGCGGTGCTGACCATGTTCTTCCTGATTGGCACCTTCGGCCTCAACTTCCCCATCTTCATCTCCACCATGGCCGTGCGCGTCTTCGGTCAGGGCGCCAGCGGCTACGGGCTCCTCACGTCCATCATGGCCATCGGCTCAGTGACGGGCGCGCTGCTCTCCGCCCGGCGCGCGCAGCCTCGCATCGGACTGCTGGTGACGGGGGCCGCGGTCTTCGGAGCGGGGCTCACGCTCGCGGCGCTGATGCCCGTCTACGCCCTCTTCGCCGTCACGCTCGTCGTCATTGGCGTGTCCGCGCAGACCTTCACCACCACCGCGAACAGCCTGGTGCAGCTGTCCACCGACCCGTCCATGCGCGGGCGCGTGCTCGCCATCCTCCTGGCCATCGCGCTGGGCGGCACGCCGCTGGGGGCCCCCATCGTCGGGTGGGTCGCGGACACGTTCGGTCCCCGCCAGGCGTTGGGCGTGGGCGCCGCTGCGGGCTTCGTCGCGGCGCTCATCGGACTGCGCTACCGCGCGAAGGCGGCGGCTACTTCTTCTCCAGGATGACGGCGTAGAACTCGATGCCCACGCCCTGCCGGTCCTCCTCGGTGATGTAGTCGTCCGGCAATCCCAGGAATCGGCTCACGGTCTGCACGCCACCGGGGCCCGGCGTCCACGGCTTGCACAGCTCCAGGTACTCCGGCAGGGAGAACAGCTCGAAGCTCTCCCCCATCTTCTGGAACATGCCCACGAACTGCTCCCACTGGGGCGTCGTCTTCGCGGGGTCCTTCGTCTCGAACGTGGTGAAGAGCCGGGAGCCCGGCGCGGCCCAGTCGTAGAGGTCTCGGAAGAACCTCTGGTTCTCCTCCGCCTTGAGGAACACGGTGATGCCGTTGGCGCCCAGGGCCACCTTGCGCTCGCCGCCCAGGAAGTCGCGCACGTCCGGGCGCTCCAGGAAGGACTTCGCCTGGCGGATGTCGCACTCCAGGTAGCGCACGCGCGGCTCGTTCCCCAACAGCACGCGCGCCTGCGCCATCGTCAGCGGATTGATGTCCGAGTACAGCACCTTCACGTCCGGCGGCAGCACGCCGTGCACATGGTCGTTGGTGGGCAGGCCGGACGCGAAGTCCACCCAGTGCGTGAAGCCCTCCGCGGACAGCCGCTTCGCCGCGCCCTGGAGGCATGCGCGCAGCATCCGCACCCACTTCCGCGTGGAGGGCAGCAGCGAAAACATGTACTCCGCCGCCTGCCGGTCCGCGTCGAAGTTGTGACTGCCGCCCAGCGTGTAGTCGTAGATGCGTGCCGCGTCGGGAACCTGGGGATTCACGCCCGGCACGCGGGCCAGCTCGTTCACATCCATGGTCGTCGCTCCATACGGTTCGGGCCCCCACCCGCGTCGTGCGACTGCCCTGGTCGACGGGTGAGCCTGCTGCCCGGGCATTGTGCCGGTCCGCTCGCGCGGTTGCACACTTCCTACGGAGTCACGCCCGCGACCTGGCGCAGCAATTCCAGCGGCCCCAGCGCGGCGACTGCGTCGAACTGCTCGGGCGTGCGCACCAGCAGCGACCCCGCGAAGCCCAGCGCGTTGACGTTGACGCCCAGGTGCTCCGCGCGGCTCCGAGGCACGAGCAGCATCCAGTCCCGGGTGACGAGCAGGTTGTACGGCGCGTGTTCCGCAAGGCCCAGCGCGTCCCGCAGGAGCCGGTACGCCGCCAGCATCCGCGCGCCCTGCCCCGGCGCGCCCCACGGCCCCAGGCCCGCCAGCAGGTGCGCGAACGGCAGCGACTCCGCGGCCACCACGCGGCCCGGCCCCGGCAGCACGGGGAAGAGCGCCTCCACGGGCGCGCGCAGGCGGTCTGGCCCCAGCGGCGGCACCAGCTGCAGGTGCTTGTGGCGCTGGCTGGCGCCGGCCGTCTCCCCCGCGTTGTAGAAGGCCAGCCCGTCCAGCCCCTCCAGGCACGTGGAGAGCGCGTCGAAGTCCGCGGGCGTCAGCAGCGCGTCCTGCGACTCGAAGGCCCGCGTCACCAGCAGCAGGTGGTGCTCCACGACGTTGAACTTGTTGAGCAGGCACACGTGCGCGGGCGCCACGTCCCCCAGCACCAGGTCCGGCTCCGGGTTCGCGAACGGGTTGAACGGCTCCGAGCCAGACGGCGCCGGACGCTTGCGCTCCTTGAGCGCCACCCGCCCCAGCACGCGCACCTGGAACTCCGTGCCCGCGACCGGCACCGTGCGCGCTTCCGTGGCGATGGGCTGGAGCGCCCCGGTCTCCAACGCGTGGCGGGTGACGTCCAGCGTGCGGGGCCACAGGGCGGCGGGCGTCAGCGGTGTGGCGTTCACGGGCGGGCTCCTGGCGCGAAGCCATCCAGTCTGTGCCGCCCGCTCACACCAGCGTCAACCCGCATCCGGAAGGACTGCGCTCCGGATGTCCGCCTCAGCGCGGAGGAGGACGGAAGACGTACTGGTACACCTGAGGCTCGCTGCCGGGCGGGTACTGGGCATCCATGAAGGCCACGTGCGCGCTGTGGGTGATGAGCACGTCCTGGAGGCTGTCGTAGAGCACCACCACGTTCGTGGCCTTCCCCGTGGGGTCCAGGTCCACGCGCACCTTCAGGTTGCCCTTGAGCTCCGGCTTCTCCATCAGGTGCTCCAGGTACAGCGCCACCAGCCCCAGCGATACCCGGTCGTAGATCTGCTCCACCGTGCCCTTCGCGGGCGAGGCGGGCAGGTGCAGCTTCCTGGTCAGCTGCGCGGCCTCCTCCGCCGCCTCGGGCACCGGCCGCTCCGGAGCAGCGAGCGCCGCGCGGTACGCCGCCATGGATTCGAAGTAGCGCTCCAGCTTGAGGAGCAGCCGCGCCCGCCGCACCTGGATGTCCGCGCGCTCCGGGGCCAGCGCCGCCGCCTGATCCAACCGGGCTTCGGTGGCGGCCACGTCCTGTTTCGCTTCCGCCAGCGTCGCCAGCCGCAAGAGCGGTTCGGGGTCCTTGGGCGTCGCCGCGGCCAGGCGCACCAGGGCCTTCGCTTCGTCCTCCGGGCGGTCGAGCTCCACGGCGAGCTTCACCCACGTGGAGAGCACCGCGGGCTCCGCGCCCCCGAGCGTCGCGTAGCGCTCCAACATCTTCACCGCCTGCGCCTTGTCGCCCGCGGCGAGCCACGCGTCCGCCTGCCGCCGGTGCGCCTCGCGGTCGTGAGGCTGGAGCGCGACGAGCAGCGCCCCGGCCTCCGCGCCCGCCTTCGCGTCTCCGGCCTCGCGCGCCAGCCGAGACAACACCTGGAGCGCCTCCGGCTGCTCGGGCCAGTCCTTCACCGAGCGCACCAGCAGCGCGCGCGCCTCCGCCGCGGCTCCCGGCCGGCCCGCCAGGAGCAGCGCCAGGTCCGTGCGGAAGCGCGGGATGTCCAGCTTCGTCAGCGCCTCACGCAGCCGGGCTTCCGCCTCCGCGGGCTTGCCCTCCGCCTGGAGCCGCAGGCCGTCCGCCCAGAGCGCGGGCGCGAAGCCGGGCACCGCCTTGCGCGCGGTCTCCAGCGGCGCGGCCGCGTCCTTCAACATGCCCCAGCGCACGTAGACGAGCCCCATCCCCACGTGCGGCCACGGGTTCTCCGGGTACACCACCGCCAGCGCCTTGAACTCGGCGAAGCTCTCGTCCGAGGGCAGCGCGAGGAAGGCCCGGTACACCCGGGGCATGGGGTCCTTGGGCGCCTTCGCCTGCTGCGCGTCCAGCTCCGTGCGCAGCGTGCTGGGGCTGCCCTGGACCCGCGCCGTGTCCACGCGCTGGAGCATCGCCATGCCGTCCGCGGCCGGCGCGGGCACCGGCCGGGCGCCCAGGGCCGGGAGCGCGCACAGCACGGACAGCAGCAGGCACGTCAGGACACGGGACGTCATCGGGAGGTCAGCCAGGGGGAGCCAGGGCGCCCGGACGCTACCAGATGGACGCTCCCCGCGAGGGCTGGGAGTGTTTACGCACCTTGCGTGAATTTCTCGGATACACGCGATGTTTCACGGGTGCCGGAACGGGTGGAATGGCCCTGGAGGACGACCGCGCTTTCGGGCGTTGGACGCCGCCCGGGCGGTAGGTCTTGACCAGAACGCGCGGTGCTGGGCGGAATGGCCCCCATGGCCACCGCCGAGAAACTCGTATTCCCGACCATCGTCGAAGGACTCTTCGTCCGGGGACTTTCCGGGAAGGTGCCCTTCTCCCTCAAGGAGCAGCTGCGCAAGGAGGGCCTGGACCTGGACCGGCCCCTGCAGCCCGCGTACTCGCTGGACACGTGGACACGCTGCGTGGCGCTAACGGCGAAGACGCTGCACCCGGAGCAGCCGGATCCGGTGGCGTGGCGGATGCTCGGCGAGCGGATGATCGACGGCTACCGCGACACGATGGTGGGCCGGGCGCTCTTGGGCGTGCTGCGGCTCATCGGGCCCAAGCGGATGCTCCTGCGCACGCAGCACAGCTTCCGCACCGGCAACAACTACACCGAGGTGCGCATCACCGAGCGTGGCGAGCGCGAGGCGGACCTGTGGCTCAACGAGCCCGGCCTGCTGCGCTACTTCAAGCAGGGCGTGATGCTGGCCACGGTGCGCGCCGCCAGCGGCCCGGCCACGCAGGTGGACGTGGTCCAGTTCGACGACGACAGCGTCACGTACCGCGTGTCCTGGGGCGCTCCGGGCGCCTGAGTCACCGGCGTCCCCCTGCTCGCGGATCCGCGACCGTGGGGCCCCTTGCTCGCACCGGGCCCCATCTGCCAGCGTGAGGGTCTGCGCGCGGCGTCCGGGCCGTGAACGCCGCGCGAAGAGGGGGATTCATCCAAATGCCGTCGAGCAAGCGCGCCAACCTGCCGCGCTGGAACGGTCATCAGCAGGGGTTCTTCGAAATCTGGTTCCTGGTGGTGCTCGACCCGGGCGGAGACCGCGCCTGGTGGTTGCGCTACACCCTGTTCACGCCCGCGCCGGGCAGCGGCGGCGAGCCTCGCGCCACCCTGTGGGCGGCGGCGTTCGACTGCGCGTCCCAGGACCGGCCCGCGGTGGCGCTCAAGGCCATCCATCCGGCCTCCGCGTTCACGGCGCTGCCGAACGGCGGCGTGCGCATCGCGGACTCGGAGCTGACGCCCGGCCACGTCCACGGCCAGGTGGCCAGCGGCGGGCACTCCATCGCGTGGGACCTGCGCTTCCAGGGCGGACACCCGGAGCCCGTGCGCCGCGAGCCGCGAGGCACCGCGCTGTTGCCCCTGCCCACGCAGGTGGCCCACGTGCACGACGACGTCCTCTTCGAAGGCACGGTGACGGTGGACGGCGAGCGCATCGACGTGAAGGGCGCGCCCGGCCTGCAGAAGCACCTGTGGGGCCACCGGCGGTTGGAGGAGCTGACGTGGCTGTACTGCCCGCGCTTCTCCGAGGACCCGGACGCGCGGCTGGAGATCATGGCGGTGCGCGCGAAGCGCAAACGGGGCCACCCACAGCTGTCGCCCATCTACCTGCGCACGCGAGACGCCGAGCACACGTTCCATGAAATGCCCCACGTGCTCTTGTCGCGCGTGACGTCGCCCGCGTCCGGGGAGCTGTCCTTCCGTGCCGCGTCCGCCACCGTGGCCGTGGAAGGCCGCGCGTGGTGCGACCCGCGCACGCTGGTGGGCTACGCGTACCGCGACCCCAAGGGCTGGGACGTGATGGTGGCCCAGAGCGACGTGGCCCGCTGCGAGGTGCAGCTGTTCTCCCGGCCCCACCCCTTCGCTGCGTGGAAGCCCACCGGGAAGCTGACCTCCACCGTGGGCGCGCTGGAGTTCCATGGCCCGGAGCAGATGCCGGGAGTGCGCTACATCCCATGGGACGGCACCGCGCTCGAAGCGGAAGGCGCGCCCACCGAGGCTGCGCCGGCCCTGGGAACGGGCTGACGCCGGGCCACCCGCCTCCGCCTTCTGGGAGGGAGGGGCTTGTGGCGCGGGGCCCGGGGTACTGCCCGGGTGGCGCCCGGGCCTTGAGGGGGAGGACCTTCCCCCGCCTGTGGATGGGGACGGCCGTAGCCACCCTCTGGGGTGACGGCCCGCCGCTCCCCCGAAATCCATGCGCCATCGACTGCGGAGACACCTCCAGTCGCTCCTCCGAGTGGACCCCGGAAGACCGGCCCTGTGGGCGGGCATCCGGGCCGCCGTCGCCACCGCCCTGCCCCTGTGTCTGTCCTTCCTGACCACCGTGCCCCAGGCCGGCTGGGCGGGCCTCACGGGGCTGCTCGTCACGCTCGCGGACAAGGGCGGTTCCTACCGCGTGCGGGCGCGCGTCATGGGGGTGGTGACGGTGCTGGGGGCGCTGGTCGGCCTGCTCGCCGCGCCCGCGGGCCACACCTATGTGGTGGACGCCACGCTGCTGCTCCTGGGTGTCACCGCGGCGAACTTCGCGCGCTGCTACGGCGAGACAGCGGGCTCCGTGGGAGGGCAGCTCGCCGTCATCTTCGTCGTGTCGCTGGGCGCGCCCACCGCCTCGCCGCGAGAGGCGGTGCTGCGAGGCGCGGCATTGCTGCTGGGGGGCCTGTGGGCGATGGCGCTGTCACTGCTGCTGTGGCCGCTCAGACCCTATCGCCCCGCGCGCCGGGCGGTGGCGCAGGTGTACGCGGGGCTCGCGATCGCGGCGGAGGACCTGGGAAGGGCCACGAGGGATGGAGCCACGGCCGAGTCGTGGGCAGCGGGGCTGAAGCGCCACGCGCGGATCCGCCCGGACATCGAACGGGCACGCGACGTGCTCGCGGCCACGCGGCGCGGGAGGCCGGACGAGTCCCGGCGCGGCGAACACCTGCTGGTGCTGGTGGAGCTGGTGGAGCCCATGGTGGCGCTGCTCAGCGCGCTGGCTGAAGCCATGCAAGTGGTGGGGCGCGACCCGCACATGCACGCCACGCGCGAACGGGTCATCAAGCTGTGCGAGGCCTTCGGCGCGATGGACCAATGGGTATCGCGAGCGCTGCGACAGGAGCGCAACGAGGGCATGCGCGAGCCGCCCCGGCTGGCGCTGAGACCCCGTCGCCGGCAGCCCGCGAGGATGGCCGTGCCCCCGGTGCGGCAAAGCGCGGAGGGGCCGCTGTCCACGCACGTCGCCACGCTGCTGGACCGGCTGCGCGAGCACGCGGGTGTGGCGCACGAGACGGCGTCGGGCCTGCTCTTCGGAGACCCGGTGTCGGCGCGAGGCAAGGGCACGGTGGGCGGTCCCAGACAGGCGCCGGGGTTCTCCCTGTGGCGGCCGATTCGCGACCACCTGCACGCGGACTCGGTGGTGCTGCGGCACGCGCTGCGCACGGGGATGGTGGCTACGGCGGCGCTGGGGCTGACGAGGGCGTTGCAGGTGGGCGACGCGCACTGGGTGAGCCTCGTGGTCATCTCCATCCTCCAGCCCTACGCGGGCAGCACGGAGGAGCGCGTCCTCCAGCGCACGCTGGGGACGCTGGTGGGCGCGAGCCTGGCGGCGCTCATCGCGACCACGGTGCACACGCCGCCGATGATGATTGGCGTCATCAGCGTGCTGACGGCCATCTCCGTGGCGCTGCTGCCGCTGAACTTCGGCGCGTTCCAGGTCCTGCTCACGCCGGATTATCTCTTGATGGCCACGCTCAGCTCCGGGGACTGGACGGTGGCGTCGCAGCGCTCGCTGGGCGTGCTCATCGCGGGGGCACTGGCGCTGGTGGGCTCCTGGACGCTGTGGCCCAGCCCGGAGCGCCGCCGCTTCCCGGACGCGGCGGCCTCCGCCCTGCGCGCGGACGGGAAGTACCTGCAACAGCTGGTCACGCACCGCAGCGGCACGGAGCCCGCGGTGAACGAGGAGCGCCGCCGCCTGGACCAGGCGCTGCTGGAGGCGGAGTCATCCTTCCAGCGGCTGATGACGGAGTACCGGGGCCCGCCCGGGCACCTGGAGCCGGGCATGGCGCTGCTCACCTACGCGCGCAGGTTCGCGCTGGCGGTGACGGCGCTGGGCACAGGGCGCTTCGATGGGAGGACCGCAACAGTGCTGCCGCAGCAGCTGGCGCAGCGGGCCAGCGACAGCCTGGAGCTGCTCGCCAGCGCATTGCAGGAGCGGCGCGAGCCCCCGCCCCTACCGGCCCTGGCGCTGCCACGCACCAGTGACGACCCCGTGCTGGGCGCGCTGCTGGAGCGCGTGCCCCGGCAACTGGGCATCCTGCACGGCGCGGTGGCGCGGATCAGCGAGGATCCGTCGCTGCGCTGACGGACTTGGGCGGGGCGCAGGCGGACTGGTAGTCCTGGAGCTTGCGCTGAAAGCGCTCCCGTTCCGGCGCGGGCCATTCCGCGGGCAGCAGCTCCACGGCCTTCTGTTGTTCGGCCAGTGCGGCGGTGCACTGTTTCAGCCCGAACTGCGCGGCGGCGGCGGTCTCCAGCACATAGGGATTGTGGCTGCGTCGTACGAAGGGACGCACCGCGCTGAGGGCCGGCGCATACTGGCCTGACTGCACGAGCTGCCACGCGGCCTCGCTGGCGGCCCACCCACTCCTGGGCGCCAGGAACCAGGCGCGGGTGACGGCCTGGGGATAGAGCGGATCCTCTGGAGCATGCTTCGCGAGCTCCCGGGCCAGGTTGAGCCATGCCGAACGGCTCTCGGGGTTCTGGCGGACCCGCAGCCGGGCCCAGTCCAGTTCTTGATGCCTGTTCAACGTGATCCCCTGCGGAACGAAGCGCACGTTGAAGGTGTATTCGACACTCACGGGGTGCCCCGAAATGGTCGCGGGACGGTATCGAGCCAATTGAAGCGCCGCGAGGTTCTGCTCGATGCCGGGAAGTCGAGCCCCTTCCACGACCGTGCAGTCACGCACCTGGCCATCCGTGCCGATGCGGCACTGGAAGACCATGAATGCGAACGCGCCTTGCCTGAGGAACGCCTCGGGATAAGTGAAGGCCGCCGGCGAGCTCGGCTCCGGACGGGTGAACGCCCCGGACGTGAACGTGCAAGCTTCGGCGAACTCCGCTGCACACGCGGCAGAGATGTCCCGGAATGCGCTGAGGACGGCCTCCTCTCCGGGGGTGCCCCGCAGCGTCTTGACCGCCTTCTCGAAGACGAGAGGCGCCTGTGCTGGATCCAGTTTAGGCGCCGGTCGCGGCGCGACCTCGTCCCCTATCGCGAGGTCCCAGAGCCCCGTCGACGGGAGGCCCCGCTTCGACTGAACGTCCTCCATGGCGGACATCAGATGGCCATGACTCGCGGGCAGGGTCGGGACGCCCGAATGGGCACATCCAGTGAATCCAAGCAGCAGGGACAGGAACAGCCAGCTCCAACGCATGGCCCGGCACTCTAGACCGCGAGGCGGCGCTGGATGAAGTGGCCCCGGGAACAACCCGGGTCGCCGCGAAGCTGCGTATCCTTGAGTGGAACTACTTCCCGAACGTACCTGGAGCTGTCTGCTTGAAAGACGCCTCGAACGACACGGCCGCGGGATGGCCCCGGAACACCCTGCGCGCGTTGCCCATCCTGGTGCTCGTAATGGCCTCGGCGTGCGCGGCGGACAAGTCCTTCCAGCGGGACGCCTCCTGGGCGTCGCACTTCACCGAAGCGGCCGAGCGCATCGAGGCCCGGGCCCGCGCGGTGGGCCTGTCCCGGCTGCACGACGTGCGCGCGGAGCAGGCGGAGCTGCGTGGCTGGATGGAGAGGCTGTCGAAGGAGATGGCTCTGGGCGGCCCCGAGGCGCAGGGGCCCGGGCACTACGCGCTCGGGTGCGGGGCACGCGCGTTGGGCCAGGACGCGGAGGCACGGACGCACCTGGAGGCCGCCTGGAACGCGGGCTTCCGCGAACCCCACGTGGCGTGGGCCCGGGCGCAGGCACTGAGCGAGCACTACCGCGTGCTGCGGCTGGCGGCGGTGGCCACGCCGGACACGGATGAGCGCAAGGTGCGGGAGGAGGACGCGGAGCGCCAGTACCGGGAGCTGGTGCTCACGCTGCTGCGGCAGGCCGCGGGGGCGGAGGTTCCGTCGGCGGACTTCGGCGCGGCGCTCATCGCGTTGCACGAGGACCGCCTGGACGCGGCGCTCGCGCTCCTGGAGTCCGTGGGCACGCGGCATCCGTGGTTCGTGGAAGCGCGGCTGCTGCGCGCGGACGTGTTCCTGCTGCGCGCCGCCCGACGCTGGGGCAAGGACGACAAGGTCCATGCCCGCGAGGACCTGATGGCCGGACGCCAGGCGCTCACGGAGAGCGCGACCACCGCGGAGAGCTTCGCGCCGGCCCACCTGGCGCGGGCCCGCTTCGAGACCGCGGCGATGAACCTCACCCGTCCCGACTTCTCCGGCGCCGTGCTGCTGCTGACCGGCGGCGACCCGGGCCCGGCGAAGTGGGGCGTCGAAGCGCTGGACCTGGCGGCCCGGGTGGATCCCGGCAACCCCGGGTTCGCCTGCGAGAAGGCGCGCTTCCTCAACATGGTGGCGGAGCGTCCGGACCGCGACGAGCCCTTCTCCGGAGCCCTGCGCCAGGATGCCATCAAGGCCGCGAAACACGTCCTGGAGCTGGATGCGGAGAGCACGTGTGGCCGCGCGGAGTGGAGCCTGGCGTTCGTGCAGGAGACGGAGGAAGCCTCGAGGAATGGCACCAGTGGGAGCTACCAGCTCAAGGACGCCCTGGAGTTGCTGGAGACCACGCCGCTGTACGCACAGGATTTCGCGTACCAGCTGCTCCGCGCCCGGCTCCTCGGTGCCTGGGCGGACAACCTCTCCCAGTTGGCCAGGCTCCAGCCCGGGTCGCCTGGCGCGGAGCGCCGGGATCAAGCCATCGAAGCCTACCGGAGCGCGCTCGCGTTGGAGGCGCGCATCCCGACGTACTGGGTCCGGCTGGGGGAGCTGCTCCTGGCCCGGGGGACGGATCCGGCGACGAAGGACGCCAGCGCGGACCTGGAGCAGGCGGAAGCAGCCTGGGGGAAGTCCGTCAGGGTCAACACGAGAGCCCCCGAGGTGTGGCTCCTGGAGGCACGCATCCGCGTGGCGCAGGCCCAGCGGCAACGGGCCCGCGGGGAAGTGGCCGGGCCGATCCTGGAGAAGGCCGTGGCCTTCCTCGACTCCGAATTCATCCGCCAGAGGCGCAATCCCGACCTGCAGCACGAACTGGGGCGGATCCGGATGGAGCAGGCGGAGGAGACCTGGGAGCACGGAGGCGATCCCAGCGCGCTGCTCGACCAGGCGGAGGCGGCCTATACCCAGGCGGCGAAGCTGTCTCCCACTCAGGGCAGACTCGGGCAGGCGGCGGTCCGTGTGGCGCGAGCGGAGTACGCCTGGCGCCGGGGAGCGGATCCCACCGAGGAGGCGGCCCGGGCGGAAGCGCTCTACCGCCAGACGCAGCCCTACCTCCAAGCGCAGAAGGATGAGCAATTCGCGGGCATCGATAAGGCGGCCCACCTCCAGGCGCGACACCTGCTGGAGCAGGGCCGTGATCCAGAGCCCACGCTCATGCGTCCGCGCAAGGACGACGGGCTGGAGTGGCTCAGCCGTGATCGCGTCGTGCATCACCGGGCCACCGGCGAGTTCTTCCGTCTGATGGCCCGCCATTCGGCGCGCACGGATCCCCAGAAGGCGGAAGAGCAGTTCAAGGGCGCGGAGCAGAACTACGACGAGGCCCTCAAGGTCGAGCCCTCGAATCAGGAGGTCCGTTTGGAGGAGGGCCACCTGTTCCGAGAGTGGGCAGTGGCGCGCAAGGCCGCGAAGCAGGATCCGGAGCCGCCGCTGGCACGGGGGCTCACACTCGCGGACGCATTGCTCGCGGAGAGGCCCAACTGGCCCGAAGCCCTCTTGCTGCGCGCGGCGCTCCTGCGCACGAAGGACCCGGCTTCAGCCCAGGCCCGCGAGGACCGGGACGCCGCGCTGAAGGCCAATGCCAACCTCGCGCCCGGCTGGAAGCGGCAGTTCCCCGAGGACCCGCCGCTCAATCCCTGAGCGCGAACCAGCGCTGGATGGAATGGCCCCGGGGAACAACCTGTGTCGTCGCGAAGCTGCGTATCCTGGACTGGAATTTCTTCCCGATCGCACCTGGAGCGGTCTGCTTGAAAGACGTCTTGAACATCGCGCCTCATGGTGTGTCCCGGAGCGCGGTGCTGGCCCTGCAGCTCCTCTGGTTGGTCGCGGCCTCGGCCTGCGCGTCGAACAAAGCCTCCCAACAGGACACCTCCTGGGCCTCGCACTTCGCCTTCGAGGCCGAGCGCATCGAGGCGCGGGCCCGCGCGGTGGACCTGGCCCGGGTGCACGACGTGCGCGCGGAGCAGGCGGAGCTGCGCGGCTGGATGATGACGCTGTCCAAGGAGATGACGCTCGGAGGCGCCGAGGCCCAGGGGCCCGGGCATGCCGCGCTCGGGCGGGGGGCGCTGGCCCTGGGCGACCTGGACGCGGCCATCGAGCACCTGGAGGCCGCATGGAGCGCGGGCTTTCGTGAGCCCTCGGTGGTGTGGGCCCGGGCCCTGGCGCTCAGCCAGCGCTACCGCGAGCAGTGCATCACGGCGTTGACGGTGCTGGATCCGGAGGAGCGGAGGGTGCGCGAGCAGGACACGGAACGTCAGCACCGCGAGCCGGTGCTCGCCCTGCTCCGTCAGGCCCGCGAGAAGGAGGCCCCGTCGGCGGATCTCCTCGCGGCGCTCATCGCCTTTCATGAGGGCAGGCTGGACGCGGCGGCCGCCCTGCTGGAGCCCATGACCGCCTCGCATCCCTGGTTCGTCGAGGCGCCACTGCTGCGCGCGGATGTGCTGCTGCTCCGCGCCGCCCAGCTGTGGGAGGAAGGACAGGAGGGCGCGGCCCGGGCGCGGCTGGAGCACGGCCGCGAGGCCCTCGCCGCGGCCAGGACCACGGCGGAGAGCCAGATGCAGGCGTACCTGGCGCAGGCGCGCTTCGAGTCCGCCGTCATCGCCGTCATCCGGACCGACCCGCCCGGCACCGTGCCGTTGACCTACGAAGCGGGTCTGGGGCCCGCGGGCAGTGCGCTCGGCGCCCTGGACATCGCGTCCCGGCTGGACCCCGCCGCCCCCGCACCGCCCTGTGAGCGGGCACGAATGTTCAATGCCCTGGCTGAGCATCCGCGTCGCAAGGATCACTTCCAGGGCCATCTGTTCAACGAAGCGGTCGAGACCACCGACGCGATATTGGCCCGGGACCCCACCAGCCGCTGCGCCTACATGGAACGGATCCGGACCCAGGTGTCCCAAGCGGAGAGGGCGAGGCAGGAAGGTTACGGCCCGGATATGCCCAAGGAGCAGGATCTGTTGAAGGCCGTGCCCCCAGCGGGGCGGGACCTCGCGTTCCACCTCCTGCACGCCCGGGTCCTCGGACTCTGGGTGATCATCGAGAACGACTGGGGACATACCCGGGTCGGTGACCGGCACGGCGCGCACCGCGACCAGGCGCTCGACGTCTGGCGGACCATCCTCGCGCTCGAAGCGCGCATCCCCGCGTATTGGATCCAGTTCGGGGAGCTGCTCGTGGAGCGGGGCATGGACCCGTTGATGGAGGACGGCGCCGCGGACCTGGAACAGGCGGAAGCCGCCTGGGCCAAGGCAAGCACCCTGCGCACGAAGGCTCCCGGGTTGTGGCTGCTGGGAGCTCACGTCCAGATGGCGAAGGCCCTGCGAAGCCGGGCCCGGGGTGAGGAGTCCGGGAAGGCGTGGGAGACCGCCAGGGCACGCCTCCGCGACGGGCTCACCCAGCAGCCCCAGGAATCGTCCATGCATCACGCCCTGGGGCGGATCCTCCTGGAGCAGGCGAAGGAGCGTTGGGCACACGGAGGCAATCCCGCGGAGCTGCTCGACGCGGCGGAGGCGGCACAGGCGGTAGCCACGAAGCTGGACTCCGGACATGGCCCCGGGGTGCTGGGGCGGGCGGACATCGCCGCGCTCCGAGCGGAGTACGCCTGGCGGCGAGGAGAGGATCCCTCCCCCGACGTGGACAAGGCCGAAGCCCTCTACGCGCAAGCCATGTCCGAGGGACCCACGAAAACGGAGGCCATCCTGGGCCTCCTGCAGGTGCTTCAACCCCAGGCGCGCTACGAGTTGGAGCAGGGCCGGGATCCAGAGCCCGCCCTCGACCGGCGGAGGAAGTCCATCGACCTGAGGGCCATGCTGACCGTGCACAAGCGCGTCTCCTACCTGCGAACCCTCGGGGAGGACACCCTCGTACAGGCCCGATGGGTTGCTCGGACGGATCGGCCTCAGGCGGAGACGCTTTTCAACTACGCGCTGGCGGCCCTGACCGAAGCCCTGGGACAGCAGCCTCGGAGTCAGGAGGCCCGTCTGGCCATGGGTGAGTTGAACCGGTACCGGGCGGTGGCGATGAAGGCCGCGGGGCAGGACGCGGAGCCCTTGCTGGCAAAGGGGCTCGCGCTGGCCGACGCATTGGTGAATGAGCGCCCGAACTGGCCCGAAGCCCTGTTGCTTCGCGCGGCGCTCCTGCGCACGAAGGATCCGGCCTCGGCCCAGGCCCGCGCGGACCGCGATGCGGCGCTGAAGGTCAATGCCAACCTCGCGCCCGGATGGGTGCGTCAGTTCCCCGAGGATATGCCCAAGGTGCCTTGAGCGTGGCGATTCAGTGCGTCGCGCAAGCAAAATGCCCATGACCGCGTAAGGCTTTGTATCCTGGAATGGCACACGTTCCGGCCCGTCACGGAACGCACCAGGAGCCGCGCCATTGAATGACGTCCCGAGCAAAGCCACCTCTGGAAGGTCCAGGAGCGGCGTGCTGGCCTTGCAGGTCCTGCTAATCATTGCGGCAACGGCCTGCGCGGCGGACAGGCAATCCCAGCGGGACACGACCTGGGCCGCGCACTTCATCAGCGCCGCGGAACGCATCGAGGCCCGGGCCCGCTCGGTGGGCATGGCCCGCCTGCACGACGTGCGCGCGGATCAGGCGGAGCTGCGCGGCTGGATGGCAACCGTCTCCACGGAGATGGCCCTCGGAGGCGCGGAGGCCCAGGGGCCCGGACACTACGCGCTCGGGTGCGGGGAACGGGTCCTGGGTCGCGAAACGGAAGCGCTCGCACAGTTGGAGGCGGCCTGGAGCGCAGGCTTCCGTGACCCTCGCGTGGCGTGGGTCCGGGCACAACTCCTGAGCGAGCGCTACCGCGCGCTGCGGCTGGAAGCCATCGCCGCTCCCGACGCGGATGAACGGAAGGCGCGCGAGCAGGACGCGGAAAGCAAGTACCGCGAACCCGTGCTCACGCTGCTGCGTCAAGCGGCGGGAGCGGAGTCTCCGTCAACGGACTACGGCGCGGCGCTGGTCGCGATGCACGAAGACCGCCTGGACGCGGCGCTCGCGCTCCTGGAGGCCGTGAACACGAAGCATCCCTGGTTCGTGGAAGCGCGGCTGATGCGCGCGGACGTTCTCCTGCTGCGCGCCGCCTGGCACTGGAGGGAGCAGCGGACGAAAGAGTCGGGCGAGGACATGACGGCCTCATTCCAGGCGCTCACGAATGCCAGGGCCACGGCGGAGAGCTTCGCCCCAACCCACCTGGCCCTGGGACGCTACGAGGCCGCCGCGATGAACCTCGTGCGTACCGCCTACGGAGAGAGCGTGCTGCGCCTGTCCATCGATGACGAAGAGGAGCAAGGGCCGGCGCAGACGGGGCTCGCTGCGCTGGACGCGGCCACCCGGATTGATCCCGGCCATGCGGGGTTCGCCTGCGAAAAGGCGCGCTTCCTCACCATGCTCGCGGAGCGACCGAACACCTATGGAGGCTTCCTTTCCCTGCGCAGCAGGGCCGTCGAAGCCGCGCAACATGCACTGACGCTGGAGCCTGCGAGCGCTTGTGGCCGCATGGAGTGGACCCGGGTGATGGTGCAGGAGACCGAGAAGGTCCTGAAGGAGAGCCCGGTGGACTTCTACAAGCTCCAGAAGGCCCTGGATCTGCTGGAGGCCGTTCCTCCGCCTGGACGGGATCTCGGGTTCCACCTCCTGCGCGCCCGGCTCCTCCATCTCTGGACGGAGGCCGACCTCCAGGTAGGGAGTTGGAGGGTCGGCTCCAACGGATGGAAGCACCAGGAGCAGGCCATCGAAGCCTATCGGAGCGCGGTCGCGCTCGAGGAGCGTGTCCCCGCGTACTGGGTCCGGTTGGGGGAACTCCTCCTGGCCCGGGCTTCCAATCCCACGGCGAAGGATGTCGACGAGGATTTGGAGCAAGCGGGAAAGGCTGTGTCGCAAGCCATGCGGGGCGGCTACACGAAGGCACCCGAGGTGTGGCTCCTGACAGCGCACCACGACGTGGCTCAGGCCTTGCGGAAGCGAGCCCAAGGAGAGACGGCCCCGTGGAGGTTCGAGCAGGCCGCACAAAACATCCGCAATGCCCTCATCAACGGGGCCCACAATCCGACCCTGCATCACGAACTGGGGCTCGTCCTCCTGGAGCACGCGAGGGAGACCTGGGAGCACGGAGGCGATCCCTCCGCGCTGCTGGATCAAGCGGAGGCGGCCCAGGTCCAGGCGGCGAAGCTGGCGCCCTCTCATGACCTGGGCAAGTTCGGGCAGGCGTCGGTCCACGCGGCGCGGGCGGAATACGCCTGGTGGCGAGGAGCGGATCCCACCGAGCAGGCGGAGCGGGCGGATGCGTTCTACAGCCAGGCGCGCCCCTTCTTCAAAACCCATAAGAACCAGCAGTTCGTAGGCCGCATGAAGGTTTCCCACATCCTGGCGCGCCACCTGCTGGAGCAGGGCCGGGATCCCGACCCCGTGCTCAATCGACCGTGGGAAAGCCTCGACATCATGGAGCGGATCGGCCAGGACCGCGTCCTGCGTTATCTCGCCACCGGGACGATGTTCAGCCTGCGTGCCCGCCATTCGGCCCGCACGGATCCGGAGAAGGCGGAGAAGGCGTTCGTCGAAGCGGAGAAGTCCTACGAGGAGGCCCTCCAGGTGGAGCCCCTGAATCGGGAGGTCCGTCTGGAGGAGGGCCAGCTGTTCCGTGAGTGGGCAGTGGCGCGAAACGCCGCGAAGCAGGATCCGGAGCCACTCCTGTCCAAGGGACTCGCGCTGGCGGACGCGTTGCTCAAGGAGCGTCCGAACTGGCCCGAAGCCCTGCTGCTGCGCGCGGCAATCCTTCGCACGAAGGACCCAGGCTCTGCCCAAGCCCGCGCGGACCGCGATGCGGCGTTGAAGGCCAATGCCAACCTCGCCCCTGGATGGGCGCGTCAGTTCCCGGAGGACGGGCCGCTCACTCCCTGAGCGCGGTGCTTCAGGGAGTGGCCGGAGACGTGGCGCAGGCGGACTGGTAATCCTGGAGCTTGCGCTCGAAGCGTTCCCGTTCCGGCGCGGGCCATTTCGCGGGCAGCAGCTCCACGGCCTTGCGCTGTTGCGCCAGCGCCTCGGTGCACTGGTTCAGCCCGAAGTGCGCGGCGGCGGCGGTCTCCAGCACGTAGGGGTTGGGGTGCTCGCCCAGCGCAGAGCGGCGGATGGCGGGGCGCAGTGCCTTCAGCGCGTCGGAGTGCTGGCCCGCCTGGACGCGCTGCCAGGCCATCTCCGTGGCGATCCACCAGTATTCGGGCGCCATCGCGTAGGCCCGGGCCAGCACCCGGGGATAGTGCGGATGATCCGGTGCATGGATGGCGAGCTGCGCGGCCAGGTTGGTCCAGGCCGATGTGCTCGTAGGGGACCACCCCACCCGCTTCCGGGCCCACTCCAGCTTCAACTCCGTGGACAGGTCCGGGCTCCGGTTGCTGCCGTAGATGGGATGGAAGTTGACGGTGTACGGGCGGCTCATCGGATGCCCCGCCAGCATCCACGGCCTGTACCGGTCCTCTGAGAGCTGCGCGATGAGGTGCGCTGCTTCATGCTCCGGCCCACTCTCGATGACCTGACAGTCGCGCAGGCGGCCATCCACATCCAGCCGGCAGCCGAGGATGATCAGCGCGTACTGGGTGTGGGTGAACCGCGGCTCCCGCTTCATGGGGCGTACCGCCGCGGCCTCAAGGATGACCGAAGGCTGCACCTGCTCCTTCAAGAACACGCACGCCTTCTCGTAGTCCGCGTCGCATGAGGCTCGCAGCTCCCCGAAGGCGCGGCGAAGCTCCGCGTCGGAGGGATTTCCCTTCAGGACCTGGACGACCTCTTCGAAGACACGGGGCGCCTGGTCAGGCTCCAGCTCCACGGAAGGGGCCTTCAAGGAAGCAAACGCGTCGGTGGTGACGAACCCGAAGTTCGTGCCCTGGGCGATGCGGCGCTCATAGGAGCTCGGGTCGTCCAGGTAGGCATCCATGGCCAGTGACAGATGACCGTGACTCGCAGTGGACGGGGGAAGACCGTAGTGGCCACATCCCGTTGAAAGGCACAGCAGGAAGAGGGACAGCAGACGCCAGGACATGGCGCTGGACTGTAGCGCAGGGCCTCAGGGAGTCGCGGGAGCCGACACGGACGTCGTGGCCGCGACCAGGTTCCCCGCGCCGTCCTTCGCCAGGCCGTACAGCTTGATGGCGCCCGTCACGACTGGCAGACGCACCCGCCACGTACCGGGAGTGGTCCCCTTCCGGGACTCCAGCATCGTCACGCGGTCGCGCTCCGCTCGGGCTGACGCGCCCCGGAAGTTGTAGGCGAAGGACACGTCCAGCGGAGTGGCGGAGGTGACGTCGAAGGCCACGGTCGCCCAGTCTTTCTCCAAGCCCCGGACCTCCAGGCGCACCGGCACGGGCAGCTCGGGCGCTGGCTTCACGCCCGTGTACGCCTCCCGCACCGCGTGCCACGCCGGCCGCGTGGACGTACCGGACAGCATGCCCAGCCACAGGCCGGTGTGATCCAACGCCGCGCTGTAGTTGAAGACGAACAATCCCAGACACCGGCCCGCCTGGACGTGCGGAGCCAGCGCGTTGCGCCAGCCGTCCACGATGACGTCGTACTTCTCTCTGTCACCCGGTTCCTGTGGCACGCCGCGAGCGTCCTTGGGGGCCTCCCATTCGCCCTGCGCGCCGAACTCGGTGATGAACCACGGCTTGCGGCCACCAGCCTGCTTCACCGCATCCGACAGCGCGTGGATGCCCCGGCCGTAGACGTTCAAGCCATACGCATCCAGCGAGGGCACGTACTTCTCCCAGAACGGGATGCCCAGCGTCCAAGCGTCCACGGACAGCACCGGGTGCGCGGGGTCCGCCTTCTTCACCGCGCGGACGACCTTCTCCAGGAAGCGCGCGTAGGCGACCTTGGACGGATCATCCGGCGAATTGAGGATGACTTCGTTGCCCACGCCCCAAGCGAGCACCGCCGGGTGGTCCTTGAAGCGGCGCACCTGCGCGAGAGTGGCCTGGAGTTGCGCCTCACGGCCCTTGGCGTCGCGCACGTAGTCGAACGCGTCGTCATTCTCCATGCCCGGGCGGCCCGGCCGCAGCCACAGGCCCAACAGCACGCGCAGGCCATGCTTGTGCGCGGCATCGAGCAGCGCGGCGGTTTCATCCCCCGTGCCCCAGGTGCGCAGCGTGTTGACGCCCAGGGTCTTGAGTTGCTCGCAATCCTTGTCGAAGTTCGCGGGCCCGCCCGTGCCGCTGAAGGTGACGCCCTTCGCCACGTAGGGCTGGCCATCCACCTCCAACTTCCAGCCCTCCCCTGCCTTCAGGATGGCGGTGCGAGCCTCTACGCCCCAGGTGGGAAGCAGGAGCGCGGTCAACAGCAGGACGCCAACAGCGACAGGACGGGCAGTGGCCATGGATGCAGACAGTCTAGACCGCCTCAACCCCTATTCATCCAACCTGGAAAATCTTCCGCTCCTTCTGAGGTGTCATGTCGAGCACGTCTGAACCCGAGGCTTTCTCCAGAAAGGCCATGGCTGCTTCCAGCGTCTCGAATCTCTCCCTCAACTCAAGAGCATTCTCCTCAACAGCCATCAGCGCCTCGGGGATCTCAAAATAATAGGCAACAAAAACATCCCCTGAACGCTGGATCCCCATGGTCTGGTAGATCGCTTCTCCCTCTCGCACCAGGTCTTTACGCTTCCCTACCTGCTTTCCCGCGTAAATCCACTCACGCAATCGCGCAGGGATATCCATCACTTCGCCTCATTGAAACGCTCGCCCGGCTCGACTCTTGTCATATTCACATCGGTCATCCGTGATGAACTGCGGCGCATTCAGGAGATCGTACCGTGAAGCTCGAAGGAAACGGATGGAGCGGTGACTTCGGCGGCTCCTGCCCGATGCAGGGCGACGGCGAGGTGGACGGCCTTCCGTTCTACTTCCGTGCGCGCTGGGATTCGTGGGAACTGGACATCGCGCAGCCAGGCTGCGACCCGCTCGACGTCGACGAGGCTGCGATGGCTCGCGGTGAGGGCTGGCGTCACGAAGAGATCTGGCCGGGCGGGCCCTATGACGCGGGCTACATGGAATTGGATGACGTCCAGCGGTGCATGGACCGCGCTGTCGCCCTCTTCCGCGCCAGCCGGCCAGCCACTCCGTAGGCCTGCGTCCCCAGTCCCCAGGTTTCGTGCTACCCCGAAGCCGTGGACCCGCTTGTCACCCTCCTCGAACCGGCGCCCCAGGCGGATGAATTGCCAGGTGCGTTCCCTAGCCCCTTCGACGCCGTGGGCCCGCACGCCCTCGCGCGCCGGGCCGCGGAGTCGCTGCAAGCCACGCTTCGCGAGGGCTTCATCGCTCCCGGCATTGCCAGCGCTGTCCTCCAGGGACCAGACGGCGGAAAGATGTTCGGCGTGCTCGTGGTGCGGCAGTCGGACGGAACGCTCGGCGTGCTGCGAGCCTTCTCCGCGATGCTCGCGGGACGCTGGGACGTACCGGGCTTCGTGCCTCCCGTCTTCGACCGTGAGGCACGCGCCCGCGTCGAGCCGGTAGCCGACGCCAAGGTGAAATCCCTGCTGTCCCGCGCCGAGATGTGGAGCACCTCAGAGGAATTGCGTCGCGTGCGCGAGGACGATGACGCCCGTCAGACACGCGAGGCAACGGAGCGCGAAGCCATGCGCGTGCGCCACGAAGACAGACGCCGCCAGCGCCATGAACGTCGCGCCGCCATCGTGGCCATGTCCGCGCTCACGGAGACCGAGCGTGCCCAGGCACTTCACGCGCTCGACCAGGAGAGCCGTGGCGACAAGGCGGAGAAGCGCCGGTGGGACGCAGCGCAAGAAGAGGCCCGCCACCTGCTCGCCCCTGCCCGAGCAAAGGCGGAACGTCGCGTGCGCGCGCTGGACCGCCTGCGGCGCATCGTCTCACGCGGCTTCATGAAGCAGTTCCACGACACCTACGCCATCACCAACGCCCGAGGCGAAACCCGCCCCCTCCGTTCGCTCTACGGTGGTGCGGAGCCCCCGTCCGGTGCTGGTGACTGCGCGGGTGCGAAGCTTCTCGCTTACGCCTTCGCGCACGGACTCCAGCCCGTGGCGCTCGCGGAGTTCTGGTGGGGCACGCCTCCCGCGTCCGGTGGCCGCATCCAGGGCGCCTTCTATCCGGCGTGCCGGGACAAGTGCGGTCCCCTGCTCCCGTTCATGCTGGAGGGCCTGGAGGTCTCCGCCCCGCGCGTCTTCGTCCCACCGCCCGCGCCCACGCCGGACCTCTCCATCGTCTTCGAGGACGCGTGGCTCGTCGTCATCGACAAGCCCTGTGGCCTGCTGTCCGTGCCAGGCCGGGATGCATCCCTCCTGGACTCGGTGCTCACCCGCCTGCGCGCGCGATACCCCAACGCCACGGGACCACTGCTCGCGCACCGGCTGGACCTGGACACATCCGGGTTGCTCGTCGCCGCGCTGGACAGCCGCACGCACGCGTCCCTTCAACGCCAGTTCCTCCACCGCGACGTGGCCAAGCGCTACGTGGCGCTCATCGACGGTCCCGTGCACGGCGACGCGGGCACCATCACCCTGCCCCTCCGTGTGGACCTGGATGACCGTCCCCGGCAGATCGTCGACCCCATCCACGGCAAGCCCGCGGTCACCGACTGGGAGGTCCTCCACCGCGCGGAGAGCCACACGCGCGTGGCCTTCCATCCACGCACGGGCCGCACGCACCAACTCCGCGTCCACGCGGCGCACCCGCAGGGCCTGGGCGCGCCCATCGTGGGAGACCCGCTGTACGGACACGCGGGCCTCCGCCTGCACCTGCACGCCGAAACGCTGTCCTTCGAGCATCCGGCGACGGGGCAGCGCGTGTCCTTCACCCGCGCCGCCCCGTTCTGAACTTCCGCGTCAGTTGACGAGCAGCACCTTGCCCATGCCGCCCTGCTCCGCGACCTTCTGGGCTTCGCGCGCGTCGTCCAGCTTGAAGGTCCGGCTGATGGGAATCACCAGATCCCCCTTCGCCGCGCTCACTGCGATCTGCTCGAGCCGGCGCGCGTCCGGGTGGGCCATGAAGCTGCGCACGACGAGGCCCTTCTCCTTCGCGCCCTTCGGCTCCCCGAGAACGCTGCCCACGGTCCCACCGTGCTTCACCTTGTCGAGCACCGCCGCCACGGCCTCACCACCCACCGTGTCCGCCACCGCGTCCAGCGTGGGCAGCTTCGCGATGTCCTTCGGATCATCCAGCGCGACGACGCCGTCCACGCCCAGCTTCCGGGCCTCCTCCACCTGCGTCTTCCGCACGCCCGCCCAGATCTTCGCGCCCCGCGCCCGCGCAGCGAAGACGGCCGAGCGCCCCACCGCGCCCAGCGCGCCAGTGACGAGCACCGTCTCCCCCTGCGAGGGCCGCACGTGCTCCTCGATGAGCTGCGTACCCGTCAGCGTCACCAGCGGCAGCGCGGCGGCGTCCCGCAGGTTCAGGTTGTCGGGCACCTTCGCCCAGGCCTCCGTGGGCGCGACCACCGTCTCCGCGTAGCCGGCGTTCACCAGGCCCATCACGCGGTCGCCCGGTTCGAAGGACTCCACGCCCGTGCCCACCTCCACGACCTCACCGGCCACGTCGCGTCCGAGGATGGTGGGGAACTTCAGGTCCATCCGCCCCTTCATGTCCCCTCGGCGGATCTTCCAGTCCACCGGGTTGATGCCCGCGGCGGTGACGCGGACCTTCACCTCGCCCGGCCCCACCTTCGGCTCGGGCATCTCCTGCACCGCGAGCACATTCACGTCCCCATAGCCTTTGAGCACGACCGCTTTCATCCGGGCCTCCACGTAAGCCGAGCGAGGGAAGAGACTTCCAACGTCGGCCCAACGGTAAGCACCCGCGAAGGGGCCGCCATCGTCGGCGACCGGTCGCCCCGCCTCCTGCTCCCCTGGACGGCCGCTTGCCGTCAGCGGGGCTGGAACTCCAGCGCCTCGCGCAGCACCGGATACGTGTCCTCCGCGGCGGTGCTGCCCATGAAGGTGTCCAGGTGGCCGTAGCCCGGCAGCATGCGGCGCTGGTACCAGCGCGCGCCGTTCGCCTCGCGCAGCCACTGGAAGGTGCGCTCCGTGGAGGACGGCAGGTACGTGCGGTTCTGCTCGCTGGAGACGAACGTGATGGGCCGCTGGAAGGGCTCCGGGTCCAGGTAGTCCGGCGGCCGCGCCTGCCCGTAGCGCCGCAGGTTCTCCGCGCGGCCGTAGTCGAACTTCACCGCGTGACCGCCGCGCGACATCTGCCCCAGGTGGCGGAATGTCAGCAGGTTGCACTTGCCGAACTGCTCCTCCAGCCGCGCGTGCGTCTCCTGGTTGAGGCGCGCGTGCCGGTACAGCCGGCCGTACATGAACGACAGCCGGTGGCACACCGGACTGTCACACTCCATCCGCAGGAAGCCCGCCACCTTCGTGAAGGCCGCCTGGAACAACGGCGTGCGGGATGCGTCATCCGGCGTGAGCGAATCCAGCCCCGCGTCCAGCAACTCCGGCACCCGCAGGAGCGCCTTGAAGCGCGTGGAGGCCGGCGTGTGGTGGTGCAGCGCCACCTGCGACGCCACCACGGTGCGCACGTCCTGCAGGTGGCCTGCGGCCATGGACATGAAGAACGCCGCGGACCCCGCGCAGTGCACCACCGCCTGCACCGACTCCGCGCCGGTGATTTCGCGGATGCGCCGCACCGCCGTCGGCATGTCGTGGTCCGCCGCGTCGTCCAGCGTGAACTGACGCAGGGGCAGTTGCACGCTGGCGCGCCAGTCCAGGAGCCACGTGTCGTAGCCGTGGCGCACCAGGTACTGGACGAAGTTCTCCTTCAGCGTGGGCAGCATGAACATGCCGCTCCACACGCCCGCGCCGTGCACCAGCAGCACCGGCCCCTTCGTGCCGCCCACGTAGCGGGTGAGCTTGAGGGGCACGCCGTCGCCCGCGAGGAAGTCGTACCGCTCCGCCACCGGCAGGCCCTGGAGCGAGACATCCTGGGACAACGTCCGCGACACCGCCGCGCTGCTTCGGTAATCAAAAGCCATGGGCCACCGCCTCCGCGATGCGCTCGGCCACCGCGCTGATGGTCATCACCGGATGGAAACCGATGGACGTGGGGATGACGGAGCCATCCGCCACGTACAGTCCGGGGTAGTTGAACACTTCGCCCTCCGTCGACACGACGCCTCGGCCCGGCGACTCCGCCAGGTGCGCCCCGCCCAGCGAGTGCACCGTGAACGGCCGGCGGAACAGCTCCCACGTGACAAGCGGCGCGAACGTCCCGCCGTACTGCGAGGCCAGCTCATGCATCGCGGACGTCATGCGATTCACCAGCGCCACGTTCTCGTTCGCGTAGTCCCACTCGATGTCCAGCCGGTCGCCCTTGAGCACCATGTGTCCGTTGGCATTGTCCTGGCCAATGGCGAACAGGTTGCTCGTGCGCGCCGGATCCACGCCGGTGCCCAGCGGCTTGCTGAACAACCCCTTGGCGAACGCGCCGTGCAACAGCGGCCATAGCTTCGGCCACAGCGGGGCCCCCATGCCGCCCAGCAGGCCCAGCTGCGGCTGCCCCAGCCCCGCGAGCACCGCCGTCGCCGGCCGGTTGAACGTGGCCGTCACCATGGTGAAGCGCGGCGCGGCGTCGAAGAAGCGCATCACCGTGGCCACGTCCGGCCCCTCCCACGGGAGGATCTCCTCGCGGCTGCCGTGCAGCGAGCCCAGGAAGTCGCCGTTGCCGGAGTAGCCGCGGCCCAGCCAATCGCTCACCAGCGGCAGCGTGCGGGCCCGGTCGCGGCTGCGCAGCAATATCTCCACCGTGCCCAGCGCCCCGGCGGACAGCACCACGCGGCTGCCCTCCACGGACGTCTTCTCACCGGTGGCCAGGTCCTTGAAGTGCACCCGGTAGCCGCCCGCCACGCGCTGCACGTGGGACACGGAGAGGCCCGGCCACACCGTGGCGCCCAGCTTCTCCGCTCGCGCCAGGTAGGTGAGGTCCAGCGTGTTCTTCGCGCCGGACTGGCAGCCGAACTCGCACTCCGCGCAGCGCTGACACGCCTTGCGGCCCGGAGCGGAGGGATCCGTCCAGGACACCGCCTGGTCCGGGTCGAACGTCTGGCGGCCCATGCGCCGGGCCGCCTGTTGGAACAGGTCGCGCTTGCGCAACGGGTCGGACGCGGGGAACGGCTTCACGTCCAGCTCGTGCGCCACCTTGTCGTAATACGTGTCCAACGCCTCGCGGCTGAAGCCCCGGGGCCAGCGCGGGTGGTCGAAGACGATGGGGTCCGGCCGCACGTGGATGTTCGCGTACACGAGCGACCCGCCGCCCACGCCGCTCGCCGTCACCGTGCCGATGCCGGACAGGAAGCGCACGTCATAGAGCCCGCGCGCTTCCGAGCGGATGGGATTGCGCCAGAGCAGCTCGTCCGCGCGCGTGACGTCCCGGGGGAACTGGCCCGGGTTGTACCGGCGGCCCCGCTCCAGCACCGCCACGGACCTGCCCGCCTGCGCCAACCGGAGCGCGGTGATGGAACCGCCGAAGCCGGAGCCCACCACCACCACGTCGTACTTCTTCGCCATGCCCATGGTGTTGTTCCCCCCTAGTCGAACTTCGCGCGGGCGAAGACGTCCCAGAGCGTGCCCATGAACATGCCGCCGAAGCGCCGCATCGCGTCCGCCTGCTTCAGCGGCGAGGACGTTCCCAGCACGGAGAACGTGGTGAGCTGCTGGAGGAAGTCCGGCAGGTGCAGCCGGATGATGCCGGTGGCGACGATGGGGCTGGTGCGCTCGTGCCCCTTGCGCAGCACGGTGTAGAGCGTGGACGTGTCGCTCCACACGTCGAAGCCCGCGTCGTCGTTGACCTCCTTGTAGCCATCCAGGAGGTACGGCTGGCCATCCACGCCAGTGAAGGGCAGCAGGTACAGCATGCGCCGCTCGTAGAAGCGCTCCGTGCCCACGAAGAGGTTGAAGACGCCGTTCTCCACCGGCGCGCCCCCGGGCGGCGTGAAGCCGCGCACGTGCAGCGTGCCCTGCACGATGCCGCCGTGTGACTCCTGCGCGAGGAAGCGGTCCAGGTTGGGCAGCGTGATGGTGACGACGAACTCCGCCGTCTGCCCGCCGCGCTGGCCCGCCCGAGCAGCTCCGGCGAAGTCCTCCGGCGACGGGTGGTTCGGCTGGAGGAAGCCCTTCATCCGCTCCGTGAAGCGCAGGCCCACCACCGGCGTGGGGGACACCACCGTGCCTCCGGGCGGAATCACCACGTCACCCAGCGGATCCGTTCCGGGCACCACCGGCGAGGCCACCGTCTCCACCTCCGGCATCATCCGCAGGCTGACGCGAGGCGGGTACGCGGGCGTGGCCTTCATGGGCGCGCGCTCCGGCGCCACCCAGCCCGGCGCGTCCTTCGCCTCGCGGATGGCCCGCTCCACGTTGAGCTCCGCCACCGCGGCGATGGTGGAGGACGGGTTGACGCCCACGCCCACCGGCAGCGCCGCGCCGTCCATGACGTACAGGCCGGGATAGCCGTGCACCTGGCCGTCGGGCTTGAGGACGCCGTACGCGGGCTCCTCCGCCATCGCGCAGCCGCCCAGGTTGTGCACGGACACCGGCAGGTGCAGCCGCTCCCACAGCGGGTTGTAGGCGGCGCGCGTGCCCAGCGCTCGGGCCACGTCCTCGCAGAGCTGCTCCTGCGTGCGGTACAGCGGCAGGTTCGCGGGCACGTCCCACTGCACCTGGAGCTCGCGCGTGATGGGCGACAGCGTCAGCCGGCCGTTGGACTTGTCCCGGCCCATGGCCAGGAACACGGCCTGGAAGCGGCCGCGCTCGTTCTCGATGGCGGCCATCTCCTTGGAGCGCGTGCGCAGCACCTTCACCAGCTCGCGCTGGAGCAGGTCCGCAGGGAGCGTCATGGCGCGGTCCGGGTCCATGGCCACCATCAGCCCCGCGGCCTGCGCCGGATGCCCGCCCTCCTGGAAGAGGAACCAGGTCTTGTCCTTGCCCTGTCCTTCATCCACCACCATGCCGGTGGTGATGGTGGGGCCCACCGCGGGGTCCCACGGCTCCTTCGTGTCGAAGGCGAAGGCGAGGAAGTCCCCGTTGGCGGAGTAGCGCGTCCCCAGCCGCGCGCTCAGGTCCGGCAGCGTGCCGTGCACGTCGCGGTTGCGCAGCAGCAGCTCCGTGGAGTTCACCGCGCCCGCGCACAGGAAGACGCGGCGGGCCTCCACGGTGCGCTGCATGCCGGCGCTGGCGTGGTCGGTGAAGGTGACGCGGTAGCCCGGCGACAGGGGCTCGATGCGGGTGACCTCCGCCTGGGTGGTGACCTCCGCGCCCCGCTGTTCGGCGACGGCCAGGTAGTTCAGGTCCAGGGTGTTCTTCGCGCGGCGGTTGCAGCCGATGTCGCACTCGCCGCAGTAGTTGCAGCCCTCCTGGAGCACGCCGAACTTGTTGGGCAGGGGCTCGCCCGCGGGGGCGAAGCGCACGGCGAGGTTCGGGTAGAAGAACTGCGCCTCGCGGCCCAGCTTCTTCGCCACCTCCTGCATCCGCTTCGTCTTGGGCGGCAGCCCGCGCGCGGCGGCGGTGATGGGCTGCACGTCCAGCATGTGCGCGACCAGGTCGTAGTACGGATCCAACGACTCCCGGCTGTAGCCCTCAGGCCACCCGGACGCGAACACGTCCGGCGGCGGGCGCAGGTGCACGTTGGCGTAGATGAGCGAGCCGCCGCCGTACCCCGCGGCCTGCACCACGCTCATCCCCTTGAGGAGCTTGATGTCGAAGAGCCCCTGCCGGTGCTGCCACAGCCAGCCGTTGCGAGGGTCCTCGAAGTCGCGAGGGAAGCTCCCCTTCGGGTAGCGCAGGCCACGTTCGAGCACGCGCACGGTCAAACCCGCCTGCGCGAGCCGACAGGCCGCCACCGCGCCGCCAAACCCGGTGCCGATGACCAGGGCGTCGTATGCCGGTGCCATGTTCCCCCTCGGGTGCGGTCCCTGGGGAGCAGGGATCCGGAAGCGCGACCCGGGAACGTCCAGGTGAAGGACGGACCTGATTCTACAACGGGTCACCCCCGTTTCCTTGAGGCCGGCCCCCCTCCGCGGATCAGCATTTTTCGCTCTGGAGAACTGGATTCCATGATCAGCGCGGATAGGTTGGCGGGCGAGCGGGCTGATGGCTCGCTTGGACGCGCGACGTCATGGCCATGGCCCGGTACCATCGGCGCGGAACGACCTTTCCCATGAACGCGGACGATTGCCAGAAGCGGGGTCACCAGAGGTGGTGACGGACGAGGAGGTCCCGGCGGCGCCGACGGCGACCGCGCCCTCTGTGGATCCGCTGGTGGGGTCGACGATTGGCGAGTTCGTCATCCGGGAGCGCGTGGGCGCGGGAGGGATGGGGGTCGTCTACCGGGCGGAGCACCCGCTGATTGGCAAGCACGCGGCCATCAAGGTGATGCGCGCGGAGCTGGTGTCCCCGGAGCAGGAGCAGCGGCTGCTGGTGGAGGCGCGGGCGGTGAACGCCATCCGGCATCCGGGCGTGCTGGACATCTTCAACTTCGGGACGCTGCCGGACTGCCGGCCGTACGTGGTGATGGAGTTGCTCCAGGGCCAGTCGCTCGCGGACCGGATGCGCGAGCAGGACCGGATGGACGTGGGGACCACGGCCTGGGTGTTGGATCAGGTCCTGGCCGCGCTGGGCGCCGCGCACCGGGCGGGAGTGGTGCACCGGGACCTGAAGCCCGCGAACGTGTTCCTGATGGAGCAGCCGGACGCGGCGCCGATGATCAAGCTGGTCGACTTCGGCATCGCCAAGGTGATGCAGGAGCATGACGCGCTGGCGCGGGCGGACCGCTCCACGGTGGGGACGCCGGACTTCATGGCCCCGGAGCAGATCCGCGGAGGAGAGGTGGGCCCGGCCGCGGACCTGTACGCGCTGGGGGTCATGGCGTTCCACATGCTCACGGGCACCCGGCCGTTCCAGGGTGACAACGTGCAGGTGATGTTCGCGCACGTGGAGCAGGTCCCTCCCCGGGTGTCGTCGCGGGTGGAGGGGATTCCGCCGGAGCTCGATGACCTGGTGTCGCAGTTGATGGAGAAGGAGCCCGCGAAGCGGCCCGCGACCGCGACGGCCGTGCGGATGAAGCTCCGGGGGTTGGCGCGACCGCCCGTGCCTTCCGTGAGCGTGGAGCCGGAGGCGCCACCGCCGTCGAGCGTGGAGTCGCGGGCCGTGCCGCAGGTGCCCACGACCACCGTGCCTCCAGGGCGCCGGAACGCGGTGTCCATCGCGGTGGCGGCGGTTGCCGGTGTGGCGCTGCTGGGGTTGGGGTACTGGTGGGGGACGCAGACGCAGGTGATTGCGCCGCCGCGACCTTCCGAGCCGGTGACGGTGGAAGCGAAGCCCACGCCTCCGGTGGAGCCGCCGCCAGTCACTGCGACGCAGGCCCCTGTCGAGGAGCCGCCCGAGGTCATCGCGGAAGAAGCGCCTGTAGAGGAAGAGACCGCGACAGCGACCCTGGCGAAGTCCACGAAGTTGCCACCATTGCCAGCGGGAACTGCCTCCGAGAAGAAGATGGAGCAGCGGCTCGCAGGTCTGTTCAAACTCCTGCTGGCGCGGGCGAAGGACGTGGATGCGGAGGGAGCGCTGCGCGGCAAGCTGCTCCAGCAGTACCGGGCCGCCACGGACGCGACGGACTCCGAGCGTGCGCGCATCCATGTCGCGCTGGATGACATCGAGAAGGACCTGACCCAGCGCATCGCACTGCACGACGCACCCCCGGCGCCCGTCGTCGTTGTCGCGCCCCCGGAGCCGCCCAAGGTTCCGGCGCTCGTGATTCCCAAACTCCCCACCCTGCCCCAGGGCAATGCCTCCGAGCAGAAGCTGGCCCAGCGCATGGACAAGCTGGTCGCGGAGCTGCTCAAGCGCACGCAGAACCAGGACGTCGCGCCGGAGCTCACGAAGCAGCTGGTAGACATCTACAAGTCCGCGGCGAACGCCACGACCGCCACCGAGCGCATGACCGTGCATCAGGCCTTGGATGCGTGGCAGGAGCGGTTGACGACACGCTTCCCCCGCTGAGCATTACGTCCAGGGGATCCACGGAAGTCCCGAGCCCTCAACATCCCCATGACGGGCCGTAGCGGGCGGCGTCATGGAGGAAAAGGACCGGCTCACTGGAAGTACCGGGGACTCCGCGTCGACTGGCGGACGAGCAAACAACCGGCAAGCCCACAGGGCACGCGACGGCATCCCGGGCTCACGGTACTGTCACCGCAAAACGAGCTTTTCAATGAAGACGCGAAGAATTCCGGAGACGGGGGCACACCGGGCGCTGACGGAACGGGAGGTGCCGGTGGCGATGGCATCCACTGCGCCGAAGGCGGATCCGCTGCTGGGGGCGCAGCTGGGTGAGTTCATCATCCAGGAGCGCATTGGCGCGGGTGGGATGGGGGTGGTGTACCGGGCGGAGCACCCCATCATTGGCAAGCAGGCCGCCATCAAGGTGTTGCGCGCGGAGTTGATGTCTCCAGAGCAGGCGCAGCGGTTGCTGGTGGAGGCGCGGTCGGTCAACGCCATCCGTCACCCGGGCATCCTGGACATCTTCAACTTCGGGTCGTTGCCGGACGGGCGGCCGTACGTGGTGATGGAGCTGCTCCAGGGCCAGTCGCTCGCGGCCGTGCTGCGCGCGCGAGGCCGGCTGGACGTGGGGACAGCGGTCTGGATGTTGGATCAGATCCTCTCGCCGCTGGGGGCAGCGCACCGGGCGGGAGTGGTGCACCGGGACCTGAAGCCGGCGAACGTGTTCATGGCGGAGCGGCCGGACGCGGCGCCCATGCTCAAGCTGGTCGACTTCGGCATCGCCAAGGTGCTGCAGTCGCACGAGGGACTGACGAACGCGGACGGGTCCGTGTTGGGGACACCGGACTTCATGGCGCCGGAGCAGGTCCGCGGAGGCGCGGTCGGCCCGGCCACGGACCTGTATGCGCTGGGCGTGATGGCATTCCAGATGTTCACCGGCGAGCGGCCCTTCCAGGGTGACAACGTGCAGGTGATGTTCGCGCACGTCGAACAGACACCGCCGCCGCCCTCGTCGAAGGTGGAGGGCCTGCCGCCGGAACTCGACGCGCTGCTGCTCCAGTTGCTGGAGAAGGATCCGGCGAAGCGGCCTGCCTCCGCGGAGGAGGTGCGGCACAGGTTGAAGGCGCTGTCGCTGGAGCGGCCTCCGGGCGCGCTGGGCCCTTCCGTGTCCGTGGAGCCGAAGCGGGAGGAGCCCACGTCTCCGACGGCGCCCCAGCCGCCGGGGCTCGCGGTGATGCTCGCGGATCGCCGGAAGGTGGCACCGCTCGCGGCGGTGGCGGTCGCGGGGGTGGCGCTGCTGGGCACGGGCCTGTGGTGGATGACCCGGCCCGCGGAGACGCCGCCCACGGTGGAGCAGCGTCTGCCCATGCCGGTCCCGCCCGTGGTGAAGGAGTTGGAGCCGGTGGTGCCACCCGCGCCGGAGACGGTCGTGAAGGCCGAGCCCGAGACCGAGGCCGAGCCGGAGGCGCCCGAGGAAGAGGCGCCGGAGACGGAGGTGAAGTCAGGACTGCCTTCGCTGCCACTCACGACGGCGTCGGAGAAGAAGCTGGCGCGGCGGTTGTTTGGTTTGTTCAAGCAACAGCGGGCGCGGGCGAAGGACGTGGACGAGGACGGAGCATTGCGCGGCAAGCTGATCCACCAGTACCGGGCCGCCGCGGACGCGACGACGGAGGCCGAGCGTGCGCGGATCCACGTGGCGCTGGATGGCATCGAGAAGGAGCTGACGCAGCGCATCGCCTTGCATGACGCACCGCCCGTGGTCGTCGTCCCGGAGATGCCCAAGGTCCCGCCACTCCTGCTGCCCTCGCTGCCCACCCTGCCCCGGACCAGTGGGCCTGAGCAGCGATTGGCACAGCGGTTGGACAGGCTGGTCGCGGAGCTGCGCAAACGCACGAAGGGCCAGGACGTTGCTCCGGACCTCGCGCGGAAACTGGTGGGCCTCTACACAGAGGCCGCGAAGGCCGAGACCGCCACCGCTCGCATGGCCGTGAACCAGTCGCTGGATTCGTGGCAGGAGCAGCTGAACGCGCGGCTCCCGCGCTGATCATCGAGAAGTCAGGCACGACCCCATGGGTCATGCGGATCCAAGAGATCCGCCGCATCGGGAATGCGAATCAGGGGGGTGTTTGAAAGCATTGGGAGCGCATGGCTATGGTTCGCGCGCCAGCGCCCCCATGAAAAACCCCTCTTCTTCTCGAAGCGACACCGGGCAATCCGCCCAGCCGGCGTCACGGTCCAGCGCAGCCCCGGATCCATTGCTGGGCACGCGGGTGGGTGAGTTCGTCATTCAGCAGCGCATTGGCGCGGGCGGCATGGGCGTCGTGTACCGCGCCGTGCACCCGCTGATTGGCAAGCAGGCCGCCATCAAGGTCCTGCGGATGGAGCTCGTGTCCGAGCCGCTGGTGCAGCGCCTGCTCGTGGAGGCCCGCGCGGTCAATGCCATCCGGCATCCGGGCATCATCGACATCTTCGGCTTCGGCACGCTCCCGGATGATCGGCCCTACGTCACCATGGAGTTGCTCCAGGGAAGACCGCTGTCGGACTTCGTCCGTACGAAGCGGCCCATGGAACTCGAGAGCGTCGTCTGGGTCATGGACCAGATGCTGGCCGCGCTGGAGGCCGCGCACCGGGCGGGGGTCGTGCACCGGGACCTGAAGCCCGCGAATGTCTTCGTCGTGGAGACCGCGCAGGCGCCGGCTTCCGTGAAGCTGGTCGACTTCGGCATCGCGAAACTCCTGGAGTCGCACGACACCCCGCTCACGGCCGACGGTTCCGTCATCGGGACACCGGAGTACATGGCACCGGAGCAGATCCGAAGTGGCGGCGACGTCAGCCCCGCGACGGATCTCTACGCAGTGGGCGTGATGATGTTCCAGTTGCTCACCGGCGTGCGCCCGTTCCAGGGGGACTCGGTTCAAGTGATGTTCGCGCACATGGAGGAACGCTCTCCCGCGCCCTCTTCGCGCGTGCCCGGGCTCCCGCCGGAACTGGACTCGCTGGTCCTGCAGTTGCTGCAGAAAGAGTCCACGCGGCGCCCTCCCTCCGCCGAGGCCGTGCGCGAGCGGTTGAAGCGCGTCCCCCTGCGCTCCGTGCCCCGGGCCCCGTCGCTTCCGAAGCCTGATGCCACGCCGACGACAACACCCGTCGCGGGAGACACCGTGACGCACTCCACGACACAGGATGCGCTCAATGCCATCCGCCCATCACCTGGCCTGCGGTGGGGGTTGGCGGGAGCGGTGCTGCTCCTGGGGATGGGGGCCGCCATCATCCAGCACCGGACGCCCGCTTCCGTGCCAGCGGTCACTCCCGAGCCCCCTCCCGCCCACGTCGCCAAGGTGCCACCACGGCCGGAGCCCGCGCAGCCCCAGCTTCAGCAGGACTCCCGCTCGGAAGCACAGACGCAGCCGCCGGCGCCCGCCCCGGAGCTCAAACCGGTGCCTCCCGAGGAGCCTACGACGGTCGCCACCTTGCCAGCGTCCAGTCCGCCGCCCGTGCAACCGCAGATGAATCCCCTTCCTTCCGTGAGCATCCAGAAGGATGACCTGCTCGGGCGGATCAAGACGATCGTGGCGAAGATGCGGGCCCGGAACGGAGGCCATGACCTTCCGGAGGACATCGTCGAAGAGCAGGTGATGATCCTGAACAGCATCTCCACGGCGAAGACCCGCAAGGAGCTGGCCAAGATCAAGCAGGAGCTGAACGACTGGGAGCACCGCCTTGGACAGCGCTTCCCTGCGCGCTGACCCGCGCATGTGGCGGCAGCAGGCCGAGGCGTGAAGTCCGAAGCGAGCGGGAACTAATCCCTGGCGGGTATGGATTTCATCATGGCAGTCATTCGCGACCCGCCATCCCCCGACCCATGAGGGTGGGTTGTTTGGAATCAGGGGAAATGCGCGGCTATGGTCCGCGCGAACTCCCCTCATGAAAACCCACCGTCATTCCAATCCCGACGGGGCGACGCGCACGATGCGGAAGACCGCATCGTCGGAGACCACGCCTCTCGTGGATCCGCTGCTTTCGTCACAGATCGGTGACTTCACCGTCGAGGAGCGGATCGGCGAAGGAGGGATGGGGGTCGTCTATCGAGCCACCCATTCCCTCATTGGGAAGCAGGCCGCCATCAAGGTGTTGCGCGCGGAGCTGGTCTCCCCGCGGGTGCACGAGCGACTGCTCGTGGAAGCCCGTGCGGTGAATGCCATCCGGCACCCGGGCATCATCGACATCTTCGGCTTCGGCAAGCTCCCGGATGGGCGCCCCTACATCGTGATGGAGTTGCTGGAGGGACGGCCTCTCTCCGAGCTGATGTCCGACCAGAAGCGGTTGGACGTGCCCACCGTCCTCTGGATGTTGGATCAGACTCTCGGCGCCCTGGGGGCGGCGCACCGGGCGGGAGTGGTGCACCGGGACCTGAAGCCGGCGAACGTATTCATGGTGGAGCCGCCGAACGCCGCGCCCACGATCAAGCTGGTCGACTTCGGCATTGCCAAGCTGGTGGAGAACAGGGAGAGCCCGACGACCATGGACGGCTCCGTGCTGGGCACGCCCGAGTTCATGGCCCCGGAGCAGATCCGCGGCGGCACGGTGGGCCCGGCGACGGACCTCTACGCATTGGGCATCATGGCGTTCCAGATGCTCACGGGTGTGCGGCCCTTCCAGGGCGATCCCGTCCAGGTGCTGTTCGCCCAGGTCGATAAGGTCCCTCCGCTCCCGTCCTCGCGCGCGGAGGGGATTCCTCCGGAGCTCGACACGCTGGTGCTCCAGTTGCTGGCGAAGGACCCCGCCCTGCGCCCCCCATCCGCCGAGGCCGTGCAGCAGCAGCTCCTGCGGGTGCCTACGGAGTCCCGCACCCAGACCTTCGCGAGGCCCCCGGGGCTGAAGCCTAAGGCGTCCACGCAGCGCCCGGCCCCTGTGCCCAAGCCTGCCGTGGCCCGTGTCGCCACCCGTGCGCCTGTCGTGGTCGCGGATGTGGAAGATTCGGGGACGGAGACGCTCCAGACCCTCCGGCGTATGCCCAGCCGGGGATGGATGCTGGGAGGCGCGGCGTTGCTCGTGGGCATGGGGACTGGAGCGTGGTGGCTGAGCCACCCGGTTGCTCCGGCTGAAGCAGTCACCACGCAGATGGCGCCCAGACCTGAACCCGAGCCCACGAAGGAAGTTCGCGTCGAGCAGCCTCCTTCGAAAACTCCCCAGTCTGGGGCCACAACTACACCCACGCCCTCCAAGGAGCCGGAAGCGCCTGCTGTTGAGACTGAAGCGGCTCCGCCCGAATTCGAAGAGGAAGGGTCACCTCGCCAGCCCTCTCGCACGGTAAAAATCGCTTACAAGCCCAAGGGCGCCTCATCGCCATTGCCGGAGTCCATCCCCGCGGTGACTCCAGAGCCGCCCATCGAGGCCCAGGGCAAGTCCTCGGTGACCGATGTCACAGCATCGGAAGGCCAGGCCTTCGTGACGCCAACCGCTTCGCCCCAGACGACGCCACCACCGCCTGTTCCCGTTGCATCAGCGAGCGCCGCGTCCCATGACGCGATGCCCGAGCTGCCCAGGGATAGTGCTCCCCAGAAGCGCCTGTCGGACCGGCTGACCAAACTGTTCAACAAGCTCCGTGCTCCGAGCCCGAAGGGAAATCCACCCAAGGAGCTTCAAGACGATCTGATGTGGCTCATACGCCAGGCCGCCAAGGCCAGCACCGCCACCGAAAGAACCGACGTCAGCACGGGTGCCGACGAATGGGAGAAGCGCTTCGTGCAATGGCGGGGATTTTCCGCCGAAGCGCCGGTCGCCGTCGCACCAGCCCTGGTCGGGCCGCCCAAGCCACAACCTGTCCCTGCGCCTGCTCCGGAGCCGCCGTCGCGACCGCCCCCCTCCAGTCCCCAGCCGGAACTGCGAAGAACGACGCCCAAAGAGGAGCAGCTTGCGAACCGAGTGGAGCAGTTCCAGCGTGAGTTCCGACGCCGGACAGCGGGAGCGGGTGGCGCTTCGGATCTGGAATCGCAGCTCCAGAACTTCCATAAGCGCGCCTGCCAGGAGCTGACCGGCACTGAGCGCATGACGCTCCAACAAGAAATGGACAAGTGGATCGAGCAGCTGAAGGCTCTCTACCCCCTCTGATCATTTCCTCACCCCAAGCGATGTCAGACACGACCCTGTGGATCTCACTGTCCCAGGAGATCCTCCGCATCGTGCTCCGCTGAACAGCGGATGTTTGAACGCCTTGGAAGCGCGTGCCTATGGTTCGCGCGCCAGCGCCCCATGAAAAGCCCATCCCCTCAAAGCGATACCACCCAGAACATTCGGTCCCCATCGCGGGCCAGTGCGCCTCCGGATCCGTTGTTGGGTGCGCAGTTGGGAGAGTTCGTCATCCAGGAGCGCATCGGCGCGGGCGGCATGGGCGTGGTGTACCGGGCCGTACACCCGCTGATTGGCAAGCAGGTCGCCATCAAGGTCATGCGCATCGAGATGGTGTCGCAGCAGCAGGTGCAGCGCTTGCTGGTGGAGGCCCGCGCGGTCAATGCCGTCCGGCATCCAGGCATCATCGACATCTTCGGCTTTGGCACGCTCCCGGATGAGCGCCCCTACGTCATCATGGAGTTGCTCCAGGGACGGGCGCTCTCCGATTTCGTCCGCTCGAAGCGCCCCATGGACCTGGAGTCCGTCGTCTGGGTCATGGACCAAATGCTCTCCGCGCTCGGCGCCGCGCACCGCGCAGGCGTGGTGCACCGCGACCTGAAGCCACCCAACGTCTTCATTGTCGAAACCCCCGTGACTCCGGCCGCCGTGAAGCTGGTCGACTTCGGCATCGCGAAGTTGATGGAGTCGCGCGACAAGCCACTGACGGCGGATGACATGGTCATCGGCACGCCGGAGTTCATGGCGCCCGAGCAGATCCGCGGAGACACCGTGGGGCCGGCGACCGACCTCTACGCGGTGGGCGTGCTGATGTTCCAGTTGCTCACCGGCATGCGCCCCTTCCAGGGCGAGTCGGTCAAGGTGATGTTCGCACACCTGGAGGAGTCGCCGCCGCTGCCTTCGTCGCGACTCCCAGGACTGCCGCACGAAGTAGACGCCCTGGTACTCCAGCTCCTCGCGAAGCATCCCGCGTCACGGCCGCCTTCCGCCGAAGCCGTGCGTGAGCAACTGAAGCGCATCCCACTGCGCTCGTCTCCTCGCGCGCCATCCCTTACGAAGACCGAGATCCCTGTCCCAGCGGGTGACAGCCATACACCCAGCACGCAGGAAGCGCTCAAGGCCATTCGCCAACCGCCGGGCATCGGCTGGGCATTGCTCGGAGCGCTGGTGCTGCTGAGTGTGGGGGCCGGCGTCGTCCGGCTCCGCTCAGTGCCTTCTGCTCCTATCGAACCCGCAACCAATGTGAGCCCCCATGGGACTGACGCGGGCACCCATGGGACTGACGCGGGCACCGATGAGACTCATGGGGTCATCCTGGGGGCCGACGCGGGCATCCAGGGGACCGACTCGGCCACGGACGCTGGGACCGACGCGGGTGTGAACCCCACGCCTCCGAAGCCCCCACAGGCGAAGAAGGAACTCTTTCAGCGCATCCAGCGGCTCCGGATGGAGTTGTTCCGCAGAAGCGCGGGCGCACCAGAAGCAAAGGTGATGAAGGAGTCACTGCAAACGATCGCGCAGTCCGCGCAATACGCGCGCACCGCAAAGGACTACGCGGGGGCCCATTCCGCGCTGGACGACTGGGAAGATCGCCTCAAACAGCGCTTCCCCCCGCGCTAACCCCGGTCCTCCTCGTCCGCCTCATCCAGCCCCTCCGGCGACTCCAACAACCGCCGGGCCCGCTCCATCATCTCCACGACGATCTGCCCGGCGGGCTGCACGGTGTCGATGCGCGCCATGCTCGCGCCTCCCGCCGGCAGGCTCATCTCCTCCAGGTCCCCCTGCGTGTCCGGCGTGGGCAGGAAGGAGCTGAACTTCGGCATCACGTACTGCACGTCCAGCACGCCCGGGAACAGCCGCGTCGTCCCGATGGCGTCCGACTCCGTCGGCGGCGGCACGCTCGACTCGCGCCCCGCCCACTCGCGCACCACGCGGTTGCGGATCACCCGCATGCGCTTGCCCGGCCACTCCGGCCCGAACAACGTCGTCAGCGCCGTGTCTCCCGCGTCCCCATCCACCAGCCGCTCCTTGTAGAGCGGGTGCGCGTACGCCTCCACCGACGCCACCAGCCGCGTGCCCACCCAGACGCCGTCCGCGCCGTGATGCAGCGCGCGTGCAGCGCTGAAGCCGTCCGCGATGCCTCCCGCCGCCAGCACCGGCACCGCGTCCGTCAGCTTCCGGAACTCCTTCAGCAACACCAACGTCGGCGTGCTGCCCAGGTTGCGCCCGCCCGCCTGCCTCCCCTGGGCGATGAGCCCCTGCACCCCGGCATCCAACGCCTGCCTCGCCAGCTCCACCGTGCCTGCCTGCACCCAGACCCGCGTCCCCGCGGCCTGCAGCGCTTGAATCCATTCGAGCGGCGGCAACGTCCAGTGGAACACCACCACCGGCACCTTCGCCGCGATGCACGTGTCCATGTGGTCCCGCGTCGTGAAGCCGTGCGGCTCCAGCCGGTCCACGATGAAGTCCACGCCGTAGGGGCGCTGCGTGCCCGCCTGGATGGCCTTCAGCCGCGCCTCCAGCACGCCCGGCGGCTCCGGCGCCGTGCCCAACATTCCCAGGCCGCCCGCTTCCGACACCGCCACCACCAGCGGCGGCAGGGACACGAACGCCATGCCCGCTCCGACGAAGGGATAGTGGATGCCCAGCTCGCGCGTCAGCCGCGTCTTCAGCGTGTTGCCCTCCAACACGTAGATGGGCTTCGACTTCGGACGGGCCTCCAGGCCCGCGGCATCGGATTCTCCGTCCGCCAGCGACGCCTCGTCCTCGGGGGAAGCAGAGGGCTGGCCGGGTCGTCCGTCGTTCGCGCCGTTCATCGCGTCTCCCGAAAGGATGCTGACGTACCGAGCCTTCAAGATTAGCAGCGCCGCCCCCCGATTCAGTCGCGGCCGGGCGGGGCCGTGCTCACTGGCCAGCAGAGCGGCCTCACTCCTCCAGGATGAGGCCGCCGGACCCCAGCCCCGCGTCCGTCAGCACCCGCCCCCGCCCCAGCCGCCGCGTCAGGGGCCGGTAGCGCTGCGCCACCAGGGTGCTCAACCTGAACGGCAGCTTCCGCTCACGCTCCACCTTGCGGGCCCGCTCCACCAGCGCCTCGCGCGTCAGCCGCGACGGGCCTTCCAGCCCCACCAGGACGCGGTTGGTCGTGGTGGGCACCTCGAAGATGGACAGGCCGTGGAAGCTCACCTGGTAGGTGCGCACCATCGCTTCGTAGTGCGGGTTCCCCGCGGACTCCCAGACGTTGCTCGCCACCGCCCCGCCCCGCGTCAGCCGTGAACGCACCGCGCCCAGGAACTCGCGCGTGGCCAGGTGCCCGGGAATCTGATCCGCCCCGTACGCATCCAGGAAGATGAGGTCGTAGGGCGGCCCGTCCGCTTCGATGAAGGCCCGCCCGTCCCCCACGTGCGCGCGCAGGAGCGCGTCCTCCTGGAAGCCGCAGTACTCCTTCGCGGCGTCCACCACCGCCGCATCCAGCTCCACCACGTCGATGTGCGTGTCCGGCAGCACCGCGTGCAGGAACATGGGGATGGAGCCGCCCCCCAACCCGATGGCGAGGATGTTCTCCGGCTGGGGCACGAACGCCAGCGCCACCATCGCCATGCGGGTGTACGGCAACTCCAGCCGCAGCGGTTCGCCAGGCCACACCACGCTCTGGCGCGCCCCCCCGTCGCCGAAGCGCAGAGAGCGGCGTCCGTCCTCGTCCTCGGTGACGATGACGGGCCCGGAGCCGTCATCGCGCTCGTCCGCCGCCGCCAGGGCCCGGGCTCCCTACTTCGCGTCCGTCACCGGCAGGGGTCCGCTGTCCAACACCCGCTGCGCCGTCACCGCCGGCCCGTACCGGGGCGTCTGGATGGGCGTGCCCTGCGCGTCCTTCCCTTCGCTCAGCGTCACCGCGTCCGCGTCCGGCAGGTAGCCCACGCGCAGGGACACCTCGCGCACGGTGGACAGCTCGCGCGTCTCCTCCGGGCCCGTGGCGTAGGGCAGCGCGGTGCGCAGGGGCAGCGGCACCACCACGCGGCGATTCGCCGTGGCTCCCGGCTCCACGCGGCTGACCGCGGGCACCTCCGGTGCCTCCACCGCCAGGTCTTCCGGCACCGGCAGCAACATCCGCGACAGCACCACCTTGCCGCCGGACAGGTCCACGTAGGCCCGCTCGGGCGCCAACGTGAGGTGGCCACTGAAGCCCACGTCCCACAGGCCGTCCGTGAGCAGCACGGCCTTCTGCGTCCGGTTGTGCACCGCGTAGGTGACGGCGAGCGTGTCCGCCTCGCGCGCCACCGACTCCACCTTCAGCTCCACATCCGCCTGGGCCACGCGCTGTCCTCCTGGATCCGCTGCTGGGGGCGCGGGCCGCTCCGGCGCCCGCGCACAGCCCATGATGATTGCCAGCGCCATGATGGCACCAGCGCGGCGGAAGGTCTTCATCCCCCGAATCCTAGTAGCGCGGGCGGGTCGGCAGGTTCAGATCGTCGCGCAGGACGTTCTCTCCGGGACGTCCGCCCTGCACCACGTCCGGCGTGGACGGGTCCTGGTCCAGGTCGATGGGCAGGCCCACCGCGGAGGTCTCCAGGTTGCGCGTGCCGTCCTTGGAGCCCAGCGCCAGCGTGCCGTTGTTCATGTCCGACGCGTGCACCAGCTCGTGGAACAGGCCCACGACGGGCGGGCGGTTCATCCACTCCTCGCTGCCCAGCGAGATGCGCGTGGTGTTGTAGTTCACCTGCGAGTCCGTGCCCTTGCCCGGCGTGCCGTCCGCGTTCATGAAGCCGTCGTTGAAGTTCGTGCCGCCCGCGCTGTTGCCGCTGGACGTCTCGCGGATGACCGTCTTCTTGCCGCTGTCGTCCAGCGTGCGCAGCAGGTCCTGGCCCGAAGGCAGCGAGCGCATCGCGTCCAGGTCCGACTGCACGCGCGCCTGGAACTCCGCGCTGCCCGTCACGGAGACGGAGGAGCCCCGCTGGTCCGCGTCCGTCATGTCGACGATTTCACGCTCGCCCTCGGCCGCGTCGGCGGTGGTCTCGCCCTCCTCCACGTAGAGCTTGTCCGTGCCCGTGCCGCCACGGACCGTGTCCTTGCCCGCGCCGCCCGCCACCGCGTCGTTGCCCGCGCCGCCGCTCAGAGTGTCGTCGCCGCGCCCGCCGATGACCTGGTCGTCGCCCTCGCCGCCATAGGCCCGGTCGTTGCCCGCGCCCGCGTCGATGTAGTCCCGGCCCTTGCCTCCGGACAGATAGTCGTTGCCGTCCAGGCCGTACATCACGTCGCGGCCCTCGCCACCCATGATGCGGTCATCGCCCGCGCCGCCCTCCAGGTAGTCGTCGCCGTCCATGCCCTTCAGCGTGTCCTTGCCCTCGCCACCGATGATGGTGTCGTTGCCCGCGCCGCCGATGAGCGTGTCACTGCCCGCGCCGCCCGTGAGCTTGTCGTCACCGTCACCGCCGTCCAGGGTGATGTCCTGCGTGACGCTCGCGTCCACGGTGATGGAGTCGTTGCCGGCGCCGCCGTTGATGATGACGCCCTTGGACTGTTCGGCGGTGAGGTTCACCGTGTCGCTGCCGGACGTGATGGTGAGCCCGCCGTTCTTGTTCTGCGTCACCTTCGCGGTGTTGTTGCCCGCGCCCAGGTCCACCACCGTGCGCCCATCCGCGTTCGTGCTCACCTGCGGCGCGAGAGCCTTCGCCACGCCCTTGGCGACCTTGTCGAGGGCCGAACCGATGCCCGACGCGATACCGCCCAGGAAGCCGCCGCCGTCCTTGTCCTTCTTCACCGCCGTCTCGGTGGTGCGGACCTCCGACAGCGGAGGACGTGAACCCGCGCGGGGCCCGGAGTCGAAGCCGTCCGACATCCGCTGCGTGACGGCGGCCTTCACCGCGTTGGGCTTCGCCGGCGTGGCGGGCGTCTTCGGCTGCGGGGTGCTGACAGGGGACGTCGTGCGCGAGCCGGGCTTGCCAATCGTGGTCATGTCGCTTCTCCCAGGTGACGGAGACACCTGGCCAGGGGTCCGGGCGACGGGGCGCCAGGGTCGGCAGAACGCCGACATTCCAGATTGTCGTGAACGTTTGCCGCCAGTTGCGTCGCCCGGCCCGGAACGACACGGCGCGGCACGGAAGCCTCTGGAATCGTTGTGTTTCTCAATTCCCGATTCGCGAGATGGTTTCAAGGATTTCGTGTATTACAGCTTCACCGCCCCTGCCCCATTCGCGGGGAAACGGGGGGCGGATGACGGGAGGGAGCACCGCATGAAGCTGAAGACGTTGCTGTCCGCCGGGGTGGCCTTGGCCGCCGCGGCGTGGGCTGGTCCAGGAGTGGCGGCCACGGCGAACGGCCCCATCTGTGACCCGGCGGCCTACGTGAACTCGACCACCTATTACAACTGCACCGGGAGCAGCCACACGGCGCTGGATATCGGCAACGGATCCTGCGGCGAGTGGAACCACCGGGGCATGCTGGTGGGCAACTACTACTATTACTACTACGGCGGCTGCGCGGCGGCCTGCTACGGCTCCACCTGCAACGGCGGCGCGGGCAACTACTACGTCGTGTCCGGCGCGAACGGCTGGGACTTCCGCCAGCTGCACTTCTACGCCAACGTCAGCTCTGGCACGAAGACGTGCGACCGCTGCGCGCTGGGGCTCGTGGGCGGCACGGGCAGCGCCACCGGCCCGCACGTGCACGCGGACAACCGGCAGTACGGCACGCGCAAGTCGGCCTGGTACACCAGCGTCGGCACCACGTGCGGCACCAACGCCAACTGCACCAACCGGCTGGGCGTTCCCACGCTGTAGCCAAAGCGTGCAGGTGTCCTCGGGCAGGGGCCGCACGTCCCCTGCCCGGCTTCACGTCTCCGACGTCCGGCGCGCGTGCGCCCGTCGTTCCTCTTCCGCGTGAGCTCCCTTCGACATGACCTCCCGTCCCCTCTTCAAGGTCGCGCTCGCTGGCCTCGTCCTCCTCGTCGCCCTGGGCGTCGTGTGGTGGCGGGGCTCGGCTGGGAGCGATGACGCCGGTCCTTCGCTGCCTGTCGCGGCGATTCCTTCCGTGCCCACGGCCTCCGCCGGGAATGGCGCCACCGGGGAGCCTCCGCCCGCCGCGCGCGCTGGACCTCGCGAGGAGATCCCCATGCCCGGGTGCTGGGACGGGCTGGCCGTGTTGGACAGGTCCGCGACGATGGAGTCGCTGCACGCCGCCGTGGCCGCCGCCATCCAGGCGCGCGACACCGCGCTGGTGGCCTACCTCCAGGAGCGCCTGACGGAGCTGGTGGGCAATGATCCGGACCGCGCGCTGCAGTTGGTGGCGTGGGCGGTGAACGCCGCGCCACCGGAGCCGGCCATCTACCTGGAGGCCCTCAAGGCCTCGCCCGCCGTGCGCCACCCGCGCGTCACGGAGAAGCTGGTGTCGGTGGCCGAGGACAAGACGCTGGCCACACCGGACCGCGCCTCCGCGTTGGACGCACTGGAGACGCAGCACCGCTTCACGCCGGAGACGCGCGGCCGGCTCAAGGCCATCGCGATGGATGACTCCGCCGACTCCGCCGCGTGGACGGCCACGCGCACGCTGGGCCGGGTGATGAAGGAGGACTACGAGCGCACCGGCACGTATGCGCCGTATTGGAAGGACCTGCTGGACATCGGCACCACGTCGGATGACTCGGCGGTGCGGCTGCTCGCGCTGGAGATGCCTTCGTACTCCGACCCGCTGCTCGACTCGGACTCCATCGACGCGCTGGCGAAGGTGATGCGCACCGACAAGGACCGCGACGTGCGCGAGATGGCCGCCTTCCGGCTCGCCGTCACCGAGGACCCGCAGAAGGCCCTGGCCGCGTACCGCGCTGCCTTCGACGGCGAACATGACCTGTGCGTGCGCTGGGCCTTCCTGCGCTTCGCGGTGCGCGCGGCCGGCGCGGACGCACTGCCCCTGGTGGAGGAGTTCGCGCGCAAGGACCCGCGCCTGCGGCAGGACTACCTGGACTTCAAGGCGCTGTACGCCACCGGCACCACGGACTTCGCGCGCATCTGGATGGGCAAGAAGGAACACCACGACTGCGTGGTCGAGGAAGGAGCGCCGCACTGATGGGCTCGCGAACGATGAAGGCCCGAGTGCTCTGGCTGTCGCTCCTGCCAGGACTGGCCCTGGCGCAGGGCGCGCCCGTTGCCGTCCCCACCCGGACGGCCTGCACGGTGGAGGGCATGCTGGACGAGGTGCGCGTGGCCATGAAGACGGGCTCGCCCGCGTACCGCAAATACGCACGCCTGCGTTTGAAGGAGGCCGCCATCGCCATGCCGCCGGAGGCCCTGGGCCGGGCCGTGAGCCAGGAGCGCGACCCCGCCGTGCTGGAGGCCGTGGGCGCGGCGCTGGCCACCAAGGCGAGCAACGCGCAGAAGCCGGAGCTGCTCCAGCCGCTGCTCTCCCGCGCGAGCCAGGACGCGGACCCCGGCCTGCGCGCCGCGTCGGTGCGCGCGCTCCAGGGCTCGCCGTCGGTGGAGTTCATGGCGAAGAACGGCGACGTCGTCACCTACGAGCAGCTCGTGCGCGACAGCGCGCCGGAGGTGCGCCAGGCGGTGGTGGAGAACCTGGTGACGGAGAGCGCGGGCATCTACTTCGGCCACAACCCGGAGCTGGCGGAAGCGGCGGTGAAGGTCGCCTCGGCCACGGACGACCCGGCGCTGGCCACGCGCCTGCTGGGCGAGGTCTCCATGGAGGCCGCAAGCCCGGAGGTGGTGCGCAAGCTCACCCAACAGCTGAGCTCGGAGAACGCGGGCCTGCGCGCGGCGGCGGCGAAGGCGCTGGGCGGCGTACCGGGCTCTGAGTCCGCGGGCGCTCGCCGTTCGCTCACCTCGCTGTACCGGAGCGACAGCGACCTCGCGGTGCGCAAGTCGGCATTGGAGGGACTGGCGCGGCTGGGCCAGTCCGGCGCCCGGCCGCTCCTGGAGTCCCTGCGCGGCGTGGACAAGCGCCTGGATCCAGAAATCGACGCGTGGCTGTCCGCGCTCCAGCGTAACCTCCAGGAGTGGCACCTCATCCTGCGGGAGAAGCAGCGCTTGTCGCCCTGAGTGCGTCCGCTGGGGAACGGCTGTTCCATGGCGGGCATCCTTCACGCCCGGCCCCGCCGAAAAGGTGGCCGGGCGGCGGGGTGAGCGGCAGGTTGAGGGGGCCATGTTCGACAGCGGTTTCGGCTCGTCCACCCTCGCACTGGCGCTCGTTGGCAGCGCCGTCACCGTCCTCTCCACCAGCCTGGGCGCCGTGCCCGCCCTGGCCATGGGCGGCATCTCCCAGCGCACCAAGGACGTGCTGATGGGCTTCAGCGCGGGCGTGATGCTCGCGGCCACGGCCTTCTCGCTCGTCGTGCCCGCCATCCACCTGGCGGAGGAGCGCACCACGTCGCGCTTCGTCCCCGCACTGGTCGTGGGGGGCAGCATGCTGGTGGGCGGCCTGTTCCTGCACCTGTGCAACCGCTTCATCCCCCACGAGCACTTCATCAAGGGCCAGGAGGGCAACGCGCAGGCGGCGAACCTGAAGCGCATCTGGCTGTTCGTGCTGGCCATCGCGCTGCACAACTTCCCGGAGGGCCTGGCGGTGGGCACCGGCGTGGGCAGCCGCTCCATGACCATCGCCGTGCCCATCCTCGTGGGGATTGGCCTGCAGGACATCCCGGAGGGTTTCGTCGTGGCGCTGGCGCTGATGGGCGTGGCGTACAGCCGCAAGCAGGCGGTGCTGGTGGCGCTCTACACGGGGCTGGTGGAGGGCGCGGCCGCGCTGGTGGGCTTCTTCGCCACGTCGTTCGCTTCAGGCGTGCTGCCGTGGGCGCTCGCGTTCGCGGGCGGCTCCATGCTGTACGTCGTCAGCGACGAGATGATCCCCGAAAGCCACCGCCAGGAGTACGCGAAGGAGGCCACCGCCGGGCTGATGGTGGGCTTCGTGCTGATGATGTTCCTGGACGTGACGCTGAGCTGACGCTTTGCGTGCGCGCACCGCGTCTGTGTCCTGCCGGACACCCGGCTGCCCCGCCCCGTGTGGCCCGGACGTGGTAGTTTCAGGTGCATGTCTGTGTCGGATCGAACCCGCGTCGACGGGACCCCCGGGGAGTCGAAGGACAAGGGCGCCCACCTGGACGAGGAGGGGCAGGAGGCCGCGCTCCACGTGACGCTGCCGTACGAGCAGGCCCGCCGTCCGGGGGACCTGCCCACGGTGCGCCGCTTCCGCCTGTCCGTGGTGGAGGGCCCGGGCGCGGGCATGGTGTGGGAGTCCACGGCGGACACCTGTTCGGTGGGCTCGCATCCGCTCAACGACTTCGCGGTGGAGGACTCCACCGTGTCGCGCTTCCACTGCGAGGTGCGCATCGGGCCCAAGGGCCCGCAGGTGAAGGACCTGGACAGCCTCAACGGCGTCATCGTGGACGGCGTGCAGGTGGTCGAGGGCATCCTGCGCAGCGGCAGCCTGCTGCGCCTGGGCCGCGTGGTGCTGCGGTTCGACTTCAGCGCGGAGAGCAACCGGCTGCCCCTGTCGGAGTTGACGCGCTTCGGCACGCTGGTGGGCACGTCCGTGGCCATGCGCGGCTGCTTCGCGATGATGGAGCGGGCCTCCGCGCGCGACGTCACGGTGCTGCTGGAGGGAGAGACGGGCACGGGCAAGAGCCAGGCGGCGCTCGCCATCCACCAGGCCAGCCGGCGCAAGGACGCGGCGTTCCTGGTGGTGGACTGCGGCGCCATCCCCGCGCACATCCTGGAGAGCGAGCTGTTCGGCCACGAGAAGGGCTCCTTCACCGGCGCGGTGAGCCGGCGCGCGGGCGTCTTCGAGGAGGCCGACGGCGGCACCGTCTTCCTGGACGAGATTGGCGAGCTTCCCCCGGAGTTGCAGCCCAAGCTCTTGCGCGTGCTGGAGAACCGGGAGATCCGCCGGGTGGGCAGCAACACGTACCAGCCGGTGGACGTGCGGCTCATCGCTGCCACGCACCGCGACCTGCGCGCGGAGGTGAACGCGGGCCGCTTCCGCTCCGACCTGTTCTTCCGGCTCGCGGTGCTGCGCATCGCCATGCCGTCCCTGCGCCAGCGGCCGGAGGACCTGTCCATGCTGGTGTCGGGCATCCTGGCGTCGCTGGGCGCGGACCCGGAGCGCACGGGCGCGCTGCGCACGCCGGAGTTCCTGTCGCGGCTGAGGCACGCGGCGTGGCCGGGCAACGTGCGCGAACTGCGCAACCACCTGGAGCGCTGCCTGGTGTTCGAGGACGCGCTGCCGCTGGCGGAGGAGGACTCTCGCCCGGAGGGCAGCCCGCTGGAGCTGGACCTGTCGCGGCCGTACGCGGAGCAGCGCCGGCGCGTGGTGGACGACTTCGAGCGGAGATACCTGCGGGCGCTCCTGGAGAAACACCAGGGCAAGGTGGCCCAGGCCGCCGTCACCGCCGGCATGGACCGCGTGCACTTCTACCGGCTGCTGCGCAGGCACGGCATCAAGCCGTAGGCGGCTTCAGCGCCGGGAGGAGAGCCGCCAACGCTCGGGGGCATCCGGCACGGGACTGACGACGAAGTCCGCCTCCAGTCCCCGCAGCGCCGGACCGGTGACGATGGGCGTGGCCGCTGCTCCGTCATCCCGCACCCAGCCGGGCAGGTGGAGCAGGCCCCCTTCCCCACCCGCCGCGTCCCAGGCGGAGGCACTGGCTTCCGTCCAGCCGTGAGCCTCTTCCCGCGACGTCAGCCGGTCCACGTGCACGGTGACGTGCAGGCGCGCGGTGGAGGTGCCCTTCCCCGTCAGCGCGAGCCCCACGTCCAGCACCCGCGCCCGCAGCTCCCGTTCGCGTCGCACGTCGTCCGGGAGGCTGGCCACGGCGAGCAGGCACGCACCGCCCATCACCCGCACCTCCATGCCGGCCTCGCGCGCCAGCGTGCTCGCGCGCTCCAGGCCCGCGTCCAGGTCCTCCATCGCCGCGGGGTCCGGTTCTCCCGTCAGCCGGGCCTCCACGTACAGCCCCACCGCGCGAGGGACGGCCACCGGTGCCGCGCCTCCCAGCACCGCGCCCCGCAGGTCTTCCAGGAGCGCGTCCACGTCCGGGTGGCGCTCTTCGCGCGCCTTGCGCAGACACCGCAGCACCACCGCGTCCAGCGCGGCGGACACCGGCGCGTGCTCTCCGGGGCGTGGCGGCGGCGCGTGCAGGTGCTGCTGCTCCACCTCGTGGCGCGTGGTGCCCTGGAAGGGCGGCATGCCCGTGAGCAGTTGGAAGAGCAGCACGCCCGCGGCGTACAGGTCCGTGCGCGCGTCCGGCACCTCGCCGCGGATCTGCTCCGGCGCCATGGACAGCGGCGTGCCCAGCACCACGCCGGTGTGCGTGAGCGACGAACTGCCCGGAGCGCCCGGCACCAGCCCCTTCGCCACGCCGAAGTCCACCAGCTTCACGGCGGGGCCGCCGCGCCCCGGGGCGAGCCGCACCACGTTCTGCACCTTCAGGTCGCGGTGCACCACGCCCGCCGCGTGCGCCACCCGCAGCGCCGCGCCCACCTGCTCCATCACCTCCAACACCTCGCGCGGGGACAGGGGCCCGCGCGTGGCCAGCTCCGCCGCCAGGTCCTGCCCCTCCAACCACTCCATGGCGATGAAGGGCCGGCCGTCCGACAGCTCGCCGTACCCCAGCACCGTGACGATGTGCGGATGGCGCAGCCGCTGCAGCGTGGCGGCTTCACGCCGGAAGCGCCGCAGCGCCACCGCCGCCGCGGCCACTTGCGGGTGCAGCACCTTCAGCGCCGCGGGCACGCCGGATTGCGCGTGCCGCGCCCGGTACAGCGCGGACACGGGGCCGTGGACCTGGACGCGGTCCACGACCCACTCGCCCACGAGCGCTCCGGGCCGAAGCTCCTCGCCGTAGAGGGCCTCCTCGCCATTGCCCGCCATGGGCTAGCGCTTGCCCCGTGAGGTCTCCTGGGGCGGCGGGGGCTCCGTCCAGCGCTTGCACAGCTGCAGATGCTGATCATCCACCAGGTCGCACGCGCCGTTGAGGAAGACGGTGACGGGCTCCTCCCAGACCTGGTTGGACGTGTCCATGCAGGCCTCGAAGTCGCCGTCGCCCGACAGCAGCGAGCCGTCCTGCGTCTTGCACTGGTAGGGCGTGTTCGGGGTGGTGCTCCAGCACGGCCCCGTCACGGTGGCCGCGCAGTCCTCTTCCGTGCCCGGCAGCGCGCACACGCGGTAGGTCGCGTACGCCCGGCCGTACACCCAGCCCGGGTCGTAGCAGGAGTAGAGGTCCTTGAAGACGGGCTTCGACTGGCGGCCCTTCGGACGGTTGATGGTGTAGCGGTCCTTCTGCCCCGCCACCAACGTCACCGTCACGTTGATGTCGTCACGGAGCGCGTCCCTGCCGAAGAGGTTGCCGTAGAAGGCGCCCTCGCGGACCCGGTACACGGCGCGCTCGGAGAGCGGCGCCTGCACTCCCGCCGAGACGCCCACGGTCGCAGTGCCCTCCGCGTCGCTGTCCCAGGGCGCGGTCATCACCGTGAAGTACCCACCCGACACAGGGCAGGTGAAGTTCACGGAGGGGTCCGTGTCCGTGGAGGACGAGGGGTCCGTGGACTCCGGCACGCACCCCTGGCTGGACTCCACGTGGCGCGCGTCCGTCTTGTCGCAGCCGGCGATGCCCCGGCACACGCGCAGCACCATGCGTGCTTCGCCGCTGGAGCCCAGCGGCGTCCCGGACGGGCAGACCGCCGGGCCGCCCGCGCCCACGGAGATGGTCTGCCCCGCCGGGCACCACCCCACCGAGTGCATCTTCCAGCCGCAGTTCCGCTCCGCGCCCACCGTCTGTTCGTCGCACGGCACTGCGCTGTTCACGGACGCGGTCGTGGTCGGCACGTGGTCGAGCGGTACCGTCCATGCGTCCAGCGCGAACGGCTGCGCGATGGAGAGGACAGGCTCATGGATTTCCCCGCGCATGGACAACTCCACGCGGTAGCCCAGGCCGTTGTTGCGCGATAGGAGGCACGCCGTCACGCGCCGGAGGCACGCGTCTCCCGGCGCCTGCGTGCGCCACCACGGACAGAGGCCCGCGGAGCCGGCCCATTCACTGCGCTGAGAGCCGGAGGGTTGGAAGGGGTTGAGGTATTCGAGCGTCTCCCCCTCGCCCAACGCACAGCTCACCAGGTACGCCATGAAGCGCTGCGCGTAGGGGTCGCGGAGCTGGTTGTTGACGAGCGCGGTGCCCATGCCAGGGCTCATCACGTCCGGGTCGAAGAGGGACTCCAGCGAGTTCGTGGACAGGGCCGCGTTGGCGTCATGGTTCGCGGCGATGGCGTTGAGCACCAGCTCCCGCGTCGTGAGCGAGTTGGCGATGCGGATGTCCGCCTTGCTCGTGCCGAGCTCGACGTCGGAATCGGCGCTGACAAGGGTGTCTTCCGGGAGCGCGGGTTCGCAGCCGGTCAGGGCCAGCAACAGGAAACACCAGGGGACTCGGAGGACGGAGGAGGCCATCGCGCGAACACTCCTTGGGTAGGATTCGGAAACAGGAAGGGAAGGAAACCCCAGGCGCGGCCTTCTTGTCTCCCTGTAGCGTGAAAGGTTACGTGCGCGGCACCGTGTAACGATTCCCGTTACAGCGCTGAGGGTACGAGCGCGGCACGCAATGCGTGGAAACGCGTAGACCACAGCGGGGCTTCCGCCACGACAGGGCCGGCGCGTTCGAGCCACGCGAGGGCTTCTTCCATGGCGCCCGTGCGGCGCGCGATGGCGGTGGCCTGAAGGAGGATCTCCGCCTTCTCATCCGGTGAGGCCAGCGCGTCCGCTTCGGTGTGGAGCGCGGCCCAGTCCGTCGCTTGGAAGGCGCCGGCGGTCTGTTGATGGACCTGGAGCTCCACCAGCCTCCGCATGATGGCGGTGGGCGGCAGGGATTCCGGCGGACAGCGCTCCGAAATCCAGGCGAGCTGGCGGGCCGCCGCTGCCTCGTCTCCCGCGGCGGCCTGGATGCGGGCGATGAGCAGCGCGTCCACGGGCACGGGGTGTTCGCGGAAGAAGCGCACGCCCAACTCATGCGCTCGCTGCGCGAGGGGGAGCGCTTCGTCCAGGCGGCCCTGCATGTAGAGGACCTCCGCCAGGTTGAAGGTGGACCAGCGCTCCATCTGCGCGTGGGCCAATTCGCGGCCCAGCGCCATGGCGCGACGCAGGTCCGCTTCCATGCGGGACACGTCGCCCTGGCGGAGCCACAAGAGGACGCGGTTGCACAGCACGGCGGCCTTGTGCAGTCCGTCGCCCGCGGCCTCGCAGCGCTCCAGGGCTTCGTCGAAGCGTTCGGCGGCTTCTGGCGCGCGGTCCAGGAAGGTGAGCGCGGAGCCCAGCAGGGCCAGCGACACGACCAGCGTCTCGTGGTCCCGGGCGCGTTCGGAGCCTTCGGCGGTGGAGGTGAGCACGCGGGCCGCGGCGGCCCACTCGCCCTGACGCACATGAAGGCGGCCCCGGGCCAGGCCGCAGCGAAGGGACAGGCGCGGCGCGTCCAGGGGCTCGATGGCGTCGAGTGCTTCGCGCGTGCAGACGGCGGAGCCATCCGAGTCCTCCATCCAGTCGCGCGCGGTGGCTTCCTCCAGCAGCAGATCCACTTCGAGCGCGGCGTCGCCCCGGATGCGGGCAAGAGCGCGCGCGGCGGACAGGTCCGCGAGGCTTTCCCGGAAGCGCTGGAGGCGGTGACGGACCTTGCCTCGTCCCGCGAGCGCCTGGGCCCGGCGCGCGTCATCTGATTCCGGAAGGAGCGCGAGCGCGCGCGTGTAGTGCTGCTCTGCTTCCACGGGCAGGTGACCGGAGCGAGCCTCCTCCGCCAGCGACAGGTAGTCGCGCGAGGCCTCCAGGTGGGCGCCGCAGACGGCCGCGTGGTGCGCACGGCGGCGGCGTTCGGCCACATCGTCGCCCACGCTGGCCTTGAGTGCGGCGGCGTGCAGTGCGCGGCGGGGCGCGGGAGGCAGCAGGGCCTCCAGGGCCTCGCGCAGCAGCGGGTGGCGGAAGGCGAAGCGGCCCGGGCTGGTGGGACGCAGGAGGCCCGCGCGGGTCAGTCGCTGTAGGCCTGCGCCCGCGTCCAGCGCGGCGGCGCGCGACAGCTCCGGTCCCGCGGTCAGGTGGCGCAGAGCCGAGTCGACGCGTGCGACGTCCACCTCCGTGCCGAGCACCGCGCACAGCCGCGCGAGAACACGGTGGGCTTCCGGAAGGCCCGCGAGCACGCGTGGAGCCAGCCGTTCGAACAGCGGCGTGACGGAGACATCCAACAGCGCATCCGGCGCGACGTACCATCCGCCCCCCGGCGCCGAACGCAAGGCCCCGGCGGCTCGGAGCGCGCGAGCCAGTTCGACGAGGGACAGGGGCACGCCCTGCGCCAGGAGTTCCAGGCGCGCGAGCACGGGTTCGGGGATGTGCTCCGCCGGACGCAGCAGGTGGACGAGCACCGCACGGCTGGCTTCCGGAGGCAGGGGCGGCAGCGTGTGGCGTGAGACGTGGGCGCTGCGCTCTCCCAGGTGGGGCCGCAGGCCCAGCAGCGAAGGACGTCCGGCGACGCAGATCCAAAGGGACGCCCGCGGTCCTTCGAGCGTGGCGCGCTCGAGCACATCCAGGCTCAGGGGATCCGCGAGGTGGGCATCGTCCAGCAACAGCACGAGCGGGGCTTCACATGCCTGGGCAACGAGGGCCTCGGCCAGGATGCGGGGCTCCGCGGACGGACGGCCCGCGACGGCGCGCAGTGAATCCAGCAGGGCGTTGGACAGCGACGCATCCGGAGGAGGAGCGCGCAGGCGGACGACCCGGGCGTGGCCCGTGGACTCCAACTGGAGCGCGAGCGCCTTGAGCAACCGTGACTTGCCATGCCCCACCTCGCCGGTGAGCACGCCCAGGCCCGGTGCCGAGGACGACAGGCTCCGCGCCGCGTCCGCGACCAGTGCGTCCAGCAGCGCGTCGCGGCCCACGAACGGAGGAGGCTCACCGTCAGCGCGAGCTCCGTCCTCGTCGTGGAGGCGCAGACGGAAGACCGCGCCGTTCTCGCGCTCGGTGTCCCCGGATCCTGGTGACGCCGCGCGTGGACTCTCCGCGACCGCTTGCGACGAAGTGGACTCGCGGATTGCGGACTCCCGCACCGCAGGGCGCGCGTCGCCTGCGTTCCACGGCCCTGCCGTGGATCCGATGCTCTCGGGCGACTGTTCCTCCCGCGCGCCAGGATCACGAATCCCGAGCGAGGCTTCGATGTCGTCGGGCTGCGTGACGGGCTCGATCCACCCGGGCTCCAGCCTCGCGACCGCCTCCGGTGTCACCCGCACTTCGCCCTGCGCGAGTGCCCTCCCCCACCACGTCTCCGGCCGCTCCAGCGCGGCACCCGCGATGCGCGGCAACGTGGTGCCGGGATGCACGTACAGCACCGCGACGTGCAGGACCGCGGAGGCCTCTCCGGACTCCACCAACCGCCGTGCCGCGAGCGCTCCCGCGCGCACGTTCGCCTCCGCCGACAACGACTCGCAAAAGACGAGTACGTAGCCGCCCGCCGCGACCCGTGCCAGCACTCCGCCGAACGGCTCCAGCGTGGCCGCCAGCCCTTCCACCGACGCGGCCGTGCGCAGCCCCAGCACCGCCACCGGACGCGCGCCCGCGAACGTCACCAGCGCCTGCGCCGACCGCGCATCCCTCGCCCCGACGACACCGGACAGCGAAGGCCCTTCCACGCACGCGGCCTCGAACGCGGCCAGCAACTCCTCCGCGCTCGCGTACCGTTCCGCCGGCTCCTTGGCCAGACACCGCGCCACCACCGCGTCCAGCGCCCCCGGAACCTGCGCCCGCTCCGACACGCGCGGCGGACGCTGGCTCACGTGGCCTTCGCGCACCTCGTCCGGAGTGCCGTGGAACGGCGGCGTCCCCGTGAGCAACTCGAAGAGCAGGACGCCCAACGCGTAGATGTCCGCCGCCGGACCCGCCTCGCGCGCGTCCAGGCACTGCTCCGGCGACATGTAGACCGTCGTGCCCGCGCGGTTGCCCGCCGCCTCCGCCGGCCCCGCGTCCATCCATCGCGCGAGCCCGAAGTCCAGCAGACTCAGCGCGCCACCTTCGCGCAGGAAGATGTTCTCCGGCTTGAGGTCCCGGTGCGCGACTCCCACCGCGTGCACGCGCGCCACAGCCTGACACAGCCCCGTCAGCAACTCCCGCACCCGCGCCACGGACGCCGCGCCCGTCCCCGGCAGCGCCGCCATCCACGCCGCGAGCGTCTGCCCTCGCAACAGCTCCTGCACCAGGAAGGGCCGGCCTCCCACCCGCCCCTCTTCCAGCACTTCAGGAACCGTGGGCGGCCCGACGCGCCGGAGCGCCTCCGCCTCGTGGGCGAAGCGCGCATGGTGCGGCCCCAGTCCCACCTTGAGCGCCACCTCGCGGCCGTCCGACTCGCGCGCCGCGGTGAAGACGTGGGCGAAGCCCCCCACTCCCAACAGGGCGGCACCGGACAGGCCGGGGACGTCGGGAATCGCCAGCGGCTCCAGGGGGAGACCGGACCCGGCGGCGACGCCATTCACGGGACACGCCGCGCCCGGCGCGAGGCGGCGGTGGCAGACCGGACAGCGCATGCGGATGCCCGGAGGCTACCAGAGCGCCCGCGCCAGCACGATGCCCACCCCCACCAGCCCCTCGCCCGCGATGAGCCCGGCCGCCAGCGTCACGCCCGGCCCTTCCGACGCGGGCCTCCACCTCCGGGCCAGCTCCCACCCCAGCCCGCCCAGGAAGAACCCCAGGCAGGTGGAGGCAGGCAGCAGACACGCCAGCCCCACCCCTACCGCCGAGGGCGTCCAGCGGCGGAACCGCTCCGGCAGCGCCTGCTCCCCCAGCGTAAGGACGGCCGCCGCGCCCGCCGCCCAGGCCATGGCGAGCCGCAGGTCCGCCGAGACGGCATCCAGCCCTGACGCCAGCACCTGCGCCACACCCGCCGTCATCGTCGCGGCCGGCGCCGGGAAGCGCTCCGAACCCAGCACGGAGGGGTCCGGCACCAGCAGGTAGAACAGCGGCACCACCACCAGCGCCCCCACGACGCACCCCAACAGCTGCGCCAGGAACACGCGGCGAGGATCCGCGCCCAGCAGGTGTCCCGCCTTCTGGTCCGTGAGCAGGTCCGCGGAGGAGGACGCCGCGTTGACCGTGATGCCCGCCGTCGCCAGGTTCGCGCGCACATCCCCGGGCAGCAGCACGCCATACGTCAGCTGCGTCACCTGCCCCAGCGCGCCCACGGGGCTCATGTCCGTCTCCCCCGTGACACGGCAGGAGATGAGACACAGCACGAACGACAGCGCCACCGCGAGCAGCGCGTGCGGCACCGGCACGTCGAAGCCCACCCGCGCCAGCGCCACCGTCGCGGGCGTCAGCACCAGCATCCCCGCCACCCACCACCGCCCGGGCACCTGGAGCGCTTCAATGGGATGCGGCGCCTGACGCTGCCCGCGCAGCCCCCGCAGCGCCCGGCCCCACACGCGGGCCTGGAGCGCGAACTGCAACAGCGACGCGGTGGTGAGCGCCGCCGCGCCCGGCCACAGCGCCCACGCGAGGAAGTCCCCATCCGGAGCCACCACGCCCGCCGCCATCAACCGGGGCGCGACAACGCCATGGACGAAGAGCGCCCCCAGCCACATGGACGCGGTGACGCGCACGCCCAGAAGCGCGCCGCCGCCCACCGGCATCAACCCCGTCTCCAGCGCGAACCCCAACCGCTCCAGCGACACGCCACCCAGCGTCCCGGGAAACGCATACGCATAGGGCAAGCGCCCGAAGCCATCGCGCGCGAGCGTCAACACGCCCGCGATCAGCCCACCCACGCCCAGCATGCGCAGCCGCGGCCCCGCCGCCTCCCCTCCCGAATGCAGCGCGCGAGCCGTCGCCGCCGCGGCCGTCCCGGACGCGAACGGAAGCTGCTCCCGGTCCACCAGCTGCCGCTTGAACGGCACCGCGAACAGGACGCCCAGCGCGGACAACAGGAACGTCCACGCCAGCAGCGTCATCCCGGGCAGGTGGTGCCCCGTCGTCAACAACCACGCCCCCTGCACCGACACGAGCGCGCCGCCCGTCGCGTATCCCGCCGACGACGCCACCGTCTGCGCGCATCCCAGTTCCAGCAGGGACAACGGGCTCCCGGCGACGCGGGGGCTCAAGCGCCGGAGCGCCCCATGCGTCGCGGACGCGAGCAGCGCGGCGGTGACGGCCACACCGAACGCCACGCCCGTCTTCAGGCCCGCGTAGAGGTTGGTGGCGCAGGTGAGCACGCCCAACCCCGCGCCCAGGAGCACCGCGCGCAGGGTGAGCTGGGGCAGCCGGCCGCCCTGGTACACGCGCGTGAGCCAGTATGTGTCCACCTCCGCCTGCGTCGTGCCGGGGATGCGCAGCAGCGTCAGCGAGGCGTCGGTGGGCGTGTCCCCGGCGGGGACGGCTCGGGGGGCGGGGGCCGGCATGGGCCGTCCATCCTCTCCGTTCGCACCCTCCCGCGCTACATCCCCGCCCAGCTGTGACCCGAGATGTCTCAATCCCTGTCGTCCCCGCCCGCACAATCACAGGCACGCGGATGTCACAGACTCCAACCTGATTTCGTGGGACATCAGGAACTACTGGATACATACTCAATGTGAACCGAGCCAACACTCATGGTGAGGAGGCGTCCGGTTCGCGGAGTTCCCCGATGCTCCCCGTCACCCCCAGCTGGAAGCGCCTCGCCCTGACGGCGATGGTGTTCTCGACTCCCCTCATGGCCGGCTGCACGGCCGAGCCCACGCGCGAAGCGCCGACGGCCGCCGTGCGCCAGGACCGGGCCCACGATTCGCTGAAGATGTCGAAGCTGTACGCGCAGTGGAAGCAGCAGCACGCGGATGGCACCCAGATGCCGCTCGACCTGGGCGACGCGGATCAGTACGCCTTCCTGATGAAGCGCCTGGAGGCGGCGGGCAACACCCCGGCCAACTCCCCGCGCCTGTTCTCCAGCCTCTCGCGGCAGCGCGAACACGTGCTGGCCCAGAAGGCCTCCGGCGTGAAGGCGCAGACCACCACCCCCGAGTGGTGCGGCCACCTGCTGCCGCTGGAGGAGATTGCTCACGGCAACGGGGAGACGACGTTCCAGGGCTCGGGCTACCTCACCTGCGCGGGCGGGGCGGACTACTCCTACGTGGACTTCAACGCGTACTCCACGACGCCGGACCGCCAGGACTTCCAGCTGCTGGCCACGACGGCCACGGAGGACTACCTGGCCAAGACGCTGGAGACGGATCCGCTGAACGTGGTGCTGGACGCGGGTCCGGACCGGGTCCTGTATTACGACTCGGTGGGCATGGCCTATGACGAGGCCAGCGGCCGGATGGAGACCTTCTACTCCACCGCGGACACCACGGTGCTGCTGCTGCCGCCGGGTCTGAACTTCGACCACCCGCGCGAGCTCATCGGCACGGGCCTGCCGGGCAACGCCATCCGCACCTGCCTGGAGCGCGGCTCCGCGACGGGCGCGCTGGATTGCGACTACACGCTGGCGAAGAAGGACGCGGCCGGCAACATCACCGCCTTCGCCGGCGGCTACACGGGCGTGGCGGCGGTGAATGCCCAGCAGTCCGTGACCGCGAAGAAGTGGGTGCCGGACACGACGGCCTACTGGCCCACGCCGGGCGCGTTCAACGCGGCCAAGCTGTACCTGCCGGCGCGGGGCACGTACGTGACGGGCCTGCCGGCCAACTGCACCGTGACGACGGTGAAGAGCGAGGTGAACATCGTCCTCCTGAGCGCGGGCGGTCGCTGCAAGGTGAACAACGTCGCCGCGACCACGCCGGGCACGGTGGTGCTCACGGGCAGCCTGCCGCTGGGCACGGGCCTGGACGCGTCCAGCATTCCCTTCAACGGGCTGATGGACCTGGGCACGGACTGCCTGGCCCACGAGCAGGACGTGGCGATGCAGGCCTTCACCACGGTGAACGCGACGTGCCCCCGCTCCGGTGGCGGCTTCAGCCCGGTGACGCGCGTGGGATTCCGCCGGCTGGCGGTGCTGGACTTCAAGAACAGCTGCCTCGCGGCGGGCACGCGCGTGCTGCGCGCGGACGGCCAGTCCGTCCCCGTGGAGTCCGTGAAGGTCGGTGACCGCGTGCTGTCGAACGCGGACGGCCGCGCCCTCACCGTCACCACCGTGACGAAGGGCACCGAGTCCCAGCCGATGGTCCGCCTGAAGGCGGGCAAGGGCCAGGACGTGCTCGTCACCAATACCCACCCCATGGTCAGCCGCACCCGCGGCGTCGTGACGGCGGGCGAGCTCGCGGTGGGCGACGTGCTGCTGACGAAGAACGGCGAGGCGACGCTGGCCTCCGTGGAGCGCGTGCCCTTCAAGGGCCAGGTCTACAACCTGACCCTGGGCACGGACACGGAGCTGCTGGACGTGGGCGCGAAGGAGCACACGCTCATCGCCAACGGCTTCCTGGTGGGCGACGCGCGCATGCAGACGGACCTGGCGCGTGAGAAGCACCCGCCCGTCTCCTCGGACGTGCTGGCCGTGCTGCCCGCCGCGTGGCACGCGGACTACCTGAACAGCCGCCGCTAAGCGGCGTCAGGCCTCGCGCGAACGCAGCAGGTAGAAGACGTAGCCGTAGCTGTCCCCGTGGCGGCGGTACAGGTTCACTTCCTGTTCCGCCGCCGCGATGACCTCGCGCAGGGCCGCGTCCGCGGTGGGGCGCAGCCGGTCGATGCGCTGGAGGAGCGGCGTGTAGTACTCGTCCCACCACGCGGACGCGGGCAGCGTGAAGGTGTCCAGCACCGTGAAGCCCGCGGCCTCCGCGCTGGCGCGGTTCTGGGCGATGGTGCCCATGGACGGGTACCCGGCGGACCAGAAGCGCACCGCCTCCGGAGGACGGACGTCGGTGAGCCAGGTGCACTCGGTGACGGCCACCTGTCCACCGGGCGCGAGCAACGGCCGCCACTGGCGCAGGCCCTGCTCGAAGCCCATCAGGTAGATGGCGCCCTCGGACCAGAGCAGGTCGACGGAGCCGGGCGGTAGCGACAGCGCGCTCATGTCCTCCTGACGCGTGACGATGGCGTCCGACAGCCCCTGCTCGCGGGCCTCGCGCTCCAGCCGGTCAAGATAGGGCCGGTGCAGGTCCACGGCGGTGACGCGCGTGCCCAGTTCCCGCGCGAGCACCAGCGACTGCCGTCCGGTGCCCGCGCCCAGGTCCAGCACGCGCGGCGAGGGCGGCAGCGGGGACAGGCGCCGCAGCGCTTCCCGGGTGCAGGCGTCGCTGCCGGGGCCCAGGCGGGGCAACTCGTTGTAGAGGGTGAAGAAGGCGTTGACCGTCTGGCGCAGCTCGCCGGAGCTGCGCTTCACGTTGCCCTGGAGCAGCGGGACGCGCTTCCAGTGCTCCTCGATGCGCTGCTTGAAGAGCTCCGGCATGGGCAGGTCCGCGCGCAGCGTGGTCCACGTATCGAGCGCGACCTCCACGGCCCCCTTCACCACCGGGAGGACGTCCTCGTCGCTCAGGCCCAGCTTGCGCGCCAGGCGCTCGAAGCTCTGGAGCGACACGTCCTCGAAGCGCTTGGACTTCGCCAGGTTCAGCGCGAGCTGGTCCTGCGGCATGTACTGGATGGTGGAGACGAAGTCGTACGCGGGAGACAGCGTGGGGCGCGTGCCGTCCGGGTAGTAGAGGGACCAGTTCTTGTGGTGCGCGTCGCCGTTGCCGCACGCGATGATGAACACCAACCGCCGCAGGAACTCCTGGAGCGCGTCCAGGCCCGCGACCTTGAGCAGCACGTTGGCGATGGTCTCGTAGTTGTACTTCTTGTACTTCTCATCGGAGTACAGCCCCAGCACCTGCGCCAGGTCCTCCATGTGCACGCGGCGGCCGGGGGACGGCCGGTCGAAGCGTCGGATGGCGTAGGCCAGGTCCTCGCGCAGGGTGATGCCCTCCGGGAGGCCGTGCAGGTCAGCGACCGGGAGCAACTGGAGCTCCGGCACGTCGATGCCGGTGGCGCGCGCCCACGTCATCACGGACAGCTCGTTCTCCGGCACGCGGTCGTAGCGGTTGTCCGGGAGCTTGACGATCCAGTCTCCGCCCAGGCCGCCCATGGGCAGCGTCATGCCCCGGTCGCGCCGGAGCATGGAGAACTTGAGCTGCACGCCCGCGAGCGAGAAGCGCAGCGGCTCACCGTCCGAAACGGGTTCGGCGGGAGCTTCGGCGAGCGGCGCGTCGTGGCCGGCGAGCTCGCCCGCGGGGCGGACGATGACGGCGCCAGAGAGGTCCGCGCCCAGGTGGGCGATGAAGAAGAACTCACGCTGCCGGGCGATGTGCTGGCGTTCGGAGATGAGGTCGCGCAGCGGGCCTTCGGGCAGGAGGTTGGAGAAGAACGGTGGCAGCCGCATGCGGCTGGTGTGGCGGCGTGACAGGTCGTCCTCGAAGAACTGGCCCAGGACGGGGCGCGGGTAGCGCTGGCGGTAGTCCTCGGAGAGGCTGAATTCGATGCGCTCGTCCGCGAGCAGCGTGAGCGTGCCGACGTGCACGTCGCCAATGAGGACGTCGAGGATGCCCGTGGTGGACACAGGGAGCGTGGGGTCCATGTCAGTCCTCATCGTCGTCGATGATCATCGACTGGAGCGAAGGCCGGTCTGAGTCGTCCCAGCGCGTGCGCGCCTCCATGAACTGGCGCAGGACGGGCTCCAGGACCATCTGGCGCAGGTGGAGGAACGCGCCATCGTTGCGCCGCAAGGACTCCATGGCCTGCGGGCTGAGCCCATGGCTGTGGAGGATGTCCTCGCTCGGAGGCGGCTGCGCTTCGAGCATCTGGGAGAGGGAGTGCCCCGGCACCGGAGGATGGAAGAGGAAGTTGAAGGTCCCTTCCATCAGGCGCCGGACCGTCCTCCGGTCAAAGACCCGCTGCGTGGTCCACCGGGGGTCACCCGCGGGAAGGATGGGCTGGAAGCCCTCGCCCTGCTGCTCCAGCAGCTCTCCGGGGTCCAGCACCGCGCCCGTCAGCAGGTGGCGCGGCTGGAGGGACAGCATCGCGATGCGCAGGACCAGCGGGGGCCGCGCGATGGAGTGGGGAATGACGGGCATGCCCGTCTCCATCCACCATCGGATGAGCGGCGGCGGCACCTGCGCCAGCAGCGTCTGGAGGGAGCGCTCCTCGTCGGAGCGGATGGCCGCGAAGACCTGGAGGGCCTCCGGGGGCTTCAGCTCCCAGCCGCCGAAGACGATGTGGCGCCAGATCCAACGCGACAACAGCTCCCGCGAACGCGGTGTCGGCTCCGGGTGCAGCTGGAAGAACCGCGTCAGCAGGACCAGCGAGTTCTCGGGCGCGGGCAGCAGCTTGAGGTGCGGGATGAACGCGTCGCGCTTGAGGAACACGATGGCGTCCCGGAGCGCCCGGTCCGTGCGGCGGACGGTCTCCGTGAGCTCGTCGTCCTGGTTGAGCTGTTCCTGGTAGCCCCGCGTGAAGTCCAGGCCGCGCACGGCCAGCACGGCGCGCAGCAGCAGTGACTCCGGGATGCTCCCGAAGCCCAGCTCCCGCAGCCCCTCGGTCACCGACTCCAGGCTGAGCGAGCGCGAGCCCACGTACAGCGCATTGAACACCTCTTCATCCGTGAGCGGACGGCCCGCGGTGTTGAGGCGCTTGAAGATGATGCGGAGGACCTTCTCGTCCGCCGTGTCCACGACGTACGCGGGCACCTGGTACTCACGGATGGCCTTGCCCAGGCGGATGGCGGCGCGCAGGTGCTCCGGGTGTGCCTCCCGGCCCGGGTAGCGGTTGAGCCAGTGGAGCAGCGACTCGCTGTCCAGCACCTCGTTCATCGGGAGCCAGTGCGGTGGTGGTGCCCCCGCATCCGGAGGTGCATGCAGCTCCCCCGTCTCCAGGTCGAAGTACAGGTGGAAGTCATCGCGTCCGGCCTCGTCGCCATACGCCGGATGCAGCAGCACGCCCGCGAGCGCCGTCACGCGCTGCTGTCCATCCACGGCCCACAGGCCCTGGCTGGTGGAGGGTGCGTCGATGCGCACGGGTCCGAAGCTGACATTGGCGGCGGGGGCTTCCCGGCGCCAGAACAACAGGGTCCCGATGGGATAGCCCCGGTACACGCTGTCCAGCAGGTCTCGCACGTCCTCCGCGGTCCACCGCAGGGGGCGCTGGAAGTCGGGGATGCGCACCTCGCCGCGCCGCACGCGGTCGAGCAGGTCCTCGATGCTGAACGACTTCGTCTCCGGGCGCCGCGTCAGGGGAGCGGGCATCGCGATCCTCCTCCCCCGGTCTGTAACCCGAAGCTCCAGAACCCGCCACCTACACCGTGGAGCCCCGTCGCTTCGGCAGCAGCACCACCAGCCCCAGCGCCACCAGCCCCGTCACGGTGGACAGGACACGGCCGCCCTGCCCCACCGCGTTGACGTCCAGTTGCAGGTCCAGCAAGGCGTTCGCCAGGTTCCATCCCCAGTGCAGCCCCACGGCGCCCCACAGCGAGCCCGTGCGGGCCACCGCCGCCGCGTATGCGAGCCCCGTGCAGAACAACATCAGCCACTCCAGCGGCCCGTTTCCCAACCGGTACACGTGCGTGAGCACGAACACACCCGCGGACAGGGCCACGTAGCCCACGCCCTGCCCCGCCACCGGCCACGCGCGATACCAGAAGCCTCGCGCCACGATGTCCTCCGCCACCGACGGCACGAACGTGGACACCACGATGCCCAATGCCGCCACCAGCAGCGCCGTGCCCATCAACGGCTTCTCCAGGGGCTGCACGCGCATCACGCCCACCGCCACTCCCACCAGCACGGACAGCGGCTTGAGCACCAGCATCACCGCCAACGCCCGCGCGAGCGCGGAGCCCCGCCACTCCAACGCATACGCATGGAAGCCGTTGCGGTAGCCCAGCCACCGCCCCACTCCCCAGGCCACCGCGTGGAAGAGCGTCATCATCACCGCTGCCACCACGGCGTTCCCCAGCAACCGTCCGCCAATCCCCTCCGGCGCTTCGTAGCAGGCGTACAGCACGACGAACGCGAACGCGCATTTCGGCGCGACAAGAGACGGAGGCGACGGATCCGAAGCAGAAGGCGTCATGAAGGTGGCCTCACTTACCGCGAGTCCCCGTGGATTGCGCCCTCGCACCCGCGCCGGCCGGTGACTGGCGCCATCCTCCTGGTGACTGGAGTCACCGGCTGGCCACCTGCCACGGCGTCCCCATGCCTGTGAAGTCCAGGGGTTGCGCGGTTCACCTTGTCGGCACGCGCGCTGCAATGAGGTCAGGGCACGTCGCTGCTCAGACCCAAGGTGATAACCATGATCGACCTCAAGGCCACGGCCCGCTCCTCCTCCCTGCTGCGCCCCACCACCGCGGAGTCCGCGCTCGTCAGCCCGAAGGCCCAGCTCTCCGCGGGGCCTGTCGCGGACGCCTCCCGGAGCATGCCGGCGCGGGGCTTCAGCCAGGTGGACTCGTTCGAGCCCGCGATCATCAACCGGCGGCAGCCGCGCGGGATGTCCGCGATGGAGGGTGCGTCGGACATGCTCAGCGCCCCGGCCGCCTTCGCCCCTCGGGGACTCCCCCCGGAGCTCCAGAACCTGGCGCCGGCTCCGGCCGCGACCCAGGCGCCGGATCCTGCTCCGCAGCAGGCCTCCAACGGCGTCCCCAGCGCCAATGACAAGCGCCCGGCCGGGGACAACCGTTCCGCCGCGCAGATTGTCGACGACACGCCCGCGCTGAAGAACCTGGGCCGCCAGAAGGACATCAAGTTCGACCAGCTGTGCAAGCAGACGGGTGTCGACCCCAAGCTGGACCTGAAGGATCCGAAGCAGAACGCCGACGGCGTCTACCGGCTGGCCAAGGTGCTGGAGTTCATCGACAGCGCCAAGGCCTCCACGGGCGGGGACCGGGATAGCAAGGTCAAGGGCGGCGTAGGTGACGGCAACATCGAGGGCATCACCAAGGACGGCGACGCGCGCCACGGCACGGAGGCCGGCATGGTCAAGGACTTCGCCGAGAAGGGCTACTCCTTCCTGGGCGAGCACCAGCTGCCGACCACGAAGGACACCCACGTCAAGGCGGACGGCAGCAACAAGGACAACTTCCAGTGGGCCGCGGGCGAGGCCGGCAAGGCCCTCTGGTTCCTGCCGGGAGTCAGCAACGTCCTGACGGGCGTGGGCAACTCGGAGGGCGGCTTCAAGGGCGTCCTCGAGGGCGCCGCGAAGGGCTACGTCAACACCCTGAAGGGCGCCGCGGAGGGCGTCATCGGCTCCATCACCAAGGGCCGCGCCAACCCGGCCGGGATGATCTTCGGAGGCGTCATGGGCGCGCTGGGCAGCACCGAGGCCGCCCCGCAGCCGGTGAAGGACATCGCCAACATGTTCTAGGGCAGCGGCTCCGTCCGGTGCTTGCGCGCGGGGTTCTCCAACCCCACGCGGGACCACCGGTAGCCGTAGCCCTCCAGCGTGAGCCCGTGGCGCTGTCCGTCCACGGGCTCGGAGTGGTCCTCGCTGAGCACGTTGAACAGCGTGCACGGCTCCTCGCCGCCCGGATCCAGCTTCACCGTGCAAGGCCGGGCGGACAGGTTGTGCAGCACCACCATCGCGTTGCCCTTCCATTCGTACCGGATGGCCAGCACGCCCTTGTTGCCCGTGCGCAGCACCTTCCACGCCCCCCACCCCAGCTCCGGGCACTCCTTGCGCGCGCGGATGATGCGCTCGGTCCAGTTGAGCTGTGAGGCCGGGTCGCGGCGCTGCTGCGCCACGTTCACCTGCCGGAAGCCGAACGGCCCCTCCGACACCAGGGGCTTCACCGGCGCCTCCGCCAACGTGAAGCCGCCGTGCGGCTCCGGGCTCCACTGCATGGGCGTGCGCACCGACTGCCGCTCCACGAGTGACAGGTTCTCCCCCATGCCCAGCTCGTCGCCGTACCAGAGCACTGGAGTCCCCGGCAGTGAGAACATCAAACTGTAGGCCACTTCGATGCGGCGGCGGTCGCCGTCCAGCATCGACGCGAACCGGCGGCGCAGGCCCCGGTCATACAGCTGCATGCCCTTGTCCGGCCCCAGAGCCTCGAAGACCTCCAGCCGGTCCTCGTCCGACAGGCGCCCCAGGTCCAGCTCGTCATGGTTGCGCAGGAAGTTCGCCCACTGAGCCGTGTGCGGCAGTTTGGGAGCTGACTTCAGGGCCTGCACCAGCGGCGTCACGTCCCCTCGCGTGAGCGCCAGGTAGAAGTTCTGGTTCGCCAGGAAGTTGAACACCATCTGCATGCGGTCGTTGTCGCCGAAGAACTCCACCACCTCGTTCATGGTGACGTTGGCCTCCGCGAGCAGGATGGCGTCGCCTTTGCGCCATGAGAGGAATTCGCGCATCTCCTCCAGAAGCTTGTAGGGGTTCTTCACGTCCGGGTTCTTCACGCCCTTCAGTTCGACGAGGAAGGGCACCGCGTCCACCCGGAAGCCGGACACACCCAACTCCAGCCAGTACCCCATCACCTTGAGGATCTGCTCGCGCACCTCCGGGTTTGCCACGTTGAGGTCGGGCTGGAAGTCGAAGAAGCGGTGGAAGTACCAGAGGCGTGCCTCCTTGTCGTACGTCCACGTGGAGGGCTGCACGCCCGGGAAGACCATGCCCTTGTTGGCGTCCTTGGGTCGCTTCTTCGACCAGACGTAGTAGTCGCGGTAGCGGCTGTCCGGGTCCTTGCGCGCGGCCTGGAACCACGGGTGTTGATCCGACGTGTGGTTCACCACCAGGTCGATGATGACGCGGATGCCGTGCAGCTTCGCCTCGTGGGTAAAGGCCACGAAGTCGCCCAGGTCCCCCAGGCGCGGATCCACGCCGTAGTAGTCGCTGATGTCGTAGCCGTTGTCTCGGTTGGGCGTGGGCTGGAAGGGCAACAGCCACAGACACGTGATGCCCAGGCCCGCCAGGTAGTCCAGCTTGCGGCGCAGGCCCGTGAAGTCCCCCACGCCGTCGCCGTTACCGTCCATGAACGTCTCGACGTCGAGGCAGTAGACGACCGCGTTCTTGTACCAGAGGTCTTCAATCATCCCGTTCCCTTTAGCCCTCCGTTCCCGGGTGGCATCCGGCGACTCCCGCGCGCCGTGAGGAACCCCACACCCGGGGGCCGCCAGGCTTCGTTCAGCCAACACTCGCGCGAAGGCGGGCCTCGCGGCCGGGCTGATCCGGCTCCAGGGTGGACGCATCCATGCCCCTCATCGGCTACCACGCGTCACACGAACAGTTCCCGCCCAGTGAGCTCCTGCGCCTCTGTCAGAAGGCGGAAGGCGCGGGCTTCCAGGCCGCGCTCAACTCGGACCACTTCCACCCGTGGACGGAGGCGCAGGGGCAGAGCGGCTTCGCGTGGGCGTTCATGGGCGCGGCGCTCGCGACCACCGGGCTGTCCTTCGGCTCCGTCACCGCGCCGGGCCAGCGCTACCACCCGGCCATCGTCGCGCAGGCGCTGGGCACCCTGGACGAGATGTATCCCGGCCGTGCGTGGATGGCGCTCGGCAGTGGCCAGTACCTCAACGAGGCCATCACCGGCACGGGCTGGCCCGCGAAGGACCTGCGCAACGCGCGCCTGAAGGAGTGCGTGGACATCATGCGCGCCCTCTTCCGCGGCGAGACGGTGACGCACCGGGGGCTCGTCACCGTGGAGGAGGCGAAGCTCTACACGCGCCCCAAGGACATGCCCCTGCTGGTGGGCGCGGCCGTGACGCCGAAGACGGCGGGATGGGTGGCGGGATGGGCGGACGGCCTCATCACGACCGCGCGGCCCCCGGAGGAGCTGCGCAAGGTGGTGGATGCCTTCCGAGAAGGCGGCGGCGAGGGCAAGCCCCTGTTCCTCAAGGTGCAGCTGTCCTACGCGAAGGACGACGAGCTCGCACGTGAAGGGGCGTACAACCAGTGGGCGTCCAACATCTTCACCAACAGCGTCCTCACGGACCTGCGCACGCCCGCGCAGTTCCAGGAGGCCGCGAACGTGGTGCAGCCGCACGACCTGGATGGCCCGCTGCGAGTCTCCAGCAGCCTCCAGCAGCACATGGACTGGCTGGGCGAGGACCTGCGCCTGGGTTTCGACCGGCTGTACCTGCACAACGTCAACCGCGAGCAGGACGGCTTCATCGAGGCGTTCGGCGAGAAGGTGATTCCGGCCCTCACGCGCTGAAAGCCGCTGGGTATGCTCGGGAGCATGCCCACCGAAGTGCTGTCCCGTCAGGCCCTCAACCGCGCCACGCTCGCGCGCCAGTTGCTGCTCACGCGCGAGAAGATGACCGTGCCGCGCGCCATCGAGCATCTGGTGGGGCTCCAGGCGCAGCTCGCGCGCCCGCCGTATCTGGCCCTCTGGTCGCGCCTCCAGGGCTTCCAGCGCGACGCCCTCACGAAGCTGGCGCTGAAGCGGGAGCTGGCGCGCGGCACGATGATGCGCGGCACGCTGCATTTGATGACCGCGAAGGACTACCTGCGCTACCGCGGCCTCTTCCAGCCCCTGCTCAACGCGGCCATGCGCTCCGTGCTGAAGGAGCGCGCCGCTGCGCTGGACCTGCCCGCGCTGCTGGCCACCGCGAAGCCCTTCCTCCAGGAGAAGCCCCGCACCTTCGAGGAGGTGCGCGCGCACCTGATGAAACACCACGTGGACGGCGATGAGCGGGCCATGGGCTTCGCCACGCGGCTGGGATTGCCGCTCGTGCAGGTGCCCGAGGAGGGGCTGGAGTGGGGCTGGCCCGGCAACTCCGGCTTCACGCTGGCGGAGTCGTGGCTGGGCGAGAAGCTCTCCACGGACGACGACGCGTCACCGCTGGTCTTGCGCTACCTGGCCGCCTTCGGTCCCGCCACCGTGGCGGACATGCAGAGCTGGTCTGGCATCAAGCCGCTGAAGGACGCCTTCGAGAAGGTGCGCGGCAAGCTGGTGGAGTTCCGCGACGAGAAGAAGCGCGTCCTCTTTGATTTGCCCAAGGCCCCGCGCCCACCCGAAGAGACGCCCGCGCCGGTGCGCTTCCTGCCGGACTTCGACAACCTCATCCTCTCCCACGCGGACCGGACCCGCGTGGTGCCGGAGGAGCACCGTGCGCTGTTGTCCACGAAGAACCTGCGCGTGCTGAACGTGTTCCTGGTGGACGGGCGCACCGCTGGCGTCTGGACCACCGAGCGCACGAAGGGCACCGCGACGTTGGTCTGCAATGCCTTTGACGCGCTGAAGAAGCCCGTCCGCGACGCACTGGTGCAGGAGGGAGAGGAGCTCCTGCGATTCAGTGACCCGGAGGCCGCGAAGGTGGCGGTGACGTTCGCGACCTGATCGCGCCAAGGAACAGCTCGACTCCTGCCTGGCCGGGTTGTCGGACCCGGCGGTTATGACCGGGCTCCGCACGCCAGACCGGTGTGCCGTCAGGAGGCGCGAGCAATGGGTCACCGCGGGTGGGCCTGGGGGCGGACAATGCGCGCTGACGTCCTGCTTGCGTGCGTGGCCCTCCTTGTCACCGGCTGCGCCTCGGCGCCTCCCAGGCATGGAGATTCGCTGAGTTACACACCTCACACGGCCGCCGCATCCCCTGGCGTGCGCGCGTCGAGCGATGAGGCGCCGCGCGCATCCGCTCCGGCGTCGAGCGTTGCGCCTTTCAAGGCAGCTCAGCCGTTGTACCGCCGCAGGGCCGAGCGCGAACTGGCGACGGGGGCAAGCCCTGTCCGCGCGGTGGCCTTGGCGGAGGTCACCCGTCATGACGACGAACAGCCGGACGCATGGGAGCAGTTGCTGACGAACGCGGGGCTGGAGGCGCGAGACGAACGCCCCCTGGCAGGCGAGCTGACGCCCACGCAAGCAACGCGACTGATGGGAGTGCTTCTGGGCAAGCCCGTCACGTTGAGCACCTTCCCGCCCCGGATGGCCGCGGGCTTCATCCTGCGCGAGGTGATGGGGGGACGCGCGGTCACACGGCAGGAGTTGTCCCGGCGGGCGGAGCGCTTTGCCCGGGAACGGATCGCGGTATTACGCCCCGACGGTTACCTGGCCTGGGCACTCACCGGGAACACCCAGCAGAAGGTCGCGGCGGTTGAGTGGAGGGATGGCGCCTTCCGCGCGCATGGCTTCGAGCTGGGTCGCTTCTACAGCGGCAAGGGCGGTGCCTTCCGAGCGCTGGACGCACAGCTCCAGGCTTCGGACTGGCGGCCCCTGGCCGAGGTGTACGACGACGCGGACGTCATCAGCCGCACGCTGGACGGAGCCGAGGACGCCTTCGTGGAGCTGTACCACGCGCTGGGCCAGTTGCTCACGCGTCCCGTGGACAGCATCGCGGGATTGAGCCACCTGCCAGCGGGCGTGGCGGCGCTCATCGCGTCCACTCCCATGTACTGGGAACGCTTCCAGTCCATGACCCGTGGCGAGCAGATCCGCGAAGTGTCGCGGCTGACGACAGGCTTGCTCCTCACCGGGGGCGCGGCCTCGGCGACTTCGCGGACGCTGAAGGGGATGACGCTCGGCGCGGAAGTCTCGGTGCCGGTGCTCTCACTGTCGGCGGAGGGGGCACTGGCGCTGGAACGGGTCTCAGTGCCAGCAGGACGCGCGGCGGCGGTGCTGCGCGGTGGGCCCGGGGCGGCCATCATCCTCCAGCGCGCGAACGCGACGGGCAGTGGCGCCGCTCCGTCCAAGGGGCCCGGGCAGTGGGCACCCGCCCACGAGTCGATGTCTCCGCGAGCCCGGGCCTACCAGGAGCAGATCACCGGGCACACGGCGGACGAGGCGTATTGGGTCGGCGGCACGAGTACGAAGGACGGAGGCATCAAGTTCGATGGGTTCAGGGATGACGTGCTCCTGGACGCCAAGGGGCCCGGCTACGCGGCGTTCTTCAATGAGGACCTCTCCCCCAAGGATTGGTTCATTTCTTCGGGCAAGGCCGAGGAACTCGCGACCCAAGGGCGGCGGCAGGTCGATGCCGTCCGTGGAATGGGGATCCGGATTGAATGGCACGTCGCCGAGAAGCATGCGGCAGACTCCATTCGGGAGTTGCTGAGGGGCAAATCCGTGACGCAGATTGTCGTCATCCCAACCCCAGTGCGCTCGTTGCCTCCCTGAGAGAATCATCGCATGACAACCCTCGCTAATTCCGGGACCCGCCCCGAGACCTACTACGCAGGTGCCTACTGGGGTCCGAGACGAGAGTCCCCCGAGGAGTGTGCCCAGCGTGCGGCGGCCTTTTTCAACCTGCTGGCCGCATGCGAACCCCTGCTGGCGAACTGGAACAAGATTCCCAAACCTCGCGGGAAGGGGCGCAAGACGCCCCTCATGCCTCCTGACCTGCCCACCCTGACGGAAGCGTTCCGGCGTGGCGTCAACCGCGAGCCGGGCGGGCCCCCCATCGAGCGCCTGGGCTTGGTGCTCAGCGCATACAACGATGGCCCGCCTGGGGAACTGGTGTCCGTCAGCACGCACTGCGGAGCCTATGAGCGAAACAACAACGTCTGCGTCCTGTCTCTCCCATCGAAAGGAGAGAGCGCGGAGCGCCTCATCACGGCCTCGATGCTGACGGACGTGGCTCGCAGCATGGCGCTGGCCTGGGAACCCGACTGGGCAGTGGCCATGTCCCACGCGCATCGGGACCTGCAGGATGCGGAGGGCGAGTCCGACATCTGGCTCGGCTGGGTGACGTACCTCTCCCGCCACCTGGGCACGGTGCCCCCCCTGCCCGCCCCCGTGCGCATCGAGCCGGTGGAGGACAAGGGCACGCTGATCATCCTGACTCCCGAGCGCTTCACCGTGGCGAACCCCGAGCACGTCGCGCTGGCGCGGAGGGTGCGCGAGTTGCTGGCCCGGGCTGGGCTCATGCGAAGAGCTGGAGCAGATCCTCGCGGGTGATGGCGTGCAGGCAGCATGGTGGCTTCCGGCAAGGCTTGGCCGGTCCGGACCACGAGCTGGCGCGAGTCCAGACAGAGGGCCCGTTCAACGCCGCTGTCGTGAAGCGCTCCCCTTGGCGCCGGATCCATCGCCGTGTCCCGTTGGGTCAGGCGGACTCACGTAGAGAGCACCCCTGCGCGGAGGTTGGCGATGGTAGCGTCCCCATGTGGGAGGTCACGCATCCTTGCTCCAACCCTTGAGATTGGCTCTTCCCCTGACACTCATGCTCGCCTGGGGAGCCGCCGCGCAGGCCCAACAGGCCACGAGGACACGCGCTGAGCGTAGGCGCGCTGTGACCATCGCGAGCACGTCGGCCGATCCGTTGCCCATCGTCCATGTGGCGGGGGACACGCCGACGTTGTTCCTCTTCACTTCGCCCATCCAGAAGAAAACCCTGACCTTTGATGAGTCCCGGATCCGCGTCCTGGATGCCGGAGAGCGCTCCGTCATCGTTCAGCCCGTGGCCGACCTCGGCAAGGGCGAGCGACAGGAGATCGGGGTCTTCTTCGCTGACGGCCAGGTGCAGACACGGGCTGCCTTCGTGCTCGTGACCGACCCTGCCGAAGTGGACTCTCGGATCGACGTGCAGCGCCCGGAGCCGCTCAATACGGCCTGCCAGCCCGCCCAAGCCCCGGCGCCGAAGCCCGAAGACTTCGTGTTGCTCGGCCTCGTGGACAATGAGGGCGTCACAACGTCCAGCTGGCAAGGCAAGAGAACCGCTGTGCAGGGGCTTGCACTGGAATCGTTCGTCGCTTTTCGGGGCACCGGTTGGATTCTGGCGGACGTGAAGATCCTGAACCGTCTTGATCAACCCGCATGGACTCCACGAGAGGCGACGTTCGTGGGGCGGGTGGGCGCGCCCCTACGGGCCCGGCTCGTGACGGAGAAGCCGGGGCCCATTCTTCCGGGGGAGACCGGGCGCGTGCTCGCGGTTGTGGAACTTCCAGAGGCGCAAGCGGACCTCGTCTTCACCCTGGAGATGCGTGGGGACGGGGGACGTCGTTTCACGATTCCGGGCGTGCGCTTTCCGCAGCCCGTCGCAGGAGAAGCTCAATGAGCGCGACGCTGCTCAACCCGACTCCGGGTTCATCGATTGACGGATGGCAGGTGGCCAGACCCCTTGGGGCCGGAGGCTTTGCCCGCGTCTTCCTGGGGGAAAAGAACGGCAGGCACCGTGCCATCAAGTTGGCGCAGCACCGGGAGACCAGCGGCGACCTCAAGCAGACCCATGCCCGGACGCTGCGGGAGTTGACGGCGCTGCTCATGCTGGAGCACCCCAACATCATCCGGGCGCGGGGGCATGGCCTCGCCGAGAGTGGCAACCTCTACCTCGCGCTCGACTACGTGGAGGGCTGGACGCTCGCGGAGTGGGCCGAGCGCAAGCACCCCACTGTGCGCGAAGTTCTCGGCGTCTTCGAGAAGCTCGCCAGTGCGCTGGCGTACATGCACGGCCGGGGCATCCTGCATCGGGACCTGAAGCTGTCCAACGTGCTGCTCCGCAAGAGCGACGGCGAGCCTGTCATCATCGACTTCAGTTGCGCGACCTACACGCATGCCGAAGACCTGACGGATGGAGGCCTGCCGCCGGGCACGGACCGCTACCGCGCGCCCGAGCAATTCAGGTTCCTGCGTGAGAACAAGGACGAGCGTCGGGCCCGCTATGCCTTCCAGGTATCCGACGAGATCTTCGCCGTCGGCGTCATGCTGCATGAGCTGCTGACGGACCCGCGACCGACGGAGTTTCGTCCGCGCTTCGACTTGAACAATGCGGCCATGCCTCCGCCGTCGCCCCGCCTGGCGAATGCGCGAATTCCAGAGGCCGTGAGCGATCTCATTGAGAGCATGCTGGCCCTGGACCCCAAGCGGCGCCCGGTCGACACCGAGGCGCTGCGCCGCGAACTGGCGGAACTCCGCGCCAATCCCGGTGCCGAATACGACGTACCGGGGCATCCGCCAGCTGAACAGCGTCACGGTGTGCCGCCCCCCGCGGCGCTGGCGATGCCCTCCACGCCCCAGCCGCTCAAGCGGCACGTCGCCCGGGTTGCGCGCCCACGTGGCTGGGGACGGTGGGGCGCGGTGCTTGCCAGCGTCGTCCCGCTTGTCGCCGTCGCGCTCTTCTGGCGCTCCTCTTCGGATATCTCGGGCAACCCGGCAGCGCCCCGTTCCACAACGCCCAAGCCACCACCGCCTGCTATGTCCACCCCTGGTCCCCCGCCCGCGACAGCTCCGGGGCTGTCCACTGCTGATGCGCCCAAGGAAGGTTCAACCGTGAAGACGCCGCCCCCTCAAACGACGCCCCCAGGACGCACACCTCGCATGACGAAGAAGGCCATTGCCGCCGTCGAGTGTGCGTCGTTGTCGCTCGTTGCCGCGCTGGCGGCGGGATGCCCGGGAGCCCAGATCCGGCCCGAGTCCTTCACCTGCCCGGCGGGGGCCTTTGAAGCCATGACGCAGCAGCTCCATTGGAAGAAGTACGACAACTTCACGATCCGAATGGACGACCGCCAACCTGAAGAGGAGGTGTGGTTCACCGCTGGCGAGGAGGTGGTGGGGGTGGTCCCGAAAGGCCACAACAGCGACCGGCAGGCGGCGGTCGCCCCTACTGGGACACGCTTCTATGGCAAGGCCTATTACCTCTCCGAGAAGATGGGGCGTTCGGATGGACCGGCACTCGTCGTCCGGTATGACCGCGTGAAGCTCCCGGGCCAGGACGAGTACCCCATCTGCTTCGTGGTGGAGACGTATGCCGAAGCGTTCAAGGACGGCAAGGTGAAGGCGTTCAATCGGGCTGCGGGGTTTGTTGTGTACCGCTGGCCCTGAGCGGATCCGGAGTGACGTGTTGGGTAGGTGCTCGATTTGGGGCCGCTCCTCCTCAAGCGGGACATGACCTCCCAGGGTCGTTCCGTTTCCTCCCATCCCTTGGGTAACGTCGTCCATGACGCGTCGGCCTTCGGAGGCCTGCGCGAAGGGGAGGACAGAGCATGTCGGCAAGTGAGTTCAGGCTCCCACGCGGAGCCATTCTCTTCACGAGGGACGGCTTCCAGTACGAGTTCCGCGAAGACCTGGGAGAGGTCCACCACGGATTGAGCCTCCTGGTGGCCCGGCGGCGCACTTCCGAGGGCAGCATCCGAGGCAAGGTGCTGCTCAAGGCATTGGGCGTTCCGCAGCTGAGGGAGATGCCCCGCATCAAGCGTGCGAGGGCGAAGCTCGAGGAGCAGGTGCGCCTCGCGACGTACCTCGACCATCCAGGCATCCTTCGCGTCCATGGGCTGCACAAGGCGGAGGGGTGCTGGTACGTCATCACCGAGCATCCGTCGGGGAACAGCATCAGCAACCTGCTGACGCTCGTCGGGGAATGCGGGCGCCGGTTCTCGGCCCTCTTCACACTCCATGTCGGGGCCCGCGTCGCCGAGGCCCTGGAGCACGCCCACGAGGCGCAGGATGAACAGGGACGCCCCCTGCACATCGTCCACCGGGCGCTCGACGTGGAGAACCTCTTCGTCGACTGGAACGGCGGCGTGCAGGTCTCCGACTTCGGGCTCGCCCTGTCGGATCTGCCCGGCCGCGTTTCGTCCACGGTGCGCCGGCCTCAGGGAGATGCGTTCTACTCCTCCCCGGAAATGCTCCTGACAGGCTGCGTGGATGCGCGTTCAGACCTCTTCGCGCTGGGCAACGTCCTGCTTGAACTCGCGACGGGGAGGAACCTCCTGGATGCCTCGGATGACTTGACCGACGAGGTGAAGGGCGCGCTCTCGGTCCGGCAGAGCAGGCGCGTTCGACATGCCATCAAGCGGGCCCAGCTCGCGGGAACCCCGCCCATGGTCGCGGATGCCATCTGGCGCGCGGCGACCTACACGCAGGCGGATCTGGAGGCGTTGACGAAGCCGCTTCCTCAGGGGTTGCACGTGACGCTGCGCAGGCTCCTCCAGCCCAGGCCCGACGACCGCTACCAGACGGCGCGCGAACTGGCGGCGGACCTGCGCCGATGGTTGGGAGAAGGAGCCGCCTACGGCAAGAAGGAAGCAGTGGCGGAGCTGCACAAGATGGCGAAGCGAGCCCACGAGGAGCTGATGGTCGAACTGGGCATGCGGCGCCCTCGTTGCCCCCAGGTGCCCCAGGATGAGCTCAGTACGAACTAGCCCAGACCGGCCCTGCGTGCGCCCCCAGCGCGCACGCTGAGCCCTTGAGAGCTGCCGCCATGACAACCCACGCTGAAACCGGGACCCGCCCCGAGACCTACTACGCCGGTGCTTATTGGGGACCGCGACGAGAGTCCCCCGAAGCGTGTGCCCAGCGTGCGGCGGCCTTCTTCAACATGCTGGCCGCATGCGCTCCCCTGCTCGCGAACTGGAACAAGATCCCCAAGCCTCGCGGCAAGGGCCGCCAAACTCCGCTGACGCCACCTTCCCTCCCTGCTTTGACGGAAGCATTCCGGCGCGGTGTGAATCGGGAGCCCGGCGGGCCTCCTATCGAAGATCTGGGCTTCCGCGTCGGGGCCTACAACGACGGCACCGGCCAGGACTTCGCCTCCGTCAATATGAAGTGCGGGAGCTACGCTGAGTTCCGCATTGCCAATTCGTGCGTCCTGTCGCTACCGGCCAAGGGGGCAAACGCGGAGCGAATATTGACGGCTTCCGTGCTGACCGAGGTGGTGCGCAGCATGGCACTGGCCTGGGAACCGGATTGGGCCGTGGCCATGTCCCGCCCCCATCGGGAGCTGGATGACGCGGACGGCAAGGCCGATATGTGGCTTGGCTGGGTGACATACCTCTCCCATCACCGGGGCACGGTGCCGCCACTGCCCGCCCCCGTGCGCATTGAGCCAGTGGAGGACAGGGGGTCGTTGATCATCCTGACCCCCGAACGATTCACCGTGGCCAACCCCGAGCACATTGCACTGGCGCGCCGGGTGCGCGAGCTGCTGGCCCAGGCAGGGCTCATGCGAACAGCTGGAGCAAATCCTCCCGGGTGATGGCGGCGGCGCCCGAGGCTTCGCTGAGCGCGGCTTCGAACAGGGCGCGCTTCTTCTCCTGGAGGCCCAAAATCTTCTCCTCCACCGTGCCCTGGGACACGAGCCGATAGACCATCACCGGCCGCTCCTGCCCGATGCGGTGCGCTCGGTCCGCGGCCTGCGCCTCCACCGCCGGGTTCCACCACGGGTCCATCAGGAACACGTGGTCCGCCGCCGTGAGGTTCAGGCCCGTGCCTCCGGCCTTCAACGACATGAGCAGCACCGGCGCGCCGTCCTGGCCCTGGAAGCGCGACGTCACCTCGCCTCGGTTCGCCGTCGCTCCGTCCAGCCGCTCGAAGCCGATGCCCGCTCCCTTGAGCCCCGGCTCGATGAGGTCCAACAGCGACGTCCACTGTGAGAAGACCAGCGCCTTGTGGCCCTCCGCCACCGCCGTCTCCAGCGCGTCCACCAACGTCTGCACCTTGGAGGACGTCTTCGCGTGCTGCCCCGGCACCAGCGCGGAATGGCAGGCCGCCTGTCGCAGGCGGAGCAATGCCTCCAGCGCCTTGAGCACGCTGCCGCCCTCGTTGAGCAGCGCCACCACCTCCGCGCGCGTCGCGGCCATCACCGCGTCGTAGACGGAGCGCTCGCGCTCATCCAACTGCACGTGCATCACGGAGTCGGTGCGCGGCGGCAGCTCCGGCGCCACGTCCTTCTTGAGGCGGCGCAGGATGAACGGGCGGATGCGGCGACGCAGGCCTTCCGCCGCTCCGGGCTTGCCGTCCGCGATGGGCTGCGCCGTCTTCTCCTCGAACTGGCGGCGGCCTCCCAACAGACCCGGGTTGGTGAAGTGCATCAGGCTCCACAGTTCATCCAGGCGGTTCTCCAGTGGCGTGCCGCTGAGCGCCAGCCGCAGGTTCGCCTTGAGCCCGAACGCCGCGCGCGACACCTGGCTCTCCGGGTTCTTGATGGCCTGGGCCTCGTCCAGCACCACCGCCTCCCACGTGGGCGCTCCCAGCACCGCCGCGTCCAGGCGCAACAGCGCGTACGTGGTGAGCGTGATGTCCGCCGCGGGGTCCAGCTTGCGGCCGGGGCCGTGGTACACGCAGACCTTCAACGACGGCCGGAAGCGCTGCAGCTCCGCCACCCAGTTGGGCAGCACGCTCGTGGGGCACACCACCAGCGACTTGGGGCCCAGGATGCAGATGGTCTGGAGCGTCTTTCCCAGACCCATGTCGTCCGCGAGGATGCCGCCCAGCCCCGCGCCCTTCAGGAACGACAGCCAGCTCACGCCCTGCTGCTGATACGCGCGCAGCGTGGCGTTGAGCTCCGCGGGCAACACCGGCGGCGGCAGCTTCTCGAAGCCCTCCACCAGCGGGGCCAGCTTGTCCAACCCCGGAGGCGGCGGCTGGTCCAATGACTCGCACAGCTGGGTCAGCTCCGGCAGCGCGTGGTTCGCGACGCGGCCGTCCTCCTGGCGCGCGGCCAGCAGGGCCGCGACGCGCTGCCCGTTCTTGTCCAGCCACGCGCGCGGCAGCGGCGCCCAGCCGCCTCCGTCCAGCGGCACCAGCCCCAGCCCCTCCGTCCACGCCCGCACCACCGCCGCCGCGTCCACCGTGCGCGCGCCGCCCTTGCCGCCCTCCACCTCGAACTCCAGCGTGAAGCGCACCTCCGGCACGCCCGTGCCGGACGCGCCGCCGTCCACGCGCAGGGACGGCTTGAGGCGCATGTCCGGGCTGACGATGCCCGCCGCGTCGCCGCCCAGGTCGCCCCGGAACTTCCGCAGCTTGTCCGCGAACCGCATCATCTCCGGGCCCTGCACCGTGAGCCGGCGGCCGGGCACCAGGTTCAACTCGTCGCGCAGCTGGTGGATCAGCTTCTGCTCCGCGGCCTCGTCACGCAGCGGCACCGCGCCGCGCAGGTACACCATGCGCCCGTTGTCGATGCGCACCGTCGGCGGCGCGCCGTACACCAGCGTGGGCAGCACCGACAGGCCCTGCGTGAGCTGGTTCAACTCCAGGAGGATGCGCGGCTTCAGGTCGCGGTCCACCGACGGCAGGCGGCGGCTCCGCATGTCCACCGGCATGCGCCGCGCCAGCTCCGGGAGAATCTTCGCGGACAGCTCGCCCAGCTGCTCCGGCGAATACGTGCGCACGAGCGGCAGGTGCTGGAGCCACGCGCCCGTCATCGCCGTCTCGCCCAGGCGCACCAGGGACTCCGCCGTCAGCGCGACGCCGGGGCTCACCACCTCCGTGATGCGCGGATCCCTCGTGATGGTGATGACCCACTGCTGGCCCTTGTCCTCCACCTTCGCGCGCGGGGGCAGCACCTCTCCGGACACCGCCACCGGCCGGCCATCCAGCAGCACGTTACGCGCGGGCTCCAGGGCTCGCAGCAGCGCGTCCAGCTTCTCCGCGAGCAGCGGCCCCCGGGTGCGCCGCTCCAACAGGCGCTCCATCACCAGGTCCACCTGCTCCACCTGCAACGTGACGCCGGCCTGGGGCTTCGCCAGGCGCCCCGTGAGGTCCTCCAGCGGCTCCTCCGTGCCGTCCGCGTGCGCGAGGACCCGGTGCAGCTGCAGCCCTCCCTCCACTCGCGTGAAGCGGTACACCACGCGCGACCAGCGCTCGGACACCGCCTCCAGCGGCGCGTCCTGCTTCTCCGCCTTGTCCAGGGAGATGGCCGCCGCGACCACGTGCTCGCACGGGTCCACCGGGCTGGGGCAGTCGCACTCCCACGCCTCGTCGCCCGGGTAGAGGACGACGGTGAAGGCCACGGCCCGGCCCGCCACCTTCACGCGCAGCTCGATCTCCGAGGCCGTGCGCGACTGGAGCGCCACCGCGCCGTCACGCGCGAGGCTGACGCCCCTGGACCAGAGTCCCGGCTTGGCTTCTTTCCGGACGGCTTCGAGGAGCTGGGTGTTCTCGGACATGGCAGGCGGATTCCCTACGCCCCGCCACGCCCTTGCGCAACGTCGGATGCGTCCCGGCCGACGGCCAGGCTACTCGTCGTCGTAGGACGGCTCGAAGAGGTAGGTCAGCTTCACCATGAACTCTCGGCTGAACACCGGAAGGGGCGCGTGTCCGCCGTTGTAGGGCTGGGCCACCCGGAAGTCGCTGCCCAGCAGGTTGTAGACGCCCGCGCCAATCTCCAGGCCCTTCGTCCCAACGTTCTCCGCGCGCACGAAGAGGTTGAGCAGCAGCCGGGGCGACAGCGTCTGGACCTCCGACACGCCCTCCTCGTCCGGCGCCCCCACGGCGAAGCGCTGGCCCACCAGCACGGCGGTGGGGCTGACGGACAGCCACGGCAGCACCTTCGCCGTGCCCGTCAGCGTCACCTTGTGCGTGGGCAGCCCGGTGAAGGCCTTGGGCTGGCCGGGCACCAGGTAGTCCTCCACGTCGTTGCGCCCGCCCGGCCGGTAGAACGAATAGCCCGCCTGCGCGCGGCCCCAGGACCCGCGCAGCCGGTAGTCCAGCTCGATGCCCCGGCTGCCCAGGCGGCCCAGGTTGCGGTACGCCTCCGACGCCGTGACCGGGTCATACGAATAGATGATGGGGTCCGTCACGCCCACGTCGAAGGCGTTGGCGCTGAAGCTCTGGCCCTCGCCCAGGCGCACGGTGGCCTCCAGTTCGTACACCGTGGTGCGCTCCGGCCGGACGTCGTCGCCCAGGGAGATGTTCTCGATGCCCGGCGCTCGGAAGGCGCGGCTGTAGAGCGCCTTGCCGCTCACCGGCCCGAAGGACTTGAGCAACACCAGGCGCGGCACGAACGAGCTGCCAAAGGCGCTGTGGTCCTCGAAGCGCGCGCCCGCCACCACCGTGGCGATGGGGTTGTCCGAGTACACCTCCATGAAGGCCGCCACGTTGCGGTAGGAGACCTCGTCCTCGTCGCCGTTGAAGGGCTCCTGCTGGCCGATGCCCGCCGGGCCTCGCAGCTGCCCCTGGTCGAACGCCAGGTCCACGCCGCCCGTGAGCTGGAGGAAGTCGAACGCCGCCCAGCGCGCCAGGGCCCGGCCGCGCAGGCGCCGGTAGCGCTTGTCGTAGAAGAAGTCAGACGACTCGTCCGAGTCCCGGTAGGACTCGCCCAGGGTGAGGTTCAGCCGGGGGATGATTTCAATCCGGTCCGTGGGCCGGAAGCGGTCGCTCAGCTCGGCGTGGAACGACTCGAAGTCGGTGTTCGCGGGCGTGGGCAGCACCTCGTCCACGGAGACCACCGACGTGGTGTCCTGGCGCTGGTACAGGATGCTCAGCTGGAGGTCCCGGTAGCCCACGCCGGCCTGCACCACCGTGGGGTCCATCGCCGACGCGCCGTTCATGCTCGCGGAGTCGCCGTAGAAGTCGTCGAACACGGCGCCGCTGCGCTGCCCCTGCCCCAGCGAAGCGGACGCGAACGCGCTCAGGCCCGGCGCGCTTTCAAACACCTTGCGGCCGGACACCGTGAGGCTGCGGCGGCCCAGGCCGTGCGCCAGCTGCCCGTAGGTGCCCACCACCAGCGCGTCCGTGCTGCCCTGGATGCCCCGGGTGATGACGTTGATGACGGCCAGCTCCGCGTTGCCGCCGTAGATGACGGAGCCGGGGCCGCGCACGACCTCGATGCGCTCAATCAGCTCCACTGGGAACTCGTGGCCCAGCTGCATCGTGGAGTAGAGCTGCTCGTTCATCTCCTTGCCGTCGATGATGAGCAGCACCTTGCCTTCCTGGCCCCACAGGCCCCGGAAGCCCGGCCCCACCGTGCCGGACACGTCCACGCCGAAGAAGAAGCCGGGCACCTGCAACAGCACGTCCATCAGGTCGCGCGCGCCAGAGGCCCTGATTTCGTCCGCGGTGATGGCCGTCACCACGGCCGGCGAGTCATGCAGCTTCGTGATGGCGAACGACGCCACCTGGCTGTGCACCTCCGGCTCTTCGTCCAGCTGCTCCTGGGCGGAGGGCATCTCCCCGGGGTCCAGGGTGGGCTCCGGCGCCGTCTGCGCGAAGCCCGTGCCCGCGCCCAGCAACGCAAACCATACACACACACGACGCCCGTGCCTGGTGAAGCCCATACGAAACAACCTTCTCGAAGTTGGGAGACGCGAGCCCGTCCCGGGGGGAGACAGGCCTCACGTGAAACAGAGTGTAGCGACTTCAACGGGGTCCGAAAGTTCTGGGATTACGCGCACTGCGTCGAATGCGGGCGTAGGCCTTGTTCACTTCACGCGCACGCGGGTGCTGCGGCCCGGCTCGACCTCCACGGTCATGCGCCGCTTCACCTCGCCGTTGACGCGGACCTCCACCTTCGCGGGGCCGGAAGGCAGGGCCTGCGCGGAGATGGGCGGAAAGCCATACGGCCGGCCGTTGATCCACACCTCGCCGTAGAGCCCCGGCGACGTCACCTCCAGGTCGCCCCGCTGCGCCACGGCGGCCTTCGCCACGGAAGGCTCGGGCGGCTTCGTGGGCTCCGGGTCGCGCGGGGACGCCACGGGACCACCCGCGGCCGGGGGCGAGGCCGGAGCCACGGCCGCCACCTGGGCCACGGCCGGCTTCGGCGTGGACGGCGTCAGTTCCGCGGAGAGGTCGCGGTTGAGCGAGCGCACCGAGTCCGCGTCCACCTCCACCGTCTCCTCGTACAGGCGGCGGTCGCCCTGCGCGAGCACCACGCGGTGCGCGCCCGCGGACACCGGCAGCCGCGCCGGTGTCATGTCCACCGCCCTGCCATCCACCATCACCACCAGCCCCGGCGGCGTGGACGTCACCAGCAGGAGCCCGCCCTTCGCATCTTCCTGAGGAGCGGCCTGGGCGACCGGCTGCTCGCGGGCGCCCCGCTTCCCGAGGCGCGTGCGGGGCGGCGTGCGGTTGGGCGTCGGCTCACGCGGCGTGGGCGCGGTCCGCGTCTGCTCACGCGAGCGCAGGTCGGTGGCGATGCCCAACAGGCGCGTCAGGTCGCTGTCCCCCTCATCCGGGCGCAGCTTGAGCGCCTCCGTGAACTGCGCGACCGCGCGCTCGTAGTCGCGGTCCTCCAGCGCGGCCAGGCCCGACGCGCGCAGCGCCCGCACGAGCCCCGCGTGCGCGTCCTCCTTGGGCGGGGACACGGACGCCACGGTCCGAGGTGGCGCCACGACAGGCGTGGGGTCGGGAGGGCGCGTGGCGACGGGCTCGGGCTGCGCGGCCTTGCGCGAGCGGACCACCAGGTACGCCCCGGCGTTCACGGCCACGGTGCCCAGCAGGATGACGGCGACCCAGGTCTTCTGATTCTTCACGTTCAAAGTCCCACTTCCCACGACGACACGGTGCGCCCGCCCTTCACGCGATGAACAGCCAGAACACCGCGCTGCCCGCCAGCGCGACACCCGCCGCCGCGGCCAGCCCCCAGGGGAACGCCCCGGCCGAGGCCGCTTCCGGCGACGGGAGGACGCCCGTGGTGGAGCCCGTCCCGGTGCTCCGGGGCAGCATGCCCGTGGGCACCAGCGCGCTGGGCTCGCGCAGCTCCACCGCGTGTTCCAGCGGCGCGAAGGGCGACGGGCCGGAGATGCCGCTGGGCATGCGCGTGGAGCCCATGCCCGAAGCATCCGCGGATACTCCCGGCGACGAGCCCGCCATGGACCCCGGCACCGCCAGCGCCGTGGACACGCGACCCGTGGCGTCCGGAGGAAAGAGCGTGGCCATCAGCGCCGCCAGCTCCCGGCCGCCGGACGTCCAGTGCTGCGCCGTGCGGTAGCGCTCCAGGTCGTCGTGCAGCTCGCGCGCCGTCTGGTAGCGCTGCGCGGGGTCCTTCGCCAGGCACTTGAGCAGGATGCGCTCCAGGTCCGGCGAGAAGCCCGGAGCCACGTGCGACGGCGGCGGCACGTCTCCCGCCGACGCGGCCATGATGGTGGCCTCCATCGAGTCGCGCTTGAACAGCCGGCGCCCGGTGGACGCCTCGTAGAGCACGATGCCCAGCGAATACAGGTCCGAGCGGTGATCCAACTCCCGGTTGGTGATCTGCTCCGGGGACATGTACGCGTACTTGCCCTTCACCACCCCGGCCACCGTGCGCTCCAGGTTCACGGAGCTCTTCACGATGCCGAAGTCCGCCAGCTTCACGATGCCGTCGCGAGACACCAGCACGTTGCCCGGCGTGATGTCCCGGTGCACCAGCTTCAGCGGCGTCCCGTCCGACAGCGTCTTCGCGTGCGCGTACGTGAGCGCGTCCGACATGGCCAGGCCCACGTCCACCGTCACCCGCGGCCCCAGCGGGATGTTGGCCGCCGCCGCGTGCCGCATGATGCGGTCCAGCGACTGGCCCTGGATCCACTCCATCGCCAGGTAGTACTGACCGTCGATCTTCCCGAAGTCGAACACCTGCACGATGTTCGGGTGCGTGAGCAGCGCCGCCACCTTCGCCTCGTCCGCGAACATCCGCGCGAAGGGCTCCAGGTTCGCGTACTCCGGCAGGATGCGCTTGATGACACATGCCTTGGAGAAGCCGTCCGGCCCGTCGATGGTCGCCAGGAACAGGTGCGCCATCCCGCCCGTGGCGAGCCGCTGCACCATTCGGTACTTCCCGAAGAGGCTGTCCACCCCGGGTGCGGCCGGCGAAGGCGTCACGGCATCAACCCTGTCCAAATTGTACTCCCAGGACGGAACTCGCAATTCCGGGAAGATACCTATGCCGAGACCTCCCCACAAGTTTCGCACACCGTGTCAACAGGTTTTGCGGTGAATACACTTTAACAACGTGACGGATGGGCGACGGGCGGGTGTCCCGGCATATCCTCCCGGTCCTCCGCGCATGGCGACCTCCCCCTCCGACGCCTCGTCCCCGCTGGCCGCTCCCCGTCCGCTATCCGCCCGGGACATCCGCACCCTGGGGCTGGCGGCGCTGGGGGGCGCGCTGGAGTTCTATGACTTCATCATCTTCGTGTTCTTCACGGCGGTGATGGGGAAGCTGTTCTTCCCTCCGGAGACGGCGGACTGGCTGCGGCAGTTGCAGACGTTCGGGCTGTTCGCGGCGGGCTACCTGGCGCGGCCGTTGGGCGGCATCGTGATGGCGCACTTCGGGGACCGGACCGGGCGCAAGCGGATGTTCACGTTGAGCGTCTTCCTGATGTCGGTGCCCACGCTGTGCATGGGCCTGTTGCCCACGTTCGCCACGGCCGGGTACGCGGCGCCGCTGCTGCTGCTCACGCTGCGGCTGTTGCAGGGGGCGGCGGTGGGCGGCGAGGTGCCGGGCGCGTGGGTGTTCGTCTCCGAGCACGTGCCAGAGCGCCGCGTAGGCCTGGCGTGCGGGACGCTCACCTCCGGGCTCACGCTGGGCATCCTGTTGGGCTCGCTGGTGGCCACCGCGGTCAACACCGTCTTCACGCCGGAGCAGGTGCTGGCGTACGGCTGGCGCGTGCCCTTCGTGGTGGGCGGCGTGTTCGGCTTCTTCGCCGTGTTCCTGCGCCGCTGGCTCCAGGAGACGCCCGTCTTCGAGGAGATGCGCCAGAAGAAGGCGCTGGTGCGCGAGCTGCCGCTCAAGGCCGCGCTCCGGGGCCACGCGCCCGCCGTCGTCGTCTCCATGCTGTTCACCTGGGTGCTCACCGCGGGCATCGTGGTGGTCATCCTGATGACGCCCACGCTGATGCAGCAGTTGCACGACATCCCGCCCGCGAAGGCGCTGGCGGCCAACAGCGTGGCCACGCTCACGCTCACGGTGGGGTGCATCTGTTACGGGCTGCTCGCGGACCGGCTGGGTCCCACGCGGGCCATGGCCATCGGCTCGGGGATGCTGCTCGTCGCCGCGCAGCTGTTCTACCGGGGCGTGGCGAGCGCGCCGGAGCACCTGGTGCCGCTCTACGCGGGCGTGGGGTTCTGCGTGGGCGTGGCCGGCGTGGTGCCCGCGGTGATGGTGCAGGCCTTCCCTCCGGCGGTGCGCTTCTCCGGCCTGTCGTTCTCCTACAACGTGGCGTACGCGCTGTTCGGTGGCCTCACGCCGCTCGCCGTGACGCTGGCCCTGAAAGAGAGCCCGCTCGCGCCCGCGTACTACGTCTCCGCGGTGTGCGCGGTGGGGCTCGTGGTGTCGTTGCTGCTCTTCCGGGGTTTCACCGCCCGTGCCAGCGCACCGGACGAGCAGCCCGCGCCGTCGCGCTGACGCCCGCCTGGCGGCCGGAGGTGTTGACGTGTAGCCGACAGATGGGAGGCGCGAGTTCACGAAGCCAACCCCATCCGGGGCGCGTCGGCTATGCGAAGGGGACAGCGGAGGGGCTTTGGACATGCCCGGTTCCCCTCCCGTGCGCACCTTGTCCCGGCGCGTGCTTCCAGAAGACGGAAGCTTCGCGCATTGACCCTCTCCGACGGAACCCGGCATGCCCAGTAAGACTCCTCTTTTCCAGAGCGGCATTCCCAGCTTCGACGTCATCCTGGGTGGGGGCATCCCCGCTCGCCAGTCCTTCATCGTCACCGGCACGCCCGGTTCGGGGAAGACGGTGCTGTGCAGCCAGGTGGCCTTCGCGGCCGCGGCGCGCGGCCTTCCCGTGGTGGTGGCCACCGTCACCTCGGAGCCCCACGACAAGCTGATGGAGGCCCTGTCCGGCTTCGCCTTCTTCCAGCCGGAGGTGCTGGGCGAGACGTTCTTCCTCATCAGCGCCTACTCGGCGCTCAAGCGGGGCGCGAAGGAGGCCCGGGAGCTGCTGCTGCAGACGGTGCGCGAGCGCGGCGCGGCGATGCTCTTCATCGACGGGCTGCGCTCCATCCGCGACCTGTGGCAGGACGAAGCGCGGCTGCGCGAGTTCCTCTACGAGCTGGGCATCGGCCTGGCCGCCAGCAACTGCATTGGCCTGTTCACCACGGAGTATCCATTGGATCGGCTGATGGCGCTGCCGGAGGCCACCACGGTGGACGGCATCCTGTCGCTGTCCGTCCAGCCCCATGGCTCCCGCCGGGTGCGCCGGGTGGAGGTGGTGAAGCTGCGAGGCCGGCCCCACCTGTCCGGCGAGCACACCATGCTCATGCGCGAGAGCGGCGTGGAGTTCATCCCGCGCCTGGAGGCCGTGCCCCTGGAGGTCCGGGACGAGCCGCCCACGCTCAAGCGCCTGGGCTTCGGCCTGCCGGAGATGGACGCGCTGATGAATGGGGGGATTCCGGAGCTCAGCACCACGATGCTGGCGGGGAGCATGGGCATTGGCAAGACGCTGGTGGCCATGCACTTCGCCGCGGCTGGCGCGCGCCAGGGCCAGAAGGCGCTCTACGTCTCCTTCTTCGATGCTCCGGCCATGCTCCGGGCCCGCGCCCTGCGCGTGGGGCTGGACGTGGCCCCCCTCCTGGACGATGGCCGGCTGACGCTGCGCCACCTGCCGCCCATGGAGTTGGAGGCGGACGCGATCGTCCGGGACCTGTTGGAGCAGGTGGACGCGCTCGGCGTCCAGCGGCTGGTGCTGGACGGGCTCACGGAGCTGGAGCTGTCCATCCTGGACCCCGCCCGGCGGCGCACCTTCCTGGCGGCGCTCGCGATGCAGCTGCGCATGCGGGGGGTCACCAGCTTGTTCACCCGCGAGGTGTCGAAGATCGTCGGCACGGAGCTGGACTTCAACGACGCGCCCGTCGCCAGCCTGGGAGAGAACCTGCTGCTCCTGCGCTACGTGGAGCTGCACGGCCAGATGCACCGCCTGTTGTCCGTGCTCAAGATGCGCGACAGCGAATACACCGCGGACCTGCGCGAGTTCCAGATCAACAACACGGGACTGAAGGTGCTCGCCCCGCTGCGCTCCGCCATGGGCCTGCTCACCGGACAGGCCCGGCCGCTGGGCACCACCATTGGAGGGGTGGGTGAATGAGCCTGGTCCTCATCGCGGAGGATGAAGAGGCGCTCCTGGAGGTCTTCTCCGAGGTCGTGGAGGACATGGGCCACCGCGTTGTGCGCGCGCACAACGGCGAGGAGGCCCTGCTGCTGGCGCGCACGGAGACGCCGGACCTGGTGGTCAGCGACCACATGATGCCGCGCAGGACGGGCATGCAGCTCTTGCATGCCATGCGCGCCGAGTCCTCCCTGTCGGACGTGCCCTTCCTGCTCCTGAGCGCGGCGCGTCCGCAGGGGCGTGAAGCCGCCCAGACCTTCCTCGCGAAGCCGGTGGACCTGTCCACCTTCGAGCAGGCGGTGAGCACCGCGCTCCAGTACCGCGCGGAAAGCCACCCCGAAGCGGCTCCCACCGCGCGCGAGCCCTCCAACGCGCTGAGCCTGGCCCGCGAGGAGATGATCAACTGGGTGGCGCACGAGCTGAAGACGCCGCTCAGCTCCGCGCGGCTCAACACGCAGCTGCTGCTGCGCAAGGTGCTGAAGCGCGGCGTCGACGACGAGCGCCGCTCCGCGGAGGCCGTCCTGCGCCAGCTGGACCGGATGAACGGGCTGGTGACGTCCATCCTGGACGCCTCCCGGCTGGCGGACGGGAAGCTGGAGCTGAAGCTGGCCCCCACGGAGCTGACGCTCTTCCTCCAGGAGCTCGTCCAGGAGTGGCGCGAGCTGCAACCGGAGATGGACTTCTCCCTGCACGCCCTGGATGCGGTGGAGTCGTTGATGCTGGACACGGAGCGGCTGCGCCAGGTGCTCAACAACCTGCTGTCCAACGCGGTGAAGTACAGCGGCACGTCGCGCCACGTCGAGCTGGGCGTGACGCTCAACCCGGGCCTCGTCCTCGTCCACGTCCGCGACTGGGGCGTGGGCATTCCCGCCAACGCCCTGCCCCACGTCTTCGACCGCTTCCAGCGCGCGGACGAGGACCGCGGGCGCGGCCACGGCCTGGGCCTCTTCATCGCCGCGGCCCTCGCGAAGCTGCACGGCGGCTCGCTCTCCGTCCGCTCCACCCTGGGTGAGGGCTCCACCTTCATCTTGCGCCTGCCCCGGCGGAACTGAAGCAGGACTGCACGTTTCCGCCGGAACTCCATTCAAACCAACCAGACTGGAAGTCCGCGAACACCCGGCGCTCTCGGTGAATTAGAAAGCGAGTGTGTCCACGCCTCCTCCGTCCCGCCTGTCTTCGCTGCGCGCGTTGAAGCACCGTGACTTCGCCTTCCTGTGGGGGGGCGCGGCGCTGTCCAACATCGGCACGTGGATGGAGGTGCTGGCGCTGGGCGTGTACGTGACGAAGGTCACGGGCCGGGCGGAGTGGACGGGCGGAGTGGCGGCGCTGACGTGGCTGCCGTCCATCCTCTTGTCGCCGCTGGGAGGCGCGCTGGGGGACCGGTTCGACCGGCGCCGCGCGGTGGGGATTGGGGCGCTGGTGCAGATGGTGCTCGCGGGGACGCTGGCGGCGCTGGCCTTCACCGGCGGGCTGACGGTGCGCTGGGTGGCGGTCATCTCGTTCCTCAACGGCTGCGCGGTGACGCTGTTCATGCCGGCGTTCTCCGCGCTCATCGCCGTCTCCGTGCCGAAGGAGGACCTGCACAGCGCGCTGAGCCTCAACTCGGCCCAGGCCAACCTGGGGCGCATCTGCGGCCCGGCGCTGGCGGCGCTGCTCATCGCGCACACGGACATCGGCTGGGTGCTGCTGCTCAACACGTTCTCCTTCGGCGCGGTGATGCTGTCGCTGCTGGGCGTGCGGGGGGCTCCGGCCGCCGTGAAGCCTGCTTCGACCGAAGGGCTGTGGGCGGGCATCGCGCGAGGCTTCCAGGTGGCGCGGGCGGACGAGGCGCTGCTCATGGCCATGGGCGGGACGCTGGCCATCGCCGTGTGCATCGCCCCGTTCACAGCGCTGGCACCCGTCATGGCCATCCGGGTGTTCGGCCAGGACGCGGGCGCCACGTCGATGCTGGTGACGGCGCAGGGCGCGGGGGCGTTCCTGGCGGCGCTGAGCGCGGGCACGCTGGCGGACTGGATGGGACGGGGGCGGCTTCTCGAGGTGAGCCTGTTGCTCATCGGTCCGGCGGCGGCGGCGTACTGGCTGTCCCCGTCGCTGGGCATGGCGACGGTGGCGGTGCTGGCGCTGGGGGCGCTGTACATGCTGACGCTCACGGGGCTGGCCACGCTGTGCCAAGCGCGCGTGTCCGGCGAGTTGCAGGCGCGCATCGCCAGCCTCAACTCCATGCTGCTCTTCGTCGGCTTCACGGTGGGCGTGTGGTCGCAAGGCGCGCTCGCGGACCGGCTGGGCGTCCGGCCCGTCATGGGGGGAGCGGCGTTCGGGTTCCTCCTCTTCACCGTCCTGCTGCGCACGCTGCGCTCGCGCGGCTTCGCTGCCTACGAGACCTGACAGGGCCTTCACCATGACGACCTCCTCGCCGGTTGCCCCGGGCAAGAAGCGTGTCCCGCTGCCCCTCGTCCCCAGGACGGAGGCGCTGCCGCTGTCCTTCATGCAGCAGCGCCTGTGGTTCCTGGCGCAGATGGAGGGCACGAGCGCCACGTACAACGTCTACTTCTTCGTGCGGCTGAAGGGCGCGCTGGACGCGGACGCGCTGGAGCGGGCCCTCCAGGGCGTCGTGGACCGGCACGAAGCGCTGCGCACCACCTTCGCCGCCGTGGACGGCCAGCCGGTGCAGCGCATCGCCCCTTCACTGACGCTGACGCTCCGGCGGGAGGACCTGAGCGGCCGGGAGCAGGCCCTGCGCGAGCACGCGGAAGAAGAGGCGCGCAGGCCGTTCGACCTGGCGCGCGGGCCGTTGGTGCGGACCACGCTGGTGCGGCTGTCGCCGGAGGAGCACGCGCTGCTCTTCGTCACGCACCACATCGTCTGCGACGCGGTGTCGCTGGGGTGGATGGCGAACGAACTGAGCGCGCTCCATGCCGCCGCCACCCGGAACGAACCGCACCGGCTGCCGGAGCTGCCGGCGCAGTACGCGGACTTCGCGCACTGGCAGCGCCAGACGCTCGCCGGTGACTTCCTGGAGGCCGAGCGCACTTGGTGGAAGGAGCGGCTTTCGGGCGCGCCTCCCGCGCTGGAGCTGCCCACGGACCGGCCTCGTCCGCCGCGCCAGACGTCCCGGGGCGCGGTGTACCGCCTGCCCATGCCGCAAGCCCTGGCCACGGGCATCCGCGAGCTGAGCCGCAAGGCGGCCGTCACGCCGTACATGGCGCTGCTGGCGGCGTTCCAGGTGCTGCTGTCGCGCTACAGCGGCCAGGAGGACCTGGTGGTGGGAACGCCCGTGGCGGGGCGCGGGCGGCGGGAGGTGGAGCGGCTCATCGGCTTCTTCGCCAATACGCTGGCGCTGCGGCTGGACACGTCCGGCGACCCGACGTTCCTCGCGCTGCTCGGCCGCGTGCGCGAGGTGTGCCTGGGCGCGTATGCGCATCCGGACATGCCCTTCGAGCAGCTGGTGGACCTGCTCGTGCCGCAGCGCGACCCCAGCCGCTCACCGCTGTTCCAGGCG